>NZ_CAKZMP010000442.1 GCF_937128705.1 uncultured Kiloniella sp. | reverse complement strand
TATCATTTCGTGGCGTTACAAACATTCGCTAAATGGTTTTATCCCGAGAAATTTGCGGACCTCGATCCGGAAGCGACCTTTGTCGAGTTACACGACAAGTTTCTCCCGATTGACTATAGCGGTGTGTTCTGGGGCTCATTACCTGCAACACAGTAACACCTGAAATGAAGCCCGCGAGATTTGTGATACGCCCTTTCACTTTTCTCGTGGGCCATTTTCTTTTTTTGGGGCGGGGATATTTTTCTCTGCTCCTTATTCCGTTTTTATTTCCAAGTATGTGACGCAGAAAGATCAGATATGTCCTTAAGTACGGATAAGGTTGTGGGTACGGATCACCCCGAAGGGGATGGACAAGTTAGCGCCGTTCCAAATAATTCAGGCTCTACGCTTGCTCAGATGGGGTATCGCCGTCAGCTTAAACATCGGTATTTGATCCTGTTGGGTGTGACCCTTTTACTCTTCGCCAGCTTTATCTTTGACGTGGCTAACGGGCCGGGGAACTTTCCACTTTCTGTTGTTTTTGAAACGCTACTGGATCCTCAGGCACATGGGATCAAGCTAGAGGTTATTATCTGGGATTATCGTTTGCCGATTGCCATTATCGCGGTATTGGTCGGTGCTATTCTTGCGCTGGCTGGTGCACAGATGCAAACGGTCTTGAACAACCCCTTGGCTGAACCCTTTACACTTGGGGTGTCATCTGCTGCTTCCTTTGGTGCTGCCCTAGCGATTGTTGTCGGGTGGAGTATTGTTCCTAATCTCGGGCCATTACTGGTAACCTTTAATGCCTTCGTTTTTGCTTTGATGACCTGCATCTTCATTCTGGTTGCGACCCGAATTAAAGGGGTGGGGACCGAGACGATGATTCTATTCGGGATTGCCATCTTTTTTGCCTTTAATGCCGCGCTTGCGATGATGCAGTACATGGCATCCGAAGATGAGCTTGCCCGGATTGTATTTTGGATGATGGGATCTTTATCTCGTGCCAGTTGGGAAAAGATATCTTTGGGCGCGATTTTGTTATGCTTTGCGCTGCCATATAGCTTTTATCGAACTTGGCAGCTAACTGCTTTGCGTATGGGGGATGACACGGCAATCAGTCTTGGAATTGATGTCGCCCGATTACGGGTTGAAATGTTGATCGTGATCTCTCTGCTTGCAGCAACGGCAGTTGCCTTTGTCGGTACGGTGGGTTTTGTCGGTTTGGTTGGCCCCCATATTGCGCGCCTGATTGTTGGCGAAGATCAACGTTTCTTTATACCTTTATCTGCCCTTGTTGGCGCGCTGACACTTTCTCTCACATCTATCATAAGCAAAATGATTACTCCGGGGATCATTTATCCGATCGGTATTATTACGGCCCTGATCGGGGTTCCTGTCTTCATCTCTCTTATTCTCAGCACCCGAAAGGAACGGTTATCATGACACTTGAGATCTCGGAACTTTGTGCCGGTTATGGTCGTAAACAGATCCTAAAAGATGTTTCTGTTTCAACTGTTCACGGTGGCGAATTTGTTGGCCTTATTGGTCCAAATGCATCGGGCAAATCAACGTTGTTCAAATCAATCGCCGGGGCTGTGAAATCAACGGGTGGAACAATTACGCTTGATGGGCGGGATTTAAGGCACGCTAGCCGGGGACAGCGGTCCAAAGTGGTGGCTTATATGCCGCAATCTTATGGATGTAACGCTGTTTTAACGGTGTTCGAATGTGTGTTACTTGCCTTGAAACAGACGACAGGATGGCGGGTGAAAGACAGTGATCTTCAACAGGTTTCTTCAGTACTGCAAGCCTTGGGGCTATCGCATCTTGCTGATCGAGGTATTTCAAAGCTAAGTGGTGGTCAGGCCCAAATGGTATCTGTGGCCCAGACACTGGTCAGAGAACCTCGGTTGGTGCTTTTGGATGAACCGACTTCTGCGCTGGACCTACATCATCAGCTTTCTATTCTCTCGACCATCCGCAGCTTTATGCAGGACAAGCATATGATCGTTGTTGCGGCGCTTCATGATTTGAATTTGGCCGCCCAGTTTTGTGACAGGCTGGTTCTTATTAAAGAGGGGGAAGTTCTGGCAGACGGTAAGCCAGCCGATGTACTATCGCTAAATGCGATTGATGATACCTATCGGGTGAGAACTAGCTTGGAACGGACCAGCCGTGATACCCTTTATGTCGATGCCCGTTTGTCTGCGTAAGAACGTTATGATGGGTTGATTTTCAACGCAAGTTCTGTGAATAGGGTCTGGTTACTTTGAACCTATGTGGCCTTTGCTAGCCAGTCCATAGCTTCTTGTTTGGTTTTAAAAGCTTGAAAGGTGTGCTCGGGCGCGAGGGCTTGCATTGCTTTAATTAAAAAGTTGAACGCAATATGACGAGAAATAAAGGCGGTGCGAACGGGCGGCGCTTTTCCTTCGAAAAAGAGGTCCCATTGTCGTCCAATTTCTTTCACCGTGTGCCAACCGACATCGCCTTTATGAAATCTGAGATCAATTAGATTGTTATATTTGTCTAAGTGGTTGATGTTTTGCCAAATCTCAAGAACTTCACGGACAAGCTGATCGTGATGTAACGCGCCTATATATACCATGTGTCTGATGTGGTTTTCCCGATCCAGATAGCATTCTACCCTGGGCGGTTTGGGGTCGGGGGAATTGTCTGAACTGTAAAAAAGCGGTGTTGCGTATTTTAGCTCAATTTCTTTCGCCTTGAGCGAACGAACGGACGCGTCAGGATCGTTCGTCAAAGGCGTGGAATTCTCGGGTTTTTTTCCTGAAATCGTCAAGTCGACACTCGCAAAGGTTTTACAGAAAATCTGTTGTGTTGTGTGTTTGGAAAGAAGGGAAGGGAGGATTTTGTAATTGCTAATTAAGTAAGAAGTATCCTGTCACAACCTATACAAAAAAACTAATTAAAAAAATGATATTTATATCTAGGGTAGAATTTTTACCCAAATATATTTGATACTAAATCATATAGATAGAGTGATATTGCCCCTGAATTATCTCTGAATTGACCTTGTAGCAACTTACTTCATGAGTTTTTGTTATGGGGTTAGGATTATTCCTCTATTGCGTCACTACAGGATATGATTAATTTAATATTTTAGAAAATATACAATTTTATCATTGAGCTTTAAAGCTATTTATGTGCCGGAGACCGTTATGAGTTATACAGATATTCTAGAGCGTTTGGGATTAACAAAGGAAATGACGTCCGGTGGTACCTTATGCATTACCTCACCGATTGATGGTTCTGAAATCGGCATGATCCCGGAAACCCCCGCCGATAAGGTTGATGGTGTTATTTCTGCCTCTAAAGCAGCTTTCAAAGCTTGGCGACAGGTGCCTGCACCAAGACGTGGAGAGTTGGTCCGATTACTTGGTGAAGAACTGAGGACATCCAAAGAAGATCTTGGACGATTGGTCACCCTTGAATGTGGGAAAATCTACGAAGAAGGTTTGGGCGAAGTTCAAGAGATGATTGATATCTGTGACTTTGCAGTGGGTCTTTCGCGTCAACTTTATGGCCTGACAATTGCGTCAGAAAGACCAGGGCACCATATGCGCGAAACCTGGCACCCCGAAGGTGTGTGCGGCGTGATTTCCGCCTTTAACTTCCCGGTTGCTGTTTGGTCTTGGAATACGGCCCTAGCCCTTGTTTGTGGAAATTCTGTTATTTGGAAACCATCAGAAAAAACGCCTTTGACTGCTTTGGCCTGTCAAAAGATTTTTGAACGCGCTGTCGCTCGGTTTGGTGATGATGCGCCGAAAGACTTGCACCATGTTATTGTTGGTGGTCGCGACGTGGGTGATGTTCTTGTAGCAAGTAAAGACGTTCCAATCGTTTCTGCCACTGGCAGTACGGCTATGGGGCGTCAGGTTGGGCCAAAAGTTGCCGCACGTTTCGGTCGTTCTATTCTAGAACTCGGCGGTAATAATGCGATGATTGTATCACCTAGTGCCGATCTGGATATGGCTGTGCGCGCTATTCTGTTTTCCGCTGTGGGAACGGCGGGACAGCGTTGTACGAGCCTGCGCCGTTTGATCGTTCACAAAGATATTTATGATCAACTTATTCCCCGTGTTATTGCTGCCTATGAAACAGTCAATGTCGGTGATCCTTTGGCGCAAGGTACCTTGGTTGGTCCATTGGTTGATCAGGGATCATTTGATAACATGCAGGGTGCCTTGGCTGCCGCCAAAAAATCCGGTGGTGTTGTTCATGGTGGGGGACGTGAACTGGAAGATACTTTCCCCAATGGTTTTTATGTACGCCCGGCCGTTGTTGAAATGCCGGAACAGAATGATGTGGTTAAAACAGAAACTTTTGCCCCTATACTTTATGCGATGAAGTATGATGATTTTGATGCGGCAATCGATATGCAGAATGATGTTCCACAAGGTCTTTCGTCCTGTGTTTTCACAACAGATGTACGCGAGGCTGAACAATTTCTTTCGGATGTTGGATCAGACTGCGGCATTGCGAATGTAAATATCGGCCCAAGTGGCGCGGAAATTGGCGGTGCTTTTGGCGGCGAGAAAGAAACCGGCGGTGGCCGTGAAAGTGGTTCAGATGCTTGGAAAGCTTATATGCGTCGTCAGACGAATACAGTGAACTATTCACGGGAATTGCCACTGGCACAGGGCATTACGTTTGATATTGATTGACCAACTTATGGAATAATCAGGTAATGCTGGTTGGTTCGTCTGTATAATTTGAAAGAACAACAGGTCGCCAGTGCGCGGCCTGTTTTGTTGCGATATTAAGTCTTTACCTTCAGCCCATAGATAAAGCGTTCTACCGTACTTTCCACAATTCCATCAATTTCTTCCGGGGAAGGGGGCGGTGACCCTGTGACAAGGCAAGTGAGGTAGCGGGCACCGAAGAGCATAGAATAGAAACTCTGTGCAGCTTCGATCGGGTCATCGACATCAATTTCCCCAGCAGCAATTTTTTCTTCTAAGTAAGTCGCAAGCAACTCGCGTGAGATTTTTGGTCCCGTATTCATAAATTCTATGCCATGGGACGGATCTGTTTCTGCTTGTGAAATCAGAATTCTGAAAAGCGAAGCGCTGCCGTGATAATGCAACATATGCAGGAATTTGGTTCCCAGCTTTATGAGGCAATCTTTCAAAGGAAGATTGTGATCTGGTTTTACATCCAGTTCTTCACGCTTCAGGTCACAAAAATTGGTGATGATGTGGGCAAAGAGTTCCTCTTTTGATCCAAAGTGGCTGTACACCGTCCTTTTTGAAACCCCTGCGAGGGCAGCGATTTTATCCATACTCGCTGCTTCGAAGCCCTGGGTGATAAAAATTTCACTGGCGGCGTTTCGGATGTCATTTCTTTTCTGTTCCGAGCGGGTTAATTTTTGACCTAAAGAAGCAAAAAGGCATTGATCGCGGTCCCAAACTGATGGTTTTTGAACCGAGTCTTGATCCATTTTTATTTCTTTTTTAGAGGCTCTACGCCCCAATCCGCCTAGGATACAATTATCTTTTGTCAAATCAGACTCCAAATAAACTACACCGTGTAGTTTACATTGAATTATAAATAAGTAAACTACACCGACTAGTTTACTTCAGTGATACCCATGTTTCAAGTAAGGTAATACCGTAAGAACGTAAGATTTCCAAAGCAAAGCTGCTTTTTTATTGGATTTATTTTGGATTCAGTAAAATGAATGTGGTTTTTGGATGTTATTTTACGGTTTAGGATTACAAGACCATGACAGGCGCTGAAGGAAACAATATCTATTCGGAGCTTGGCAAATGAGCAATTTCATGGACCGCCTGTCAGTCAATTATGCAAAAGGCATAATCCGCTGGCGCTGGCTCGTCCTCCTGATCACAATTCTAGCGACACTAGGTGTTGCATCGGGTGGACGTTTTCTTTCCTTTACAAGTGATTACCGCGTCTTTTTCGGCGACGATAACCCCCAATTGAATGCATTCGAAAGTTTGCAGGATGTTTATACAAAAACAGATAATATTCTTTTTGTCCTCAAGCCAAATAACGGCAAAGTCTTTACACCACAATGGTTGGAAGTCGTTCAGGATTTAACCGAAGAATCCTGGCAAATTCCTTATTCTATACGTGTGGATTCCATTACCAATTTTCAACATACAGAAGCCGTCGAGGATGACCTGACCGTTGCTGATTTGGTTGAAGAAACGGGTGGACTTAGCCAGGCAGGTTTGGATCGGATTGAACAAATTGCCTTGAGCGAACCTGCTTTGGCAAAGCGTATTATTTCCGAAGACAGCACAACGACGGGCGTGCAAATTACCTTGCAGTTGCCCCCGGATGATGCCGTGGCACTTGATGAAGCGGTCAAGTACGCGGAAAACATGGCTGCGAATATAGAGGCGTCTAATCCTGAATTAGAAGTGGCTATCACGGGCCTTGCACCGTTAAGTAATGCATTCCCGGCAGCGTCCATGGCAGATATGAGCACGTTGACGCCTTTGATGTTCCTTGTGATCATTATCTTCCTGGTTGCTTTCTTACGTTCTTTTACGGGTACTCTGGGAACACTGCTGGTAACGATCTTCTCGACGATGGTCGCGATGGGTGCTGCGGGATATGCCGGTATTAAAATGACACCGCCATCAGCCATGGCACCAACAATTATTCTGACAATTGCGATTGCTGACTGTGTCCATATTCTGGTGACAATGTTCCATGAAATGCGACACGGTAAAGAAAAGCGGGACGCGATCGTTGAAAGTTTGCGTGTAAACATGCAGCCTGTGTTCCTGACGTCTTTGACAACGGTTATCGGTTTCTTGAGCTTGAATTTCTCAGAAGCACCACCGTTTCATGATCTTGGGAATATAGCGGCGGTTGGTGTTATCGCGGCATGGTTAATCTCTATCGCTTTCTTGCCAGCGTTCATTGCGGTGATGCCTGTTCGGGTTAAACCTGTGGTGACTGGCAAGTCATCTGTGATGGAACGTCTGGGCGAATTTGTTATCGGTCACAGAACCAAACTTCTGTTCGGTATGGGGCTGATCGTTGTCGGAACATCCTCTTTCATTTCAAAGATCGAGCTTGATGACCGTTTCATCGAATACTTCGATACCACTGTTCCTTTCCGTGTTGATAGTGACTTTACCCGCGATAACCTGACCGGGGTTTATCAGGTTGAATTTTCGATCAATGCAGAAGAGTCAGGTGGCGTTTCCAGCCCGGTTTATCTGGCACATCTGGAAGACTTCGCAAATTGGTTACGTGCCAAGCCAGAGGTTGTTCATGTGAATTCAATCACTGATATTCTGAAGCGATTGAATAAATCCATGCACGGGGATGATGATACTTGGTACAAACTGCCGGAAGAGCGTGATTTGGCAGCCCAGTATTTGTTGTTGTACGAAATGTCTTTGCCATACGGTCTGGATCTTAATAGTCAGATCAATATTGACAAGTCGGCGTCTCGTATGACCGTCACTCTGGATAATGTCTCGTCCAATGACATGCGCGCGATCGCTTTGGAATCAACACAGTGGCTGCAGAATAATGCCCCGGGTTATATGGAAGCTGATGGGTCAGGTGCTGCGGTAATGTTTGCTCACCTTGCTGATCGTAACATCAAATCCATGCTGAGCGGTACAGCGCTAGCCTTCGTCTTGATTTCACTGTCATTGGTTTTTGCCTTGCGCAGTTTGAAACTGGGTCTAATCAGTCTGATCCCGAATATGGTTCCTGCCATCATGGCCTTTGGTGTTTGGGGTCTGTTTGTTGGTCAGGTCGGATTGGCTGTGTCTGTGATTGCGGCGACATCGCTTGGTTTGATTGTGGATGCGACAGTTCACTTCCTCAGTAAGTATAATCGAGCACGGACAGAACGGGGGGAATCCTCGGCGGATGCTGTTCGTTATGGTTTCAGAACAGTTGGTAGTGCGCTTTGGATTACAACGGCTGTGTTGGTTGCTGGATTTGCAATCCTGTCTCTGTCAACATTTTCTGTGAATGCAGATATGGGCTTGTTGACAGCCATAACAATTGCCCTCGCGCTGTTCATTGATTTCCTTCTGCTGCCACCATTATTGATGCTGTTTGACGGCGAAAAGGCAACAGCCGCAAGCACAGCACCTGCTGCGCCTGCTGAATAAGAAGTTGGAGTTTTTATTATGAGTAAAAAATTACTATCGACTGTTTTCTCGCTTTCTCTTGTGGCTTTTTCTTCTGGTACAGCGCTTTCGGGCGCTGCACTGGCTGATGAAGCGGCAGATATTGCAAAGGGAACAGAGATTGCCGAAGAGTGGGACCGTCGCGATTGGGGATTTGGTGATACTGAATCCCACATGGAAATGCAGTTGGAAAACCGCCATGGTGACAAGTCTATCCGTGAAATGCGTCAAAAAACGCTGGAAGTACCCGGCAATGACGTTGGTGATAAAAGTCTGACGATTTTTGATAAGCCTCGGGATGTTAAAGGTACTGCTTTCCTCAGTTTTGCAAAGATCTTTGATCCGGATGATCAATGGATGTACTTGCCAGCTGTTAAACGTGTGAAACGTATTTCTTCCAAAAACAAATCTGGGCCGTTCTTGGGATCGGAGTTTGCGTATGAAGATCTATCTGCGCAGGAATTGAAAAAATATACCTACAAATGGTTGCGCGACGAACCGTGTGGTGAACTTCAATGTGCTGTCGTTGAACAAACGCCAACCTATGAAAATTCTGGCTATACCAAAATGATCACATGGTATGATCTGTCTGAGTATCGCCAACAGAAAATTGATTACTATGACCGTAAAGGTAAGTTGCTTAAAACGCTGACGTCGTCTGATTTTAAGCAGCATCTGGATAAGTATTGGCGCCCATATGACATGTATATGGAAAACCACCAGACAGGTAAAAAGACACGTCTCGTCTTTTCTAAAATTGAGTTCCAAAAAGGACTTGAAGATAGTGAGCTTACCAAAAATACGCTCAAACGTGTGAGATAAGAAAGTTCAGAGATGAGATCGCGTTTCATACTTTTTAAAAAAGTGAAGCTGGTCAAGTTGGCAGCCCTGGTTATTGTAACCGGGGCCGTCGCATTGGGGGCGTCAATTCTTTCTGCCGTATCAGCCAGTCAGGCTCAAGCTCAGGAACAGGCTGATGAGGAAGAAAGCGAATTTTACTGGGAATATTCTGGTGCCGCGAATTTGGATCTTAGAGTGTTTCCTGATTCCGCTTTGCACAGTGGGCAACGGGATCAGCATTTAAATCCATCTATTGCGCTTGAACCAGAATTCCTGGTGGAATGGAATGATGGTGATGATCGTATTGATTTCAAACCGTTCCTTCGACTAGATGCACAGGACAGTGAGCGCAGACATGGTGATATTCGCGAGTTGAAATATCAACATATAGGTGATGGTTGGGATTTAAAAGTCGGTGCCGATAAGGTTTTTTGGGGGGTCACGGAATCCCGTCATCTGGTCGATATTATCAATCAAACGGATGCGGTTGAAGACGTTGATGGGGAAGATAAACTTGGTCAGCCCATGGTTAATCTGGGTATCCAGAATGACTGGGGTGATTTCAATATCTTTGCCATGCCTTATTTTCGGGAACGTACTTTCCCCGGTCGTAAAGGACGGCTTAGGTCTTCGATGACCATAGACACTGATAATGCTGAATATGAATCTGATATGGAAGAATTCCATCCGGATTTTGCGCTGCGTTATTCAACTGTTCTTGGCGATTGGGATTTGGGCTTGGCTCATTTTTATGGCACCAGCCGTGAACCGCGATTTGTTGCGCGTGCTGATGGCAACGGCCAACCAAAACTGGTCCCATTCTACGATATTATTAACCAAAGCTCGATTGATGTTCAGGCTACTTTTGATGAATGGCTCTGGAAAGGTGAAGGGATTTATCGTCGGGGACAGGGGGATGACTTTG
>NZ_CAKZMP010000441.1 GCF_937128705.1 uncultured Kiloniella sp. | reverse complement strand
ATAATAACTGCCCCCACCTGAGTTGAGCGATCTTTTGACCAAGTCGCAACTTCTCTGGCAAGCTTCAAATAACGTGTATCCCATTTACCGGACATTTCTTTTACCTGCTTTCTGATACCCTATGAATTAGCCGATCACTTTATCTTTAATTAACAGGTTTCATTATATCTATGACAAGTTGCCCATCATAATTTACGGATTTATCGTGTTCTATCAGTACCCCCTGACAAAAGGCTTTAAAGAACGAGCAATAAACTATAGCGCAATGATAGCTGTTATAACGTTTTCATTCCATATAATTAGCATTATTGCCGGGCATAATTTACAAACCTACTTTGATATACCAATAGGTGCTGATTTTGTTGCTTTTTACACTGGAGGAAGCTTTTACAATCAAGGCATACTTGAAAAAGCCTATGTATTAGCCCCTGAAATGTATTTTCCGGAACAATTCAAGTTTCAACGGGAGTTGATAGCAGATGACTATCTTGGTCACAGCCCCTTTATTAACCCACCTTATGCGGCATTAATTTATGCACCTTTTGCAATGCTGGATTACATACCTGCTTATATTACATGGACTATTCTGAACATCCTATTAGTAATACTTTCGGTAAAATTAATCCGTTCAGAATTACCTATATTCCAGCGTATATCTCTTCCAAAAGTTTTTTTTGCGTGTTTTCTTTTCTACCCAACAGTAGCTTGCTTTTTATATGGTCAAGCAACGCCAATTATTTTAACACTTTATTGTCTCTGTTATGTGTCTCTTAGACGGAGACAAGATTTTAAAGCTGGATTTTATCTTGGGCTACTAGCCTTTAAGCCTCAGTTAGCAATAGCTGTTGCGCTTGTACTGTTATTAAAGTGGCGTATTAATGCTCTTCTAGGCGGCGCGCTTTCCCTTTCTGCATCCTTAGCCATTGGCTTCATCTTCATGCCAAATGAAATGGTTGCCTATATGGATCTGAGCCCCAAGCTTCTTGATTTTCTCAGAAGTCCAGCCTATCCGACCCAAGGTATCGATTCCTTTTTTGGCTTCTCTGTCTTTCTTTTTGAGAACATAAGTCCACTGCTTACTGACATCAGTACCTATATCCTAACCGCGATAACAATCATCTTATTGGTTAAGCTGTGGTGGAAAAGCCCTTGGCTCGAAGACACCCCCAAATGGGATCTATCAATGGCCGTAACTTTTTGCTGGGGCTTACTGATAAGCCCTCATCTTTTCTATTATGATTTAATGTTGTTACTACTTCCCGGCGCGATTATGATCCAATATATTCCCCGGTTATATGCACAAGATGACAAAATACTATTATGGACCACAATGCTTTGGGCCATTAGTTACTTAGGAAGCCAAATTTCAGATGCTCAAGCAAACCTTCTTTCTTACCTTGAACTCCCTGAAATTGCTCTACAACTCAGCACCCCAATTATCTTTTATTGGGGTTACGCCATATACAAAACCATAAATAAAACCAAAGCTCTATGACAACAGAACAAAGTTTTCTTTTCGCGCTTTTTGGGTCGGTATTCATTCTCTTGATTTGGGGGAAGATCAGATATGACCTTGTGGCCTTTGGGGCGCTTGTTATTGCTGTCATCGCTGGGTTCGTAACACCGGATGAAGCTTTTTCAGGGTTTGGACATCCTGCTGTTGTGATCATTGCCCTTGTGTTGATTGTCTCTCGGGGGTTAATCAACTCAGGAGCGGTCGAACTGATTTCAGGTATCGTACTGTCATCAAATCGCCCACTACCTTTTCATATCGGGATCATGTCAGTGGTTGGCGCCGCGTTATCGGCCATCATTAATAATGTTGCCGCCCTCGCACTCTTGATGTCATTGGATCTTGAGGCCGCTGAGAAGGCAAAGCGAGCGGCAGCACTTAGCCTCATGCCCTTATCATTTGCCACTATTCTAGGAGGCATGATCACTTTAATAGGAACTCCGCCCAATATAGTCATCGCTCAATACAGAGAACGTGTTCTTGGCGAAAGCTTTAGCATGTTCGATTTTGCTCCTGTTGGACTATGTGTTGCAGTCGCCGGTATTATTTTTGTCGCCTTGATTGGCTGGCGCTTAATTCCAAACCGTGATCGCCCAGGAAGTATTCACAGTGCCGAAGATACGGACCTTTTTGTTGCCGAGGCTCAAGTCCCTGAAGAATCAAAATCGATAGGTTCGCTCGTCAGGGACCTTTATTCTCTTGCAGGTGAACATGACATAACCGTTCTTGGACTGGTTCGAAGAGGCCGACGCTTACCCGGTTTTGCGCGCTATGAAGAAATCCGAAAAGATGATCATTTGGTTCTTGAAGGGGATCCAAAGTCTATCGAATCATTTCTAGGTGTCGCACAACTCGATTTTGCAGGTAAAGATAAACATGAAGTAGGTTTAACAAGCTCATCTTTAAAACTAACCGAAGTTATCGTGCCGGACGGCGCCAGAGTAGAAGGAAAGTCGAGCAATAGCTTAAAACTTCTATCGCGTCATGGAGTGACTCTATTGGGCGTTTCAAGGCAAGGAAAACGATTTAGAGAACGTGTGAGAAAGTTAACCATCCAAAGTGGAGACATGCTGCTTTTACTCGGACCGGAAGACCGACTGTCAGAGGTTACCACATGGCTTGGCGTTCTACCCCTTGCAGAAAAACAACATTCAGTAATTCAACGGAAAAAAGCCTCTATGGCAATCGGCCTTTTTCTCGGCGCGATAGCCCTTTCGGTCGCGGGCTTGGTCTATCTTCCCGTCGCACTGGCTGGCTGTGTTATAGCCTTTGCTGCACTGGGTATTGTCTCTGGACGAGAAGTTTATGAAAGCATCGAGTGGAAAGTGATTGTTCTTCTTGCCTCGCTTATTCCACTTGGCATTGCTTTGGAGAATTCTGGCGGCACCAAACTTATCGCAGAATTGATCGTTGCTCAAACCGCAGGTTGGCCACATTGGGGTATATTGACAGTCTTGATTGTTGTCACCATGACCTTGTCAGATTTTCTGAACAATGTC
>NZ_CAKZMP010000440.1 GCF_937128705.1 uncultured Kiloniella sp. | reverse complement strand
GACGTTACTCCTAGCACTGACTCTGTTTATTCTAGTGCTAAAACTGAAGATCGCCTTGGAGAGAAAGTAGGCGATCAGTCTTTAAATTTAACTCTTTATTTTGAAAATATTCTTTCGCAAGGAACCCTGCCATGAGCTTAGAAACAGGAATTCGTGACGCGCTATTACGAGTAGCGACTGAAATTAACTTGATACGAACAGAAAGAGGATCTCTAGCATCGCTCACAACGACAGATAAAGCATCCATTGTTGCAGCGTTGAATGAAGTGAAGACTATTGCTATTTCAGCAGCCAGCACAGGAGGTGCTGATGTTAACGATCTTGCTACTAATACATCTGATGTGTGGTCAAGTTCAAAGGTAAATTCGGAAATAACAAATGCCGTGTCCGCCGCTGTAACAGGATTGGTCAACGGTGCTGATGGCGCAATGGACACGTTGAAAGAACTGTCAGACGCCATCACAAGTAACGATGGAGACCTTTCTGGAATCTTAACATCATTATCAGAGAGGGTTAGGACCGATACTGCATCGCAAGGTTTGTCGGATCTTCAAAAAACAAATGCCCGTACAAATATCAGTGCTGTATCAGCCGCCGATGTTGGCAATACATCTAGGAATTTTGTCTCTGACTTCGAAGGTGGGCTGACTTGATATCATGGCTCTTGATCTTAAAATAATATCTCTGGCCCAAAGGATCGCCCAAGAATTCAATACTATTCGTGGTCAAATTCCTCCTACGCCAGTTTTCACAAAACAATTTAAGAGCGAAGAGCAGATAATTACGTCGGGAGGAAAACTAACTTTAGCCCATGATTTACCAACACAACCCGAGCTCTATAAAGTTGTGCTTAAATGTAAAACACCAGAGTTTGGCTATAGTGTTGGTGATGAAGTTGACCCGTCGTTGTGGGCCATAGGAACGGGCGCCAGTAGCCATAGTAGAGGGTGTGCTGTTGTCCCCAGCGCAACTAATATTGTTGTAATTATTGGTAGTAAATCTTCATCTTTCAATATTCCAGTAGAGACTACTGGGTCGACAAATAACATTACTAACTCATACTGGAGGATTGTTGTTAAAGCATGGGCGTAAATACAAAATATTATGTTGATAACAATGGTGTTTATCTGGGTGGTTTTGCTGGAGTTGAGCCACCAGAGGGAGCGGTTGAGGTTCAATATCCACCTGACGATGCACGGCAGTTATGGGAAGGAGGATCTTGGGGAAATAATCCTTATGAAGCACCAGTCATAACCCCATTACAGTTTTTTGATTTATTTACAGAAACTGAGCAACTTACAATACTTGCAGCTAGATCAGGAAATCCTGCACTAAACCTTATGTTTTCGAGGCTTGAGGTTTCAGGAGAAATTGATCTTTCAAGTGCTGATGTTATTTCTGGTGTTGAAATTTTAGTCAACAACGAATTAATTACTGCAACACGGAAGACAGAAATTTTATCTGGCTCACATCTTCTATGAAAAATTTAAAGAACAATGTTTAAACCTTTTTTCTCTATACCAACCCCGCCCCAATCACATGATTTAATTGATAGAGAACCTTGGCTTAATAATGATGACCCAACCAATCATATTGGTGATATTTTCCTCCACGTCAAAAGCAGATTCCGTTATGAAAGGGATGAACCAGGGCAAGACATCTGGGGCAATGGCAGGTACGAAAATAAAACCCTTGGTAAGGGGCAAGTTCTTGTTGGAGACTGCGACGACTTCTCAATTGAAATACTCAAACAGCTAAAATTACATGGCGCGAAGTCTAAAGAAATAGCACTTGTGATATGCAAAACCACCAAAGGTCAAAGCCATATGGTTGCAGCATTCCACAGCAAAACCGAAACCCATATCTTTGACAATACTAAATCTAAAGTAGCCCCTGCAACAGACCCACAATTTGAAGGCTATAAATGGGAGTACATGTCAAAAAACAATAAATGGTTTTCTATAATTTTGAATCGGTAAATTTACCGTTATATGGTATATCGGTATTTTATGAATATTATTACCGGAAACCGACATGCCTGATCTCAAAACGAAAACTATTAATAACATCATCGATCGAGAAGGCGAGGCATACACAAACGACCCTGATGATTCTGGACGAAAAACTAAATGGGGTATTACAGAGGCTGTCGCCAGACATTATGGCTACAAAGGTCCGATGTGGAAAATGCCCCGGGCAAAAGCCTTCGAAATCTACGAAAGCTTGGTGTGGACTCATTTAAAGCTAGACCAAATTTCAATCATTCATTTCCCACTGGCCGAAGAAGTAGCTGACACAGCCACAAACATGGGTGGTAGTGCAGCTGCAAAATTTCTGCAAGCCAGTCTAAACGCTTTGAACAACCGCCAGAAACTATACCCAGACATCAAAGTTGATGGTGGCATTGGTAATCAGACCCTTAATGCTTTGAAGGCGTTCCTCAGTCACCGCGGCAATGAAGGTGGCAAAGTCATCACCCGGGCATGTAATTGCTTGCAGGGTGCGAAATACATTTCTCTCAGCCAGTCACGCGAAAAAGATGAAAAGTATGTCTACGGCTGGCTTCTCAATCGATGTAATTAACGGAAGTTGAAGTATGAAACCGCTAATCGTACCGACAATTATCATGCTCGTAATCCTATCAGGGTGTGCTGGAACCAGTAACCAGACTTACAACGGTCAGACAGTTGGGAGATATTCCAATGCAGACGGGACAACCATTGAAATCATTTCAGCACGGGAAAGTGACACCGTTGAGTTTGATCTTGACGTATCAAAAGGAAAGGCAAGCTATAAAGCTACAGGCGTTAAAGCGTTTGAAGGTCAGGCGATACGTGCCGAAGTCGAAAAGGTTCTAACAGAAGAATACGGTGAAGCTGTACCAAAAGTTGTTAATGGGCTCCTGAAAGTTATGTCAGGAGCCGGATTATGATACTTACCGTCCATGGCTTTAACACAAACCCGTATTCTCCTAATCCAGATGACCACCCAACAGCACAGCAATGCGATTTTGCAAAGGCACTGGAGCCATACACAACGAAGCCTTTTAACTGGTACTCAGCAGTTCAGGGCAATTGGCCCGATATTAAGAAAGCTTGGCGGGCTGGGCGGCTGCACACCTATTCATATGCCTATCAAGACTTGGCACCGAAAACGGCAGTTGATTTTCTTGCCTTTGTAGTGAGAATTGCCGCTCGTTCTGGCCCCGTTGATGTCTTTGCCCATAGCCTTGGCTCCAGAGTTGTTTTGCAAGCAGCTCGCCTATCACCAAAATCCTTTCGTAGAATCTGCTTAATCAATGCCGCAGAGCGAGTAGAAATAGCCTATCCAATTATTAAAAACCTGCCGCCATCAGTTAAAATTCTGAATGTTTGTGTTAAGGGTGATAAGGTATTGGACAAGCTTGCCGGCTATTGTTCACCTGGTCTTTTCAGAAAAGAAAAAATCCTTGGACAAGACGGTTTATTGCCATCACAACAGGAAATCACTAAAGCTAACTACAAAGAGATTTTTCTTGATGACCCTCTTATGCAGCAACGGTTAAAGGAAAAATACTATCTAGAATTAAAGGGTGGTGGCGACCACCACACCAGTTATAAACATGTTGGTAACCACGGTTTGTTTTATCGGTTCTTTAATGATGAATTAGAACTGTAAGGCTTAACCGCTTTTCTTCTTTCTGGCATCGGCCAAGCTAACAACTTTCCCTGAAAGCCATAGATTTACAGTCTCAGCACTTGCATCCACGGCCTTACGTTTAGGATCGTCCATTAGATGGGCGTATCTAGCTGTTGTTTTTGTATCGGCATGACCAAGCATTTCACCTACCATAGGAAGGTTGCCAGTCACATTAAGAGCGATCGAGGCAAACGAATGGCGCAGGTCATGTATATGTAGATTTGTTATCTCGGCCCCTTCAAGTAGATCCTGCCACAAATCATAGGGATAGGACATAGGGATATCTTCTGTACGAGACATCCCCCCCACCCTTCTCTTACTGGCATCACCAGGTATTATATATTTACTCTTGTGCGTTGGATCATTTCTAATTTCGCGAATGATTTCCATTGCTGCTGCTGGCAACATCAGTTCTTTTTCCCCTGTCTTACTATCGGGCAAATCAAGAATGAACCTGTTATCACTTACCCATAATAATTCTGAATGCATTATCTCTGATAAACGTGCGCCAGTTAAAATAAGTAATCGAATTAATCTTGAGAAATCTTTGTGACGGCCACCATATTCTTCAAAGTTAATAAGCTGGCTGCCCAACCGTTGAGCTTCTGACTCAGCTAGATATCGTTTTCTTTTCCGTTCCGGATAGGCCTTTATGAATTCAGTTGGATCGTCGCCCCTGTCACGCCAGCCCCAACGCTGTGATAAATGAAACGCCTTTTTACAAACCTCTAATACCCTGTTCGCATTTGTTGGTTTATCGTCCATTTCAAGGTGCATTTTCTCCATATCTTCATGGCTAATATCTACAACTTTAAAATACTCAAACCTTGGAAGGATATGCTTGTTCCAAATAGTGTAGTTGTTCTTTCTGGTACTCAGTTTCTGCCGAACGAGCATGTGTTTTCGTTCGTATGCTTTAAAAAGATCTGAAACCAATGGCGGGTATTCAAGACACCCTAATCTATAAGCTTCTTCTACCTCTGGCTTTCGACCACTTCTGATGGCTTCATATTTTTGATCTATTTCGTCTCTACAGGTTTCTTGATGATCGACACCTAATATCTTTGACCAAGATGAACCTGATATTTTGAGTGCGATAGTTTTAACGCCGGGTGTTTCACCCTTGCTAATAGAGTACCGCCAATCCCCTGCAATTTCTCTGGCTTCTTCAATGGTGATATCACCATGAATGCCAATTCTGGGCTTGTGCTGTTTTCCATTTAGGTCACGGTAATAAAGAGTGTAAGTTTTACGGCCAGAAGGCATTACGCGGACGTGAAAACCGCGAACATCAGTATCCCATACATTGTATGGTTTTTTGTCTGGTTCCAATCCGTCAATGAAACGTTTGGAAAGGCGCTTTTTATTCGCCTCACTCATAAATAGAATCCCCATCCCTTATATACCGTTTATCGGTATTTAAACGGTATATCGGTAGATTGACATATTTACGGTTGTGCTGGCAAGTTTTTAGTTTGGTAGCACTTTGGTAGCAGATGGTTCAGGAATGGTCAGGGGTAAAATAAAAAAGGCTCACCAGATTAACTGGTAAGCCTTTGATATGTTTGATCTTGTTTAGATCAGTTTGGTTGCGGGGGTAGGATTTGAACCTACGACCTTCAGGTTATGAGCCTGACGAGCTACCGGGCTGCTCCACCCCGCGTTAGGGTAATATTAGTCGCACGCTTGTTTCTGTATTAGAACTCACTTACCGAACGTAAGAGAGGCAAGGACGACTGTCCGTCCGCAGCGTAGCGAGGATAGCGAGGCCGGAGGGCGACGCATATGTTCGAAGCTTAGCTGAGAACGAATAAGTATAAAACAATAAAAGGCCCGTTAGGGCCTAGTATTGTTATGACAAAGTTGCTCTGTGTTTAAAAGACCTGGCAACGACCTACTCTCCCACACCTTAAGATGCAGTACCATTGGCGCTGAGAGTTTTCACGGCCGAGTTCGGGATGGGATCGGGTGTTGGGACTCTCGCTATAGTCACCAGGTCATTAAAACACAGAGTTGTATGAATTTGGTCTGAACAGACCGTTACTTATTTTAGTCTTGATACACGAGTGTATCATTAATTTATCACTGCGGTGATAGAGTGTTCGATCAAGCCAATCGAGCGATTAGTACTAGTTAGCTTCATGCGTTACCGCACTTCCACACCTAGCCTATCAACGTGGTGGTCTTCCACGGCTCTCAAGCGAGACCTTGTTTTGAGGCTGGTTTCCCGCTTAGATGCTTTCAGCGGTTATCCATTCCATACATAGCTACCCGGCGGTGCTCCTGGCGGAACAACCGGTACACCAGAGGTATGTCCATCCCGGTCCTCTCGTACTAGGGACAGATCCTCTCAAGTCTCGAACACCCACGGCAGATAGGGACCGAACTGTCTCACGACGTTCTAAACCCAGCTCACGTACCACTTTAATTGGCGAACAGCCAAACCCTTGGGACCTGCTCCAGCCCCAGGATGTGATGAGC
>NZ_CAKZMP010000439.1 GCF_937128705.1 uncultured Kiloniella sp. | reverse complement strand
TGGCTGTCGATGATTTCCATTTCGTTTTCGAAATAGTGTCCGGCGGTTGGCTCAACGCGGTAATCTATAGCGATACCTTTTTGTGCGTTTAGTTTATCAACCAGTTTCGATGTTGCAGATTCAGGGACGACGTCATCGCGTTCGCCCTGAACAATCAGACCAGATGACGGGCAAGGCGCCAGAAAGCTGAAATCGAACATGTTGGCGGGTGGGGCGATAGAGATAAAGCCATCAATTTCCGGGCGACGCATCAAAAGTTGCATGCTAATCCAGGCACCAAAAGAGAAACCGGATACCCAGCACTGGCTTGAATTGGCATTGACAGACTGCAACCAGTCTAGTGCGGATGCTGCATCAGACAGTTCGCCTTCGCCTTCGTCGAAAGTTCCCTGTGAACGACCAACGCCACGGAAGTTAAAGCGCAGAACGGAAAAGCCCTGTGCCTTGAATGAATTGAACATCGTGTAAACGATTTTATTGTTCATTGTACCGCCGTGCTGTGGATGCGGGTGAAGCATCAAGGCAATGGGCGCGTTTGGTGTTGGATTGTGAAAATAGCGTCCTTCGAGACGTCCTTCCGGACCGTTCAAAATAATATCAGGCATGCAGTCACAGTTCCCCTTCGTCGAATTTCGAGGCTTTATTTCAGCCGAGCACCTGTTTAGACTGACCAAAACATAAGCTTGTAAGCCAAGATGGACTGACTAAACACGATAGTTACACTTGACCCTGACGATCTTGATAATTATATCGCAGACAATGTGCAATGTGTTTTCAATGCATTGTATATAAGCCAGTGCTTGCCCTGAGCCAAATACCTTTTTCAATTAAAGTAAAAAGGTTCACAAGGAAACGAACCAATGTTCGACAGAATTAAGGCCGAAATTGACGCAACCATGTCTCGCGATCCCGCTGCGCGATCGCGTATGGAAGTGGTTTTGTGCTATCCCGGCTTTCAGGCCGTTACGCTCCATCGCCTGTCGAACAAGCTCTGGCGCAGTAATTGGCGCTTGTTGGCGCGTTGTCTGTCCCATATCGGAAGAGTGATGACGGGAATTGAAATTCATCCCGGCGCGACAATTGGCAAAGGCTTCTTTATTGATCATGGCATGGGTGTGGTTATTGGGGAAACCTCTATCATTGGCGACAATGTGACGCTTTATCATGGCGTGACTTTGGGTGGTGTTGCCCCTAGTGTCGATTCTAACAGTCAGCGGGGCACAAAAAGGCATCCGACATTGGAATGTGGTGTGATCGTTGGATCAGGCGCACAGGTATTGGGGCCGATTACAGTCTCTAAATGCGCACGTATCGGTGCCAATGCTGTTGTGACCAAAGATGTTCCCAATTGCGCGACAGTTGTTGGCATTCCGGGTAAGGTCGTGAATACAAAAGAAGACAGACCTTCGACACCAACGTTCCCTGTTGTGGAAGATCAGCCCTTTGTTGCCTATGGTACCCCAACGTGGGATGTCCCCGATCCGGTGGCAAAGACGCTGGAAGGGCTATTGAACGAGGTCCAGTCGTTGAGAAGTCGATTGAATACCTTGGAAGGTCAGGACGATTATCAAAAAAATCTACTGACAAAAACGGCAGAGAATGACAAGAAAGATGACGTTGGGGATAAAACCTCTTCGTAAAATAATGGTAGTCTTCCCCGCTGGGTAACGTCGGGATAATGCGCTACCAAAAAGCTATTGACCAAAAGTGACGGGATAGTTTCGGAAGAAAACTATCCATAATGGTAGGAGAGTAAGGCCGTGAAACTGAGCACAAAAGGTCGTTATGCCGTGATGGCGATGGTTGATCTGGCTCTTTATGCCAATGAGCGCCCGGTGTCCCTTGCAGAGATTGCGGACAGACAGGAAATCTCGCTTTCTTATCTTGAACAGCTATTCGCAAAACTTAGGCGCGAAAAGCTTGTTATGTCTATACGTGGTCCCGGCGGCGGCTATCGCATGGCTAAGGATGCAAAAGATACCGATATTGCCGAAATTTTCAAAGCAGTTGAAGAACCGATAAGGGCAACGACCTGTAATCCAATGTCTCCCGATGGGTGCCGCAGCGATAAAAGCAGATGTGTTACGCATGATTTGTGGCAAGGCCTTTCCAATCATATCTATCGTTACCTTCATGGTGTGTCGATAGCTGATGTGATTGAGAGACGGATTGATCCCGGGGCAGATATGTTTATGACGTTTGATCCCAATGACGGTGTCGCAGCCCAATAAGCGAGCTTAGTTAAAAGATACGAGTCTTTTGTGTCAAAGGCATACTGTCAGGCCAAAATCCCTAACCAAAACCATATGGGCTTATTAAAGCTTTGTTTATTTGCTTAAGCTCTGTTTATTTGTTTAAGCCCTGTTTATTTGTTTAAGAATGTGATGTCTCTTTATGATCAGCCCGATTTATCTGGATTATAATGCAACCGCACCTGTTCGCCCCGAAGCCATTGATGCTGTGACAGCGGCGATGAAGCAAACGGGCAATCCGTCATCTATTCATGCCTATGGTCGATCTGCGCGTCGATTGGTCGAAGACGCCCGTGCGGAAATTGCATCCCTAATGGGCACAAAACCTGCCCGGATTGTTTTTACGTCCGGTGGTACGGAAGCCAATAACCTGGCATTACGCGGGGCGGAAAGATCCCGCGTTTTGATTTCTTCCATCGAACACGATTCCGTTTTGCAGGTCCATGAAGGTGCGATCAGAGTTCCCGTAGATCAGCATGGTCGAATTGATTTGAAAGCACTTGAAGAATTATTGGCTGTTGATCCTGAAAATACGTTGGTTTCTGTGATGATGGCGAACAATGAAACCGGTGTTTTGCAACCCGTGAAAGAGATCGTATCTCTTGCGCATTCAAAAGGTGCATTGGTTCATTGTGATGCTGTACAGGCGGCGGGAAAGACAGATATCAACTGTGAAGAACTGAATATCGACTTTACAACGATCTCCTCGCACAAGATGGGGGGACCACAAGGCGTCGGTGCCCTTATTCTTGGCAAGGGGCTAGAGATTAAATCTCAGCAACTTGGCGGTGGGCAAGAACGTCGCCGCCGGGGCGGTACGGAAAATGTGCCGGGTATCGCGGGTTTTGGGGTTGCGGCCAAACTATCTCGTGAAGGTTTGGTCGAAATTCAGGAAAAGTCATATCTTCGGGATGAAATGGAACGCAAAATGTTGGCGGCGGCCCCGGCTGCGCGTGTGTTTGGGGCAGAGGTAGATCGCGTGCCAAATACGACGACCATAACCATGCCGGGCGTTCCGTCGGATACCCAGCTCATGGTTCTGGATTTGGAAGGCTATGCTGTTTCGTCCGGTTCCGCTTGTTCTTCGGGCAAGGTTCAGACGTCTCATGTGCTAAAGGCTATGGGGGCAGATGAGAAAACGTCTGGTGAAGCGATCCGTATTTCTACGGGGTGGGCCAGCGCTGATACTGATCTGGACCAGTTCGCGGATGCCTGGATTGCGCTGTTCAAACGCAAAGGGGAGCGCCCTGATTAATGGTCCCCGATTAAGAAGACAGCCCGATTAAAGATATAGTAAACCGCTGCTTTGTCTTATGATGTTGATACCAATAACCAGAGAACCTTAGCCAGAAACAAATGCCACAGTTAAAAGCCAACCGATCTGAAAAGCCTATTTATCTTGATTATCAGGCTACAACCCCGACTGACCCAAGGGTTGTGACGGACATGATGCCCTATTTCACCGAGAGCTTTGGCAATCCGCATTCTGTCGATCACGTCTATGGCTGGGAAGCCGAAGAGGTCGTTGATAAAGCCAGAGAGCAGATTGCAGATGCGATTGGCGCTGATCCACGGGAAATTGTTTTTACGTCTGGTGCAACGGAATCAAATAATTTGGCAATTAAAGGCACGGCACGTTTTATTCGGGATAATCCCAAAGGAACGCCGCGCGATCAGGTTGTCACGGCCGTAACCGAACATAAGTGTGTTCTGGAATCTGTGGCCCGGTTGGAACGCGAAGGCTTTGATGTGGTGAGGCTATCTGTTGATGCTGGCGGTCTGATTGATCTGGACCAGTTGGAAGATACCGTCTCTGAAAAAACGGCTCTTGTTTCGCTGATGGCGGTAAATAACGAGATTGGTGTTATTCAAAATCTCACCCGGATTGGTGACATCTGCAAAGAGGTTGGCGCGAAGTTCCACAGCGATGCTGCACAGGCAATTGGTAAAATTCCACTGGATGTAAACCGGATGCAAATTGATCTGATGAGCATCTCCGGTCATAAAATTTATGGCCCCAAAGGTATCGGGGCGCTTTATGTGCGCAGGCGTCCGCGTGTCCGCTTAGAGCCCTTGATGGATGGTGGCGGGCAAGAACGTGGCTTTCGTTCCGGCACATTGGCAACTCCGCTTTGTGTGGGGTTGGGGGCTGCAGCTCAATATGCGAACGAAGCTTTGTTTACGGAATATGACCGCCTGTCTTCGTTGAGTCTGCGGTTTAAGAATGCTCTTGAGAGCAAGGTAGATGGCTTACGCTTTAATGGTGATGAAGATCAGCGTATTCCGGGCAATCTTAATGTAACCTTCAAGGGTATATCAGGGGCCGACCTTATGAAGGCTGCACCCAAGTTGGCCCTGTCAATGGGATCAGCCTGTACATCTGCTGATCTTGATCCGTCCTATGTTCTCAAAGCGCTTGGGCACAGTGATGACGAGGCGCTGGCCTCGTTACGCATAGGGTTCGGCCGTTTCACAACAGAAGAAGAAGTTGATGAGGCCGTCGAAATTTTGGCATCTACAGTAAAGAAGATGCGCTCTTCAGCAGATTAAGATTCAGTCTTCCGAGTTTGTCTCGTCTTTTTCGGGCCTTATATCTGACCTAGACCGCTAATTGGTTTCAGGCATCGGACTTTTACGTTGTTTTAATTGTGCCAGAAGAATGGGGGCGAAAAGTAAAATGCCAATGCCCATTGTCTCTAACCCTGGTGCAATGAATAGCAGGGAAACTAAGCCGATCCACCAGCGTTGTAATGTGCTGAGAGGGGCAAGAAAATAACCGGCAAAGGACATCCCGATCAAACTAATTCCCATCATCGCACCCGCAAGTGTGATCGTAAATGCGGTCCAGGTAAATCCGTCTGCGACAAGCAACAGGGCAGGGGAATAAACAAAAATGAACGGAACCAGTGCTTTTGCAATGCCTAATCTAAAAGCGGTGTTTCCAGTTTGAAAGGGATTGGACCCGGCTATTCCCGCTGCCGCATAGGCCGCGAGCGCAACGGGCGGCGTAATGTCTGCGAGTACCCCGTAATAAAAGACAAAGAAGTGGGAAACCAAGGGCTGTATCTGGAGCTGCGCAAGGGCGGGGGCTGCGACCGCAACCAGAATAATGTAGGTGGCTGTGGTGGGGATGCCCGCGCCCATAATAATACAGGATAGCGCGATAAGAATAAGCGTAAAAAACAATGCCCATTGTTCAATGGCAAAATAAGACAAGGGCCATATGTTGCCAACAAGATTACCAAGATCTGTAGCCGTTTGTATAACGACATAGCCCAAGCGAAAGCCAACGCCCGTTAAGGTGACAACACCGACGATTATGCCGACACAGGCCGCGGCGGCACCAACAGCCAAGGTGTTTTTCGCACCAAGAGAAAGTGCGTTCCACAAATCTTGTAAGTTAAGACGGTTGACGGGATTTAAAAAGCCGACAACAACGCAGGCAATGATTCCGTAAACGGCCGCAAAATCGGGGGTTTTCCCACTCAATATAAGATAGACGAGGATCGCGAGAGGTATAATTGATAGCCAGTGCTGTTTCAAAACCAAGACAGCTTTGGGCAGTTCATCTTTGGATAAACCTTTAAGGCCAAGCTTTTTGGCTTCGAGGTGAACCATGATAAATATACCGAAGTAATGTAACAGGGCAGGGAAGAGAGCCGCGGCGAGAATATCGCGGAGTGGTATTTCCAGATATTCGACCATAATAAAAGCTGCAGCCCCAAGGATAGGCGGGGTTATTTGCCCGCCCGTTGATGCGGTTGCTTCAACCGCCCCTGCAAAGTGTGGTGGATACCCGACCCGTTTCATCGCGGGGATGGTTAGCGCGCCTGTTGTAACTGTGTTAGCGATGGACGATCCGGAAATTGTTCCCATAAAAGCGGATGAAAAAATCGCGACCTTTGCCGGCCCGCCGGAATATCGTCCGGCAATGACCATAGCAAGATCGATAAACAATTGGCCCAATCCGATACGTGTTGCCAGAACACCAAAAAGAATAAAGAGAAAGACATACTGGGCCATGACGCCAATGGCGATACCGTAAATGCCCTGATTGGTTAGATAGAGGTGATTAATTAGCCCGGCCCAACTTGTGCCACCGTGTTTTAAAGCACCGGGGGCAAAGGGACCAAATAGAGCAAAGAGTATAAAAATCAGCCCGATAATTGGTAATGTCGGCCCCACCGAGCGCCTTGCGGCTTCTAGCGTCAGTATTAGGAGTGCAGTCCCCATCAAAACATCGTTTTGCGAAGGGTTGCCCACTCTGGTTGCAAGTTGTTCAGGGGGAAGTAATGGTAAGTAAAGGGCGGTGACCACTGCAAGAACAGCAAAAATTAAATCGAGAAATGAAACGCCATTAAAATAGAAGAAGCCTGTTTGTGGAGTTTTACCGAACCCTTTTCGAAATCCAAAAAGCAAAAACACAAGGCTTAGAACAAAAGAGAGATGAATGCCCCGGTGTAGAACTTCGCGAATGAGGGCAAAGCCAGAAGCATAAAAGTGGTAAACAGACATGGAAACCAATAACAGGGTAACCAAATAAGTGATCATACGTCCGGTTGGGCGAAAGGCCATTTCAGGATCGTATTTTTCCTCTATTTCAGCCAGCTGTTTTGCTGTTAAATTTTCGCCACGCATGTCTTGTTTTCCCTTATTATCGGGGTTGGTTCCCGTTTTTATTGAACCAAGGTCCCGAAATCATAGAGTATAATTCCGGGACCTTGGTTTGTTTGGAACGTTTCCGATTGAGGGAAACGTTTGAACAGAAGTTGGTTTATTTTATAAGGCCAACTTCTTTGTAATAACGCTCTGCACCTGGGTGAACTGGCACACCGATACCTGAAAGCGCGGTTTCAAGCGTAATTGTTTTACCTTTGGCGTGACCAACGTCTAGCAGTTTACGTGATTTATCATTCCAAAGAGCTTTGGTGATTTGATAAATCAGTTCGTCGTCCTGATCTGCTGATGTATACCACTGGGCGCCAACTGCTACGGTTGGTGTTTCTTCGACGCCTTCATAGGCACCTGATGGGATCACACTTTGTGAAAAGAAGCCATATTTTTCGGCGAGTGCCTGGGCACCTTTACCGTCGATTGGAACTAGCTTGATGTCGTCGGCAGATGCTAATTCCACAAGTGACCCTGTTGGGTAGCCAGCAACAACAAAGAAGGCATCAATTTTGCCATTTCTGAGTGCTTCTGCGGCGGCGTTCCCTTTTAATGCTTCTGCGGTAACATCATCAAGCGCGAGACCGTTAGCTTCTAGAATAAGTCCTGCATCTACGTAGGTTCCAGAACCCGGCTCATCCAAAGAAACGCGTTTGCCCTTCAGATCAGCAACAGAGTTGATGCCGCTTTTATCAAGAGCAACGAGATGGATATGTTCTTCAAACAAGGCTGCGATTGAACGCAACTTTGTTGCAGGGTCTTTGCCTTCCATTGTGCCTGTGCCTGTGTAGGCCCAATAGGCAACATCAGACTGGGCAAAACCAGAATTTCTGAGGCCGGAAAGAACGGCATTGATGTTATCAACAGAACCGCGTGATGATACGGCAGAGGCGATCAAGCCATCTACACCGCAGCTACCGCCTTCTTCACAAGGACGAGATCCCGGTGGCTTGGAAATAGCATTGGCAATCACACCGCCAACTGGATAATAGGTATAGGCTGTACCGCCTGTACCAATGGTAAAGAAGTTAATTTCCTGGGCCTGAGCAGAGACTGCCCCCAAGGTCAAAGCGGTCGCAGTCAGTATGCCTGCGGCCATTCTTTTGGCTGTAAATTTCATTGTCGATTTCCTCCTCAAATGGACCACGTATTGATGCCATTAATAATATCGGATTGCCGGATAGTATTAATGGCAGCTTTGATTTTTATATTGTGGAATTAAACGTTTGGATTGGTTTTGAGTTATAGTTACTTATTATTACTGTATCAGGGTAGTTTTTGTATCACAAATTCACAACAAAAGATTTTAAATTACTCTAAAAAAATTTAGAACGGTATAATAACGCTTGTAAGGCGAGCGTTTGGTCGGGAATTTTAAAGTCCTAAAATGCTTGTAATGGACTGTGTGGGTCGTTATTCCGCTAGCAGATGATGAAAAAAACTTCCCAAAATAGCTTCAGGCAGCGTATATAGGCTGGAATATTCGGGTATTGCCGTAACTGCCGCATTAGAATGATGGCAGATCGCGGTTTTGTTAGGAGAATTGGCAGATGCCAAAGATGACTTTTGTCGAAAATGACGGAACCGAAAAAGAAGTGGATGCGCCACTTGGGCTTTCCGTTCTCGAAATTGCTCAACGCAATGATATTGATATCGAAGGTGCTTGCGAAGGTTCATTAGCCTGTGCGACCTGTCATGTGGTTATTAACCCCAGTTGGTATGGAAAGTTGGAAGAAGTATCAGAAGACGAAGAAGATATGCTTGATCTTGCTTTCAATTTGACAGAAACATCGCGCTTGGGATGCCAGTTAATCATCACCGAAGAGTTGGATGGCCTTAAGGTCAAACTTCCAGACGCTCTCTAAGTATCTTCTCTATATGGCGGTTTGGTTCTCAAACCGCTTTTTCTTATTTAAAATCTCGCGATTGAAATAACCTAATCATGTCTTTCTACGAAGATCTCAAAGCTCAATGCCCAGATGACTGGTCGTCTTATGTTTATCATCCCTTTGTTCAGGGGATGGGCGAAGGGACATTGCCGGAAGAGGCTTTTAAACATTATCTCATTCAGGATTATCTGTTCTTGATTAACTTTGGCCGCGCCTATGCACTGGCCGTTTTCAAAAGCGATAATCTGGACGATATGCGTCAAGCCGCGGCAACGATGAATGCGTTGTTGAACGACGAAATGCAGTTACACATCAGTTATTGTGCTGAATGGGGCATAGAAAAAGAAGTACTGGAAGGTGTTAAGGAAGCATCAGCAAATCTTGCTTATACCCGCTATGTGATGGAGCGCGGCCTTTCCGGTGATATTTTGGACCTTCTGGTGGCCTTGGCCCCATGTGTGATGGGATATGCCGAAATCGGATCGCGTCTAGCCGATGATCACGTCGCAGACATGGAAAATAATCCTTATCGTCCATGGATTGAAATGTATGCTTCAAGCGAATACCAACAGGCGGCCGCTGGTGCTTATGGACAGCTGGAACGGGTTGCGATGTCTCGCTTGGGTGAAGATTATCAGAATTCAGGACGCTGGAAGGATCTGTGTAATACCTTTTCTACGGCAACCAGACTGGAAGCCGGGTTTTGGGAAATGGGTATAACAGGGGCTATGTAAAATAGGCCGAGGTTAAGGTAAGCTGAGATAAGATAGGCTGGGGTGAGATAGGTTAATTGATTTTCTTGTGAGTTTTAAAGGCAGCGGTATGCCTCCGCTGCCTTTTTTGTTCTCGATGACCTGCTTATTTCACAAAGCGTTCTACAACTTTTTTCACGGTTAATCCCTGAATAATAATAGAAAAAATGACAACGCCATAGGTAATGGCGAGCAAGCTTTCTTTTTCTGGGATGCTAGGCAGGGAAAGAACCAACGCAACCGAAATACCACCACGAAGACCTCCCCAGGTTAGGGCAACAACGGCACCGGGGGTGTATTTTGCTTTTAGACTTAATAGGCTGATGGGAAGCCCCACAGCAATAAAACGCGCGATAAGAACAACAGGGATCATGATCAAGGTTGCGATCAAATTTGTTGCTGTTTCGGTAATAGCGAGGATCTCAAAGCCAATAATCAAGAATAGTGCCGCGTTCATGATCTCATCCAGAAGGGTCCAGAACTTATTGACGTGATCCCGGGTGCTTTCTGACATGGCAAAGCGCATGCCCCTGTTCCCAATAAGAAGTCCGGCGATGACAACGGCAATGGGGCCTGAGAAATGCAGGGCATAGGCTAGGCTATAGCTCATCATGACTAATGCGAGTGTGATCAAGACTTCTATGGTGTATTCATCAATACTTTTGAGGGCAAGGTAGGCAATATATCCGGTTGCCAGCCCCAGTGCGGCACCTCCGCCAGCTTCGAGCAAGAAAAGGCGTGTGATTTCGTAAGCACCAATGGCATCATCTGATGGGGTCTGGGTAGCAATAGCAACCAGAATGGTAAATACAACAACCCCGACACCGTCATTGAACAGGCTTTCCCCGGCAATCTTAGCCTTAAGAGAACGCGGTACTTTTACCGTTTTGAGGATGCCAAGAACAGCAACGGGATCGGTTGGGGCGATAAGGCTGCCAAAAATCAGACAATAGATCAGCGGGATTTCAAGATTGATCAGACCTGTCAGATAAAACATGGAAAAGCCGATCAAAAAGGTGGATATCAACACCCCAAAAGTTGCCATAAGGGTAATGGCATACTTACGATGTAACAGGTCTTCGATATCGACGTGGAGCGCCCCGGCAAAAAGGAGGAAGGATAACATGCCTTTCATCAGGGTTTCATGGAAATCGATTTGAGCGAG
>NZ_CAKZMP010000438.1 GCF_937128705.1 uncultured Kiloniella sp. | reverse complement strand
AAAGTCGCTTTCAGTTCCTCTAAAGCTGCCGGAATTTCCATCGCGATAATATCCTGGATCAAATCCTCAAGCGTTAAATCATCGCGGTTGGCAAAGGCAGGAATGCGCATCGCCAACAAGAAAATTTCCTGAATGAGACACAAACGAACGACATGTAGAATGATCAGATTGATTCGCCGACGGGTATCGAAAGGGAAGACCTTCTCTTGCCCATCAGCAGCCAGCGCATCCAACCCACCGTGGAGGTGGATCGCATCTTGACGGAAAACCTGGAGCATTCTGTTCATACCATCATAACGCTGCGTATCACCAACAAGGTTAGAAAGGCGAAGCTGATCACGAGCCCGTTCGGTATGCTTTACGGCGTAAGCCTTCGCAAGCCAATATCGGGGGTTAAAAAGTGCCGCATAAGCTTCTGGTGTGTTTAAACTACTCAGACCTTTTGCATAGGACACCATATCCATAAAGCGTCGAACCCGGTCAGATTCTCTGTGCAATTTCACAAAGGCATCCAGATCTCTAGATATCGCCGTACCGAAACCACCCGCCGTGTTAGCCAGATAGCCCAGTTGCTGAAGGATCGCATTATGAGGAATCGCTCTGATTTGGGACGGATGCCCCCGATCAATGCCGTGATGTTTGTCGTGCTGACGTTTGCTTTTTCGCGATCCTGTCTGATACAAAAGATTCGTACTGAAAGACCCCAGAAGTGCTGCATAATCTTTGTTCTCTAGCGTACTTTCGTGGAAGTCTTTCAGGGTTAAAAAGAAATCCAATGAATAGTCTGTGTTGGTATAAAAAGCATCCTCGTCATCCACAGTCGGCTTACCCAGCGCATGTTCCAGCAAGCGGGTTACAGTGGTCAGGGCCAGCTTGGGTGTTCCGAAATAGAGATATCCGTCCCCGCCCTGAAAGCTGACTTCCTGTTTCAACGGAATATTGTTCGCCGCAAATAATGAGCGCGTCATCGGGGAAGACACATATTTAAGGCGATCATTAAAGCTCAACGGATGCGCCCCGCGCCCCATTGATTCGCCGTGGGTATCAAAAATAACAACCTCGACGCCTTTGACATTATAATCAGCAAGCAACCGTGCCAGCTTCATATGCAGACGTTCGATAGCAAGTGACGCCGAGACCTGTCCTAAATAGCGTCCGGCATCAGAGAAACCGGTTTGAATGCACAAACGACCGCGCTTTTCGACATAGGCACGGTAATGTTCGTTCTCCAGAAGCTCGGCAATAACCTCACTGCCACGTTCTAGCGCAGTTCCCGTTTCAAAGAGCGGAGAGATATCCAGCAGATCATCAAC
>NZ_CAKZMP010000437.1 GCF_937128705.1 uncultured Kiloniella sp. | reverse complement strand
CACTTTCCCAGTATTATAGCGTTTAGCAGCCCAGGATAAAAAGTAGGATGACTTTCCTCTGTATGCACCAATCTCTATTATGTCGCCTATGGGCAGAACTGGGAATATGGCTGCTAAGGCAGCCAATTTTGCTTCAGATGTCATGCCGGGAATGGCCCGCGTATAGAAAATTAATCCGGCAATTTCTTCGATTTTAGGTAGTTGATCTTGATGGCCGATTGCCATGTTTGATGCAATTTCGCGAAAATAAGCCGCTGATTTATAGAGTGTATCGATTTTCTTTGTTTCAAGTTCTCCTGGAGGAGGGTTTCTGAACTTGACCAGAAGATTACTAGATAAGATAACTTTTTCTATTGCTTTATAAAGCAATAAATGAGGACAATAGATATCAGAGACATTGTAATCTTTTATCGTTTTGACAAAGGCTTCTTCAAAGTTTTCACTATGTATTGATGGAATGTATTGCCATTGATCATAAAGCTTTTTCGCAGAATCATCTTGAATGCAAGAGGCGCCAATGACCCGTTTCTTCAGGGCTTCAGCTTCAAGTTTATAAGCCATTGATTCAGATGATCCACCCGGAAATATCAACTCAATTGATGATGTCATATTTTCTATTATCTTCGAGTAAAATTTCTTGCAGGTAATGCCCGTACCCACTGGAGGTTAAATTCTCTGCTAATACATTTAAATCTTTGGATGTTATATACCCCATACGCCAGGCAATTTCTTCTGGGCAGGCAATTTTTATTCCTTGACGGCTTTCAACTGACTTAACAAAAGCAGAAGCGTTGTGGAGTGATTCTACTGTACCTGCATCCAGCCAGGCGTATCCGCGCCCAAGCTTTTGCACATGAAGGTTATTTTGCCTTAAATAGTAGTTGTTGATGTCAGTTATGTGTTTTTCATTGTTTAATGTCGGTTTTACGTCCCTAGCTATCTTCACAACGGTATTGTCGTAACGATAAAGGCCAATGAGGGCGTAGTTGGATTTCGGAAATTTCGGTTTTTCTTCAATATCTACGCCGCCTCCCTCATCATCAAATGTAACGACACCATAATTTTCGGGGTCTTTCACGCGATAGGCAAAAACACTGGCCCCGAATTGGGGTTTCATAACTGATTGTAATAGGCCAACCAATCCATTCCCAAATAAAATATTATCACCTAGAGCAAGGGCGCAGTGATCATCGCCGATAAAGTCTTCTGATAATATAAATGCTTCGGCTATTCCATTTGGTTCATCCTGAACGCACCAAGAAATATTAATTCCCCACTGGTGCCCATTTCCCAATAATGTTTGGAATGCTTGTTGATGATCTTTTGTTGTGATGATTTGTATGTCTCTGATCCCGGATAACATCAGAGTTGTAAGTGGAAAATATATCATCGGCTTGTCGTAAACGGGTAATAATTGTTTACTGACCACGCGTGTGATCGGGTAAAGGCGACTACCTGTTCCGCCAGCTAATATAATTCCTTTCACCCTATACCCCCGGTTTCTAGTTTTGCTAGTCCTGACAGAAATTAGTTTACGACGTGGCGAACATTATATTTTTCGGAATTTAAAATATGCTGCCAAGCCTGTTTATTTTCTGTATCTATAAAAACAGGTGCCCGTAAGTTAACGGTTTTTTGAATGGCATTCGGCGTTTGGCGTAAAGTTGTAACCAACATCAAGGCAAGATTTTCCGGTGCAATAGCATATTGGTTCATTGCCCCAGCGAGATCCTTGTCATCAATCTCCCCGCTGCTCAGATCATAAGGCTTCAGAATAAAAGTCAAATCTGCTTCGTCAATAGATTGCAAAAGCATATAACCGTCCAGCACTGTATGTGATGGGACAGACAAACCATATTCCTTATACTCTGAAAAGCCTACAATTCCTTTCGGTATTTTGATGGTTTTGTCGCGATCTATTTCCATCACCCCAAAACGGGTTTTCAGTGTAATTACGTTATTTGACACTTCTTCGGCCTTCGGCATTGTGATCCCGGCTAAATCTTGAGCTTTATAATTTATTTCCAAGTCCAACATAATGGTCTCTCTAGTCACAATAGGCAACCATGATTAACGAATAGTAAGCGTGAAATCACAAAGACTTATCTAAGGTAATTTAAAAGTGTGGTTTCATTGATCCGCGTCAGGCTGATATATGAGGCCTGAAGCTGTACCTGATCAAAGGCCAGTCTACTAGTAGCTTCGGCGACATCAACGTCTTCAATGCCTGAAATCGTATTCTGTGCATAGGTTTTAAAGTCGGCATGATTTTTATTCGCACCTTCTAATACTGTTAGTTGTGCTCCAATTTGGCTCCTGAATGAGGAAACACCGTCCAATGAGGTTTGGAGTAAGCTGTAAGCTTCCTGTAATACTGTTGTATCGTTGTTCGTTCCTGCATACTCAACATAGGCAAGGCTTCTGAGGAGTTTTTCGAATGTTGGATCATCTGCTGTAATGCCATATGTGAGGGTGGCATCTTGATCAATTCGATTGCTTAGTTTGACATTGTCCCCATCATAGTAGTCAAAATCTGCTGTAAAGACACCGGGTAGGCCTGCCTGTGGAGTATAAGCAGCATCTGTAATATCAACAGGTGGTGTATCTGTTAAACTACCGGAAAAAAGGTAACGTCCTTCGTGCTGTGCATTCATCAACGCTGTGATTTCTTGACGGAAACTGGCGGCAAACTGCTCCAGAGGAATTTCCTGTATGTTTGAACTGTTTAACCCGTTAAGCACGTCACTCAGCAGGTTTGTGATCCGTTCAGACATTGTCGTCATGTTGCTATCCATGATTTCCAATCTAGTTGTTGTGGTCTGGATGTTACGTTCAAATTGAGTCGTGCGTACATTATCGCGCTGTAGGCTAATAAGCTCCAAGGCTTGTGACGAAATATTTGTGTATTCCTGAGTTACTTTACCACTAGCAATCTGTATCGTTCTGTCCGAAACCTTTGCCTGTGTTGAGGCCATGTTCGTTTGTAATAGTTGATTTTGAGCATAACTGGAAACGCGAATCATCTATTTTCTCCTTAGGCGAGCTCAATAACGGTATCAAGCATTTCACCTGTAATTTGTATTACACGTGCTGCGGCGTTATAGGCATTTTGAAAGATAACCATGTTGGCGAGCTCTTCATCCATGCTGACACCAGATTCATTCTGCATCTTCACCTGTAGATCCCCAGCGAGGGAGCTTTGAAATGATAGTGAGCTTTCGGCCGCTTGTGCTGTTGTAGCACTGTAAGATAGCATCACACCTGCATAACCACTCATTGTTGTTGATGTTACATCAGGGCCGTTTGAGACGCCGTTGAAAGTATAATTTTGTTCAAAGACAGCAGCGAGCTGGAGTGCAACGTCATTATTGCCAGGACCCAACGCATAGTTAGGTGGTGTGCCGCTAAGGCTTCCTCTTGAAATATTAGAGGGGCTATCAATCATGTCCTGTCTAACGACGATGCCCGAGGAAATGCCTGTCTGAGTACCTTGCCCTTCAACTGCTGGGACCGTCGTTGACAATTGAGGTGTAACGAAAAAATCATTTAAACCGAAGAAATTTGAAAAGCCGTTGTAATTTTCATTTACCGTATCACCATCAGCATCATACTGAATGACAGAATCCCCACTGTTTGCGACTGCGCCGGTATCTTTGAAAGCCAAACGAACGTTGTTGTTTAGTTTGATTTCCAGTCTGCCGTTTGCATCAAAACCGGCTGTACCGTTGGCGCCCAGAAAGGTGTTGATGGCCGTTTGAACTGCTGCCGGAGTTGTCGCGCCCGCAGTAATCGAGCCCATAGCGCCAACCATTGCACCGCTTGAATCGAGCAAAACCATGTTGACATCGCTGCCAATGGTCATCGCCTGAGCTGTGTTTGGAAAAGATCTGGAACCCAGCATTGTTGCGGGATCAAGAGCGCCTGTGCCCAACCCCATAGGGGTGTTGGCGCCTCTATTGTGAGCCCGGTTAACTTGATCTCGCAAAGCCGCAGACATTTGGTCGAGTTGGTTTGTCATTGCTGGTAGGGTCGTATCACGTGCTTTGAAAAGGGCTCCTAACTTGCCGTCTGTAATACTCGAGGTAATATCATTCGCTGCAGAAGGAGAAGTACCGGCGTTTAGATGAATACCATCTAGTACAGCAGGATAGCTTTCATTGGCAGTAATGAGTGTTGTTTGCCGAAACGAAAGGTCGGCTTGAAAGCTACCGCTAATCAGTGTGTGACCTGTTTTTGTTAAAACATTTACTTGATTTTTATCCGTCTGAAAATACTGGATATCCATATATTCAGCGAGTTTGTTTATAGCCTGATCTCGTTTGTCTTCAAGATCTCCTGTTGGTAATCCCAGAGCAGCTTGCCCCGGAATAGTACCATTGATTTCTGCGACAATATTAAGCTGAAGTTCTATGTCATCAACGGCCTGTTTAATTTCAAGATCCGCACGCATACGTTCAGCTTGAACAGTATCAGCCATATCACGGATACGTTGCGCTAGAATTGAACCGTTGTTTACCGA
>NZ_CAKZMP010000436.1 GCF_937128705.1 uncultured Kiloniella sp. | reverse complement strand
TTACCGAAATTGACCTACACGATCACAAGCTGGTTTACAGTGATCAGACACGCTTGCGCCAAATATTAAATAACTTATTGGGCAATGCTTTTAAATTCACGAGCGAGGGTCAGGTCACTCTGTCGATCTTGCTAACAGATTCAACAACGCCTCCGAGCCTGAAAACTATTATCGAAGATACAGGGGTCGGAATTGCCGAAGACAGGCTGGATAGTATTTTTGATGCCTTTAGTCAGGCAGACAACACTATTACCCGCAAGTTCGGCGGGACAGGACTAGGGCTCAGTATTACTCAAAGTTTGATTTCGTTGATGAACGGCCGTATCAACGTATCCAGCGTACTTAACGAAGGATCTTCCTTTACAATAGACTTACCCGTAACGCTGCCGACCCAAGAAGAAAACGATCAATATTTCCAACAATTAAGCCGCCCCCAAGATGTGGATATAGGACAGTTGTCCGTGTTATTGGCCGAAGACAACCCCGTCAACGCAATGATTGCAAAAGCCTTCCTGACCAAATTCGGACACAACACCATTCACGCTGAAAATGGAGAAGAAGCCGTGAACCTTTTTGCCGAACACGATTTTGACCTTATTCTGATGGATGTACACATGCCCATCATGAGCGGCATTATCGCGACAGAACAAATCAGGGCAACTGACAAAGGCGCACATGTTCCCATTATTGGGCTAACGGCCGAGGCTTTCACAGATCGCCACGAAGTCTTTCGCAAAGCTGGCATGAATGATGTTCTGACGAAGCCATTTAAAGAGGATCAACTTAAATCCCTGATCGAACAGAATTATCTGTCATCTATAGCCCCACCAAGAACAGCATCTGCGTAAATAGCTATTCCAGCATGTCCAACGCGTTTTTGTGTTGTCTTTTTCTCAAAATATGAACAAAGCGTCCATAAGATTATGTCCGATAATAAGCCTCAAGATCACTATCATGATCCGCTTCTCTCACGCCTGTACGACAGCCAAAATCCTTGGGGACCGGATTGTGATTTTTTCCTCTCTTTGATTCAGGACGCGCCTGTACCCCGAAAGGTACTTGATGTCGGTTGTGGAACAGGGCTACTGACCGCTGCTTTCGCCAATCTAGGGTATGACACGACCGGAATTGATCCCGCTTCAGACATGCTTAATATTGCCCGTCACCGACAATCCGGTGACAAAGTTTCCTGGGTTCAATCAGACGCAGCACAATTTAAATCTGATCAGCTTTTTGACCTGATTATCCTCAGCGGTCACGCATTTCAGGTTTTCCTGACAGATCAAGCGATCCATGATGCCCTTTCTAATCTAAAGGCATTGCTTTCCCCTAATGGAAAGATTGCGTTTGATACCCGCAACCTCGACGCCAAAGCATGGGAACACTGGATACCGAAAGAAACAACCCAAACTTTCGTCCTTCCTGCAAACAGCCAACACCAGAAAGACCAAAGGATTGAGATCTGGCATGACCTTGGCAATGTCCAAAGGTATGGCGACGGCAGAATTGTTGAGTACTTTACTCTATACAGAACAATGCCTGTCCAAGAAAATAATGTCCTGTCTAGTGGACAGTCGCTACCACCCCCGACAAAAACTGAAGCAAAAATAAGGTTCCTCAGCCACAACGAACTTTTAGCACATCTGGATAAAGCAGGGCTTGTTCTCGAACATTTATTTGGTGATTGGAACCAAACCCCACTTCAGAAAGACAGTCGAGAGATGATCGTGGTCGCGCGCAACTGATGCTTTTCAGGCGACGTAAAAAGCCCATAGCAAATGAAAGCTATGGGCTTAAATAATACTGGACCTCAATAATAGGCTTGGATAGGGAGCGCAGTGTCAAAAACGCGTTATCGCTTAGCCCATGACCAGTAAAGTTCGCGGGCAAGTTTGCTTATGGGACCGATGGGATATTCCACGTCTTCAAACTTAACCACGGGTGTGATCTTAGAGATATTACCACTCATAAAGACTTCGTCAGCACCTTCGAAATCTTCAAATGACAAGGTTGTCTCCACAACCTCTCGTCCCGCTTCGCGAAGAAGCCCAATAACGCGCTGGCGGGTAATTCCGTTCAGAAATGTACCATTTGGAACAGGCGTATAAATCACATCGTCTTTGACCATAAACACGTTCGATGTACCAGTTTCCGCAACATTGCCCAAAGCATCTGCCACCAGTGCATTGTTATAACCACGCGACTGTGCCTCGCGGATCATCCGTCCGTTGTTCGGGTACAGACAGGCTGCCTTGGCATTTACGGGTGCCATAGACACCATTGGACGTACAAACTTGGTCCGGCAAAGCGTTTGCGTATAGCTGGTTGGTGCCATAGGGAACTGTTCAAGGCACAGACAAAACTCTGTAGAGTTCTCGTCAGGGACAACCGTTCCTGCGCCACCTTCTTTCGACCAGTACATTGGGCGAATATAAACGGCGGCATCATCAGCAAACTTTTTAAGGCCTTCCATCGTCAGGTCAATAAGTTGCTGGGTTGTCATAGTTGGCTTCAGGCCCATAACCTCGGCAGAGGCATTTACACGCGCAGAATGAAGATCAAGATCCGGCACGACGCCTTCGAATGAACGGGCACCATCAAAGACAAGCGACCCTAACCAAGTACCATGATCTGCCGCGCCCATAATCGGTAAATTACCTTCGTGCCATTCACCTTGGAAATACGTCCAGATTACTTCACCGATAGCCATTCCGCTGCCTTCTCTGTTTTTAAATAGGGTTGTGACATTTTATACAATAGCTTTATTCGGCCCACAGCAATTCTTCAAGCCTAGTTTATCTAATAGTGTCATAAAAAAAATTCTAATCCGAGGAGATAATTAAATCCTAAGACAAAGCAACCAGAGCTACACACGACAGTAAAGCCCTGTCGAAATTAATGAGCTCAAGACAGTAAGATTAGTATTGCAAAGGTAAGCTAACGTACACTGTTGTCCCCTCGCCATAGACGCTCTCTATCCTAAGATCGCCCCCCTGTGCCAGGGCCAATTTCTTGGAAAGGCTCAGGCCGAGGCCAACGCCTTCATGAGCCCGTGTCATACTATCAGCAACTTGATTAAAGGGCTCCATAACCCGTTCAAGGTTTTCTTCGGTGATACCAATGCCATTATCACGGATTACAAAATCAATATATTCTGGCCTTGTTATTTCAGCACAGAATTCAATTTTGCCTTTTGCTGGTGTAAATTTGATCGCATTGGTAAGCAAATTGGCAATAATCTGTTTCACATGCTGCTTATCAGCATAGATGTAGTAATCATCATCAGGTTCTATAATCTCATAGGAAACATCTTTGTCACTTGCCCGAGTTTTGATCAATTGGATACAACAGTCCATCAACTTTTTAACAGGTAAATTTTCTGGCTCGGGAGATATCTTTCCCTCTTCGATAAGCGAGATATCCAAAATATCATTAATGATATCCAGCAAAAAACGAGCCGACGTCTGAATATCCCCAGCATAGATTTTATATCTATCAACCCCAAGCGGACCAAAAAGTTCGCGTTCCAGAATTTCCGAATAGCCGATAACTGCATTTAACGGTGTTCTTAATTCATGGCTCATGTTCGCAAGAAACTGATTTTTGGCGTGATTTGCGGCTTCCGCCCGGTTCTTCTGTTCAATCAATTCATAACGCGCATTATGGGTTTCAATGGCACCTCGACAGCTAAACGCAAGCGATTGAATAAAATTAAGTTCTATCTCTGTCGGTCCACGTGTTGTTTTATAATAAATGGCAAAAGTTCCATAAGTCACTCCAGTGAGACTAACAATTGGATGGGACCAGCAAGCCCGATAATCGGTTTTCTTAATAACATCCAGATAATCACCCCAATTGGGGTGGTCGTACACATCTTCAACAATAACAAGCTCTCTCCGATGAGCTGCAGCCCCACAGGACCCCACATAATCGCCGATTTCCAAACCATTAACCAATTCAATATATTCGGCGGGAATAGAAGGCCCAGAAAAATTACTAAGATAACGCTCATCCTCCAGAAACATAATCGCGCAGTTCATATGAGGAAATATAGTTTCAATATTGGTAATCAGTAGATCAAAATTTTCCTTTAAGGGGACGCCCTTGGTCACATTAACCAGCATTTCGTTGTAGGCAGACATCGTTTTTTCACGGGTCTTTAGCTGAGTAATATCAACACTAACACCCAGATAATACTTATTTGGATCGCCTTTAAGTTCCAACGGGCACAAGGATAATTCTTCCCAATAATAAGCCCCAGATCGACCCGTACAGCATAATTCACCTGTCCAGGTCTTTCCTGCACGAAGCAAAGCCCACAATTCGGAATAAAAGGTATCAGGATGATATCGGGATCTAAGCTTTTGGACTGATGCGCCCTCTAACTCGTCAATCCTATAGCCAGAAACATCTGCAAGTTTCTGGTTGGAATATTTTAAAATACCATCATCAGACAGAATATATACAAGCGCGTGATTATTGATTAATCGAAGCAGATCTTTCGCAGGGCCATCGATAAAGTCATCAAAAATCGGGGGTTGATCCATTAAGTTACACTCACACATTCTGTTAGAGTTTTGTAATATCTCGCGCCTAAAACGAGATTATACACAAGTAATAAGGGATTTTCTAGCAACAAGAATCCGCATCCCGTTGCTATACTATCACCATAAACTTAATTGAACTTAAATGACCAACCCCCGCTGTTTATTTTCTCAATCTACTACTTTGCCTTTTATGGCAACAGAACAGTTGACCCGGTTGTCTTACGCGTTTCCAACTGGTCATGGGCTTTGGCAACATCAGACAGGTTAAACTTCTGATTGATGCTAATCTTTATTTCCCCAGACGAAATCATGGCAAAAAGTTCATCCGCAGCAGACTGTAAATACCCCGGTTCTGCCGTGAAATGGAACAATACTGGGCGCGTAACGCTATAGGACCCCACCGCCAGGTCAGACAATTTAAAATCAAGTGCTGGTCCCGAGGACTGCCCAAAACTCACCAAGGAACCAAAGTTTTTCAAGCACTGTAATGACCCGGGATAGGTATCTTTGCCGATACTGTCATAGACGGCATCCACCCCCTGCCCGTCAGTTATCTCTTTTACCCGCTCGACAAAGTCTTCGGATTTATAATCAATCATCTTGCTATAGCCATGCTCAGACGCAAGGGCACACTTTTCTGCCCCACCAGCCGTTCCATAGGCCGTAACGCCTTTTGCTGCCAGCCATTGCCCGGCGATCAGACCAACACCGCCCGCTGCGGCGTGGAAAAGAACTTTCTTTCCAGCCTCGGCAACATAGCTACGATGTAAAAGATAATGCGCGGTCAATCCTTTGAGCATTGATGCAGCCGCAACCTCGTCCGAAATCGTATCCGGTAATTTCACCAGATGTTTGGCATCGATCACGCGGTGCGATACATAGGCCCCATTCGGAATGGTATAGGCCACACGCTCACCAACGGCAAAGCCAGAGACACCGTCGCCCACGGCTTCAATCACGCCTGCGGCTTCACTGCCGAGAACAAGGTCTTTATCAACCGGCCATGGATAAAGTCCGGTACGAAAATAGGTGTCGATAAAGTTCACCCCAATGGCCGCGTGACGGACCAGAACTTCGCCAGCAGCTGGGGATGGTTTGGCAATTTTTATCTGTTCCAGAACATCACTACCGCCCTGTTGGCGCGCAACTATTGCATAGGTCATCTTTATCTTTCGGGTTTATGGTTTATTGAAATGATACGTTTTAGATACGGCGCAAGAACCGGGGTTTCAATCTTTTAATCGATCCTCGCACAATTTTGAAAAGTCCGTAAATTCAGAAACCCAAGATCACTGAAGTTCCGTGGCCTTGGAACTCTGTATTTAAGAAATACAGAACTGACGCGAGAACAGAACTTCCGAGGAGAATTATTATTCTTCCAACAAAAATTCCGGATCGGTTGGCAATTGCAGGGCCGTCGCCAATTGATTTGTTTTCGATGCCAGCGCCACGATTTTGAGAACTTCGGCATGTTGCGTGGGGGTCATGCCCTTGGCTTTGGCCCCTGCGGTATGGGAATGCACGCAATAATTACAGCTATTAACAATGGACACCGCAAGATACAGCATTTCTTTGGTCAACGGGTCAAGATCAGACGGTGTTGCCATTACGGCCTTTACCTCGGCCCATGTGCGCTCTAACAGATCCGCATCAAAAGCCAGATAGCGCCAGATATTATTGATAAAATCCGTCTGGCGCGTCGCCCGAATATCATCAAAGACAGCTTTCACCCGGGGATTATTTTCCAAATCTTCCGGCGGCAGAACAGTGGACATAAGGTGCTCCTGAAATAGCAAAAATTAAGTAACGTTTGCCAATAGAATAATCACATCTGCACAGGCACGACCAGTCTTAAAACCGCACACCTAAGCTTACGGCACCAAAGACAGCGGGGTCGTCTTGTCCTTCGAACTCTTTGGTGCGGTACACCATGGTATAACTGACGCGGTAACGGTCATAGGTCATCGCTAAGCCAGCATTGGCATCGGCGACAAAGTGATGTTTGTCCACGGAATGTGAATCGCTAAAGGTATTACCGTCCAGAAAGATATTGCGTGCCACGGCGCGCCCTTCTATCCCAGCGAAGAGATACCAGCTCCAGCCATCATCAGGGGTATCAAAATACCCCGTGCCGGGAAGACCCGGTTTGACACGCAGCGGTCCGTCTTGCCAGACGTCCTTTTCCGGAGTCAGTCGGAAGTTAATCCCCACATCGGCAAAGGTATGCACATTGCCCAGTGTCGCGCCATAGTAAGGGGATGCCGACAGGCTTAACCCACCGGCGTCAACCGACATATAATCAGGGAAGCGTCGTTGCCACCCCAAAGAAAAGGTCGGTTCGTGATTAAGCTGATTTGACCAACCATGGGGTGTCGGGCTGCTGGGGGTGACATGGGTGTGGACAAATTTTTGGGCCTGTTCGCCCAATGCCGCTGGGCCAACGATCCCAAGGGATGCTTCTATTTCATCCAGATGATTATCTGTGACGGTTACCAAACCAATTGATCCGTACAGATGCGCGGCCCATGGCCTATCATCCGGGTCTTGTTCACGCTGGCGGATATTTTGTGGGGTATAGATATTCTGCCCCAAAGAATAAAACACACTGGATGTTTCGTTAATCCCAAAGGTCGGGATAACACGATCTAGCGTATAGGCTATTTCTGGTAAATCAGCATTTACATCCAAATACCCTAAGCGGACACCACTGGTATAGTTTTTATCGGTTCCTGCTGTGCCAAGGGAATCATTTTCGATGACCAGCGAAATATACTGATCTTCTTTTTTGGACGCGACACGGCCCGTTAACTGTTCTTGAAAGGTAACATCTGGATCTGTTGATAGATCAGCATCCTGCGCAAGAGCTGGCGAACTGCTGCAAACAAGCGCCGCCGATACCAAGCCAGAAGAGAGTCCAAAAAAGAGCGATCTAACTTTCAAACCGGGATACCCCCACCATAAAATAATTTGATAAATAATTTATCCACAACACTTAACACCCTACCCCTACAAAGAGATCATGGCGGAAAAATGTCAGCCCCATTGTCTAACAGATAACCGGTACAAGATAAAATCTCCCTTCGTAAGAATAGGGCGTTTTATAAATTTTCCATAAATTGTGTGATGGTAAATCGTTTCAAGAAGCTATTACGATTTTTCAACGGCACACAGTTTCCTGAAAAGACGTTGAAAGATAATAGTCTAGACCGTCGCCTATGTGTTCAGGATTGGAATCTTTAAAAGCTGCTAAAAACTTCGTTGATAATTCAGGCACAAAATTCACAGAACTGGGGTTCAAAAATCCATGTCCTGCATCACTTTGATAACACGTTACACTGTCTTTTCCAGCCACCGGTTTCATAACATCCTGAACGGAAAAGTGGGTTTCAGTCTTTGGAAAAACCAATGTCGCAGGACATGCAGGATAAACAGAAAGATAATGCCGTATCTGGCCGGGATAAAAACCAACAAATCGTTTGATCCTGCTGGCATAGGCAACATTTTCCAAGATACGCCATGCTGTCGATGCACCGACACTGAAGCCTATAAGGAACATTGGTCCTTCTGTTTCTTTAACCGTTCTTAGCAACAAGTCCAGATAGCCATCATACCCGCATCCGTTCATGAAATGATCATAGGCATGCTGTTCGTTATCAAAAACAGGTTGCTTCCCGCCTAAGGGATCAAGCGTCTGCACCGCAAATTCCCGATCGAGAAATTGCGTCTCTAATGCCGTAATAAAGGACGTTCGCCCAAAAATTTCGGGCAAAATAATAATCTGCATACGTTTTCCAATGCTTGGTCTCACCACGCTGTATAAACGTGGCGCAGATATAGCATATTATTTTACATATAGTACGGGCGTTTAGTACTGGCGTTGTTTTTTCCTTTGCTTGGAAAGAACAACGCCCCGACAATTTGATACTGAATAGGCTTGTAGGGTAAAACCCCCTAGACCATCGCAAAAATGCGAGATGGGCCACCTGTACCGCCACGATGTTTTGGTGCCCCGACAACCAATGTCGCGCCGTTTTCCGGAACCTTGTCCAGATTGGCAAGGCATTCAATGCCCCAACGGTTGGTTGGCAACCAAGCATAGTGGGTCGCAAAATCACCGGACTGACCGTAATCCAGCGACAGACTGTCCACAGCCAACCCAACAGCATTGGTTTCCATTAGCATCTGCGCGGCTTCAACATGAAAGCCCGGAAAATGCATCTTTTCATCACTGCCAACATTTCGGAACTTATCACTGTTAGCAAATTTATCCCAACCAGAATTCATGGCAACACAAGCCCGGTCCGGAATAGGACCATTTTTGGAAACCCATGCCTTGATATCATCGGGCGTAACCTGTGCATCGGCATTTGCCACTGCTTTTTCTCTGATATCAACAACGCAGAGGGGAACCACCAGATTTTCCACCGGAATTTCGGCAACGGATTGACCATTTTCTGAAAAATGCAGCGGTGCATCCAAATGAGTCCCAGTGTGTTCATTCACTTTTAATTCAAACAGGTTGAACTTGTGCTCGGCATAGTTAAATTTCTGTTCTTTGAAAAAGCCCTGTTCCCCGAAATAAGTCGGGAAATCTTCGTGAAGTTCATGGGTCATGTCTTCGACTTTACTGGCACCCGCAGCCATCACAGGTGTCGATGAACCAACTGAAACAGCCCCACCAACAACACCAATCGCCCCAGTGGCCGCCGCAGTGACAGCAGCTTTTCGGAACAAATCACGACGGGATAACATCTTTTCTTTGACGGCCTCGATTACACACGCATCACACATAAAATTTCCTCCCAGATTTTTCAGACTTAATTCTTATTAAAATGAGCTTCAGAAATTATTTTCCAAACGGGTGTTCAGAATGAACTTAGGGAATGTACTGGCGAGATAAGGAGGCCAATACAAAAGTGACTTCGAAATTATATCTCTTCGTAACGTAGCATAACACGAACAAAAAAAAGCATAAAGATCAGGCATTATTCAGTCCGGGACTGTCACAAGCCATAATGGTACAAGCCAGAATGGAACAAGAAGGTGAGAAGCAATCAGCTCTTTTCATATCCGAACAATTTCTGATCTTAACGTTAGTAGACCCTATCTTCCAATTGTTGCCTAAAGACGTCACTACTATTCAACAGGCTTCCCTCTAACTCGGCGACGGCGTCGTTAATATCAGACAAGTGTTTATCTGCCGCAACCTTGGGGGACAGGGCAGAGGAAAAAAACACCATATTAATTGAAGCTACGACTTGCCCCCGGTAAAATACAGGTCTGGCGATTGACGAAATTCCCTGCGCCGTTTCATCGATACTTTGCGAATACCCGCGTTCTCTGGTGATCCGTACCAGATTATCAACATGGGTCTGATCCCGCGCCATACGATCCCCAGGATCATCAGATGCCCGAAGAACCCGCAGGATTGATGCTCGCGTTTTCTCATTAGAAAAACAGAAAAAAGCTCGGCCCAGAGATGAAGAAAGAACAGGCCACCTGACACCAACCATAGATCTGTGATTTGAAAGTGGGCTGAATTTATGCGTTGTTTCGCGTATCAACATGCCCTTACCATCAAACGCAGCCAAGTCAGTTGGCCAAACAACCTTTTTCAGCAAACGTCCCAACACAGGTGCGCCCAGTTGTGTCACCCAGTCGCGATGATCATACCCCTCGCTGAGAGATTTAACTTCCATCGTTAAGTGCCAAAGCGAAGAAGAAAGAGCACCAGACTGTACAAAACCATCCCGTTCCAAGGTTTCTAACAAACGATAGACTGTTGTTCGGTTTAGCCCACTCAATCGGGCAAGCTCCTGAACCGATAAAGGCCCCTCTCTGTTCAAAACCTGTAAAAGTGTTAATCCCCGTGAAAGCGCCCTCACAGGTTTATGAACCTCACCATCCATAAGAAAAAACCGTCCTCATCTCATACTCCCTATTTAATACCTCTATCAGTTTCTCTGGCTTGCTGTCCTGAGCTTGATATTCTGAGCTTGATATTCTGGACTTGCTGACCTCAGGTTAATGTCCGGGGCTTAATGTCCCAAACTAAGTCATCCCAAATTTAACATCATGAAAAGGCTCTGAAGCAAAACCATGTTCGCATAGTGAACATTTATTAGCATTTTATTGTGAAAGAACCAAAAGCCTTTAAAAATGCGCACAAGGAGATCACGTTGTTCCGTAAGTAATAGGAACACAGAAGCATTCACCTCTTTAACTTTAGGTGGTAAATGTTCTGTTCGTACCAGACACAGTTTATAGCATCTGATTATTAAGATCAGGTCTATTTAAACCAGAGGCATTTGAGGTGAGAAGTTCTGTTGCCGAACCAGATCTTCACATTGTTGAAGAATGCCAAAGGGCCCTTCCCCACTGTGTCTGTTACGACAACGTGATCTTCCAAAAACCAGAATTCATCAAAAATTCCAGACCTATCGCAACCCAGAAATTGGAACTTGCCCGTGCTACCCCTTGACGTCATCGCGCTTTTCTTTCCGCTTTGCATTTTACTAGCCTTAACACCCGGGCCCGATAATATTTTTGTGCTGACCCAATCTGCTTTGAATGGCAAGTTGGCAGGAATTCTGGTGGTTTTGGGTCTTTGTACAGGGGTTCTCGTCCATACCACAGCCGTTTCTTTGGGCGTGGCGGCAATATTCAAAGCCTCGCCAACAGCATTTAACGTTCTGAAGATTATCGGTGCCCTTTATCTGCTTTATCTGGCATGGGGGGCTTTCCGCGCAAAAACAGAAAATATTACTGTCGATCAGCACAAGCAAAATCGCGCACAAAAAGTCGGATATTTCAAACTTTATCAGCGGGGAATCATCATGAATGTAACCAACCCCAAGGTATCTATTTTCTTCCTGTCCTTCTTGCCACAATTTGCCGACCCAACCCGTGGTAACATGTCGTTACAAATGATCCAGCTTGGGGGCTTCTTTATTCTTTCCACTATTCTGGTTTTCGGGGGCATAGCCTTTCTGGCTGGTGCCGTTGGCGAATATTTACAACGATCATCAAAAGCACAAACCATAATGAATAAGACGGCTGGCGTTGTTTTTATTGCTCTGGCCATAAAACTTGCCACCATTCAGCAATAGCGCCCCCTATTACTTTGACTATACTCTTGCTACCCTGATTCTTTGGGCTTGATCCAAATCAAGTTCGAGCCAAAAAAAATAGAGTACTCTCGTTCAAAATCAGTGCTCAATTATGCCCTGTGCCCAAACTATGTCCGGTGCCAAAATATATCCGGAGAAGGAGATCAATCGGCATGCCGCAACAAACGTATACATCCAAGGAGAACCCTTTTCATTCTCCTTTTCTAGAATTGGCCGCAGAAAAAAAAAAGTTCTCTTACCCCTTAGCCGTATAGAAACTTTTCCTGCGGGGGCAACAATTGTAAAATTCGGCGAAAAGGCCGAAAATTTTTATGTCCTTGAAGATGGTTATGTACGGCTTGTCCTGAACTCCACCTGTGGCGATAAAAAATCAACTATTGATGTTCTCGGCCCGGGCAGCGCCTTTGGCGAAGAGTCGATCACACGATCAGCTTTGAATAACTTCACCTGCATCGCACTGGACGAAGTTGAAACACGCGTTATTCCCGGTGATGTTCTTAGGCGAATTTTACTCGAAGATCCTGTGCTTCTCTTTCGGATGATGGGCAGCATTTCTCTTAACATGCATTCTTTGATGACCCAGATTGCGGATCTGAAGATGCGCTCAACAGCCGAAAGGCTGAGCATGTTTTTGTTAGGACTATCAGGAAAAGAGGACGGTGATGATATCGTCACCCTACCTTACGACAAACGTGTTATTGCTGATAAGCTCGGTATGTCACCAGAAACCTTGTCACGAACCTTTGCAAAATTGAAGAAAATCGGTGTAAATACACAACCCGGTAATCAGGTTGTGATAACAGATATTGAAATGCTTGCAGATTACTGTGGCTATTCTTTTGTTTAAAACGTTGACACCTAAAAAGAACACTTCAAGAAATAGTCCTGCAAAAGGTAGAGGCTCTTAACATGAAACATTTTGCCATCGGGGATAGCGAGCTTCAGATCCTGAACAATGTTGCTATTTTTTCTCAGCTCCCGTCTAACCTTCTACATGGATTGTTTGAAAATACATCTGGAACCTTTTACGAAAACCAAACCGACCTGTTTATGGCTGGTGATGAGGCTGACGGGTTTTATATTCTCTTGTCCGGCGAAGTTCATCTGACAATCCTGACCGCTGACGGCGCACAAAGTCTTGTCCGTATCGTCGAACCCGGTGAAAGCTTTGCCGAAGCAGCCATGCTTGGTCTTGGGGAGTTTCCAATCAATGGAACAGCAATGTCAAAATCGGCGATTGTTAAAGTCTCTAAATCCCTGTTCGAGAAAAAAATATCAAGCGATCCAGAAGCATCCTTGCATCTGTTAAGCGCCCTAATTAAACGGCAACAATTCCTTATCAGCGAGATTAAAATACTCAAAAGCCTTTCCCCCTGCCAACGTGTCGCGTCAAAGTTGCTGTCGCTATACGAAAGCAACAAATGGAAAGGATCAGGGAACTTACCCCGCTGTAAACAAACCATGGCAAGCAATGTAGGTATAGATCCCGCGAGTTTTTCGCGGGTACTTCGTCGCCTGGAAGATGCTGGCATCGTGTGCGAGGGGCAAGAAGTTATCATTACTGATCCCGATAAACTTCGTCAGTATTGCGCGGGATTTGGCTATGTGTTTGACGAAAACAAGCTCTTGATGTCTGCATAAGCACGTGATGCGTCACCAACCAGGACTGATCTGCTATGGATAACGAGATTACTTCCGATAAAGATGACGAAAATTCTCACTACCTCAGGGTCGAAGATTTAATCGCAGCAGGTCGGATACCTGTTGATGTTGTCACCGGCATTCTCTTTGAGTCTGAGCAAGAAGCACGGGTAATATTGCAATCGAATTTTGACCCGATCCCCTTGCGACTAAAACTAACCAAGCTGGGATGTATTATTGATCGCAAAGAAACAAAAGATGGGTGGCTATTCCACATCCATCGCGATGCACCCTTATCAGAAAAAGAAAAATCCACACAGCCCGCCAAGGCAACCTTTCGCTTTGACGATGACATCATAACCATTGATGTCAGGTCTTTTGACTATCCCAATGACCTTCTTGAAGTTTTACGTTTTATGGATACATCACTTGATACCGATTATTTCGGTGTAGAGATCAAGCGGTTCTCAACAAAATTCAAAGACGTACTGTCACAACGTGGATGGACCAGCATTTCAGAAACAAAGCACAGCGATGATCAAGGAGATTTTCTGGCTTTGATACTTGAGCAGAAATAATCAGGGATCATAAATCAGCTGTCGATCCTCACGGATCACCCCTTACACCTTTTGTTCCAACACAAGACGAAAGCCAACGTTGTTAGGCGGTGATCCAACAGAACATCCACCAATCTTAGGGTCCCTAATCAATTCAGACTGATAGGATCTGTGTTCTCCCTGCATAATGCGAACACCGCCACAGGCTTCGCTGCGTTCCTTTGATGTTGTCAGATCGCTGTAATCAGTGCTCCAACAAGTTTGCGTCCACTCCCATACATTGCCCTTTAGATCTACCAACCCGTATTGATTTTCACCGTACCCACCAACCATTTTGGTCTTGCTGGATTTTGGGCGGCTGCTAAAGGTGACGTAGTCTGCAGCCCAAGCCAGTCTGGGATCATCAAAAAGTTTTTTTGGGGGGCTTATCACATCACGGGAAAAATAATTCCATTCAGATTCCAGCGGCAATCGAAAGGCCTGCCCTGTTTTCAGTGAAATCCAGCGAATGAATTCTTCTGCATCGAAATAACTCACCTGAGTTACAGGATGCTGAGGGGTTTCATTCTCGCGCATCTTTGGCTGATAGCTGCATCCACCGTCATCGTAACATGCTTGCCAATGTGCGATTGTGACTTCTGAATAGGTAACAAATATCGTTTTTGGCTCTGTGTAAACAGATGTGGCATTTGGCTCTAATTCAACCTTAACCAACTTGGGGTGATATGCCGGATTTTCAGCTAAAACAGCATCCAGTCTGCTCTTTTCCGCATGGTGCTCTTTCAAAACAAGTGCACCACCGCCAACAACGAGACCAAGTAACAAGGTTACAAAGATATGTTTACTGTTTATCATCACATCACCCCAAATATCTGGGTAAATCAGCGCCAAGTCACTCTTGGCTTATGCCAAATTTTGTTTAGGCAGTCTCGTCACCCTTCTTGATTTGCTTCATCAAATCATCGTTCCACTCGCCCTCAACCACCATGTGGGCGACAGCACCAAGTTCAGTTGCTTCAATCAGGTTGTGATTGACATAGGCATAAACACCCGGTTGTTCGAACTCGTAATGAAAAGCCCCTGCGGAACCGCCACGGATGATCGCAGTTTCATGTCCGCGTCCGGGAACGTCACTAAAAGACCCAGCTTCCCAAGAGAAATTCCAGTGCCCACCGATTAAGTGCGGGCGACAGTCTCTATTTGCCTGGGAATGGATAAAGAGAACCTTTTCACCAACCTTGGCCGTCATCGCCCCTTCACCTGTCAACGCACCGACTTTACCGTTAAAAACCTCATGTGTCGGGATCAAGCCACGGGCAACTTCCATAACTTCAGAGAAATCTTCACCAGCCTCTGAGAACTTCATATAGTCGCCGTTTTCATCTTTTGGCACGTAGAAATCCTGTTCACCGATGTAATACATTTTATCATAGGTGATTGGATTACCGTGCCCATCTGTCAGGCCATCACGGGGTAGAACAACAACCGCGCCATTCATTCCTTTGATTACATGGTAAGGGATCATAGATCCACCTGGTGCGCAGTGATATACAAAGGCCCCCGGTTTTGTAGCTTTCCAGCGCAGGATAGCTGTCTCACCCGGCAACACGTGGGTCAAGCCACCACCGCCCAAAGCACCTGTTGCAGCGTGGAAATCAACATTGTGTTCCATCGCGCTGGTTTCGGGGTTTTCCATGGTGACTTCGACATAATCCCCTTCGTGAACAACGATCAAAGGACCAGGAACACTGCCGTTGAACGTCAGCGCAATCGTCTCAGCCTCGTCATCAAGTTTCCAAGGCATTTCTTCGACAGTCAGAGTAACCTCAACCACTTTGGGTCCACCTTTGGCCACCTGATCATGTTCTGGTGCAAAGGGCGGAGCGACCATTTTCTGTTTCACGCGGGGTAGCTTTGCAATTTCTGCTTCGCTTAGGGATGCTGATACCTTAACTTCTGCGCTCGCAACCTGATCGTATTCCAGATCTGTCTGTGGTTTCACCGTCAGACCAGAGGCACTGGCCTGACCTGAAAGTGTAATCGCACCCAATGCAGCACCTGTTGAAGCCAGTGTTGTGCCCCGCAAAAAGCTGCGACGATCCATTGTTTTATCGTTATTGTTTTCCATGATCTTGCTCCTAGATAAGGTTCCGATCTCTGCCAGAACTCTTGTGACCCCTTAGGTTTACAGGAAGGGATAGGCCTCTTTCGCGAGCCGTCCTAATATCAACCCACGACCAAGAATTAATCCAAATTTCCTATCAGTGATTTGACTTTGAGCAAGAAGAATAGCCGGGCTTATTTCCCGAATAAATTCACGAGAATAAGTATCTGTTTTATAATAATTAATTTAAATTTGGTACATTTTGACGCAGCCACCAAATTATACTTGGCGCTAAAGAAAATTTGCCATTTAGACAGGAAAACACACTCTGGAAAGCTTGTTAGAAAATAAATATTACGGTCGATACAGGTATTTTTTGTAACTTTCGTCGACCCCTTGTAAAAAAGGGTTTTCGATTTCAAAAAAGCGACGGGACTTTAAATTTACAAAATCAATACTGGGTCCATAAAATTGCCGCCACAGCTTTTGCAAAGATCCATCATCATAGGCCATGACAAGCCCCCTATACACCCTTTTAGCTGCCTCTTTATTTTGCTTTGAGGTCAAGAAGAAACGGGGTAGCGGATAATATAATAAAACGTGCTCGTCATAGGTAAGGCCCGGAATATGCTTATAAGTTGTCCATTCGGCCAAAAGCTCATTTACCCCGCGTAGAAATAGATCAGAACGGCCGCTGGCAACAATCTTGAACATGCCATCATACGACCCCACAGTTTCAACATTAAAGCCATTTGCCCTGAGTATCTTTGTATCCAACCAGCCTAGCCCTTGAACAACCGTGTGTTTCTTTAAATCATCCAATGTCGTTACAGATTGCAAAAGGTTTTTCTTCGCGACAAAAGCCGCCCTATATCCAACAATTCCAAGGTCGACAGGAAAAGGAACAAATTCAAATTCGGACAGACTTGTCTTTGAAACGGAATCTCTGATGAAAAAATTTTCATACGACCCGCGCCTAAGGTCAGCAAAGGAACGTTTCATTGTTGAGCTGGGCGGCGCTAACTCCAGAATATAGGGACCATATTCTGCCTCTGTCTTTTGCAAAGAAAGTTCAAGCACTTTTCTGACGTATTCTTGTCTTTTGTCACCATCACTTTCCGGTGCACGTGTCGTAAAGACCGTCTGCGCCTGCACATAGCTGGTATAGCTACAAAAAAGTAAAATAATGAGCCACTTCATGGCATCGCCACCTAATACCTTAAATACCTGATTAATATAGGATGAGAGTTAATAAGTGATTTATTGAACAGGTATGGTTTTTACCCCAAATGAATTCATAATAAATTCCCTGCTGAAAATACACGCGTACCTTCCACTCACTTGACCATCGTCAAATCTAAAGATGCAGCTTGAATGTATCTATAGGTTTGGTGGAAAGATTGATGGCATTCAGTCGCGATCTTTTGCATCTGTCTAGCAAGTTGGGAGATCCATTATGAATGAGCGCTTATCAATCAGCGCCGCCCGGAACATCTTCTACGGAGGGACAATTTTCTTTGCCGTGATCTTTATAGGTCTCGTCATCCACTCGGTGAATTACGCAACTGATCCTGAAACATCAAATGCGGAAGACATCAACGAGCAAGTTGCCCTTGGTAAAGAAGTATGGGAACGGCATTCCTGTATTAACTGTCACAGCCTTCTTGGCGAAGGTGCTTATTTCGCACCGGAACTCGGGAACGTTTGGGCACGCCGTGGGGGCGAAGAAGATGCTGAAAGTGCTGCCGACTACATCAAGGAATGGATGAAGTCACAGCCAACAGGTGTCGAAGGCCGCCGCCAAATGCCGAACTTTGACCTCAATGAAGAGGAATTGGACGCCCTTGTCGAATTCTTCAAGTGGACCAACGGGATCAATACCCAAAATTGGCCACCAAACGAAGAAGGGTGAGCCGGGGGACTATCTTATGAAATATCAAACTCAAAAAGTCGCACTCTACTATTTTGTCGGTGCACTCGTTTTATTCCTTTCCCAAGTGACCTTTGGGGCCTTGGCAGGGGCTGTTTATGTGTGGCCAAATCTTTTGGCTGAAACACTCCCCTTTAATATCATTCGTATGATCCATACCAACAGTCTGATTGTCTGGCTGCTGATGGGCTTTATGGGGGCAGCCTATTATCTGGTCCCCGAAGAAGCAGAAACAGAGATTTACAGCCCTTTCCTTGCAAAGTTGCAGTTCTGGCTATTTCTGGGGGGCGGTGCCGCAGCAATCATAGGCTACATTTTCGGCGTTCACGGCGGACGTGAGTTCCTTGAACAACCCCTATGGATCAAAATCGCCATTGTCGGCGTGATGTTGATCTTCCTCTTTAACCTCAGCATGACTGTGCTTAAAGGCAGAAAGACAGCTGTCTCCATGATCCTCGTGATCGGCTTGTGGATGGTTGCCCTTCTCTTCCTTTTTGCCTTCTACAATCCCGTCAACCTCGTCCTCGACAAGGTATTCTGGTGGTTTGTTGTCCATCTGTGGGTTGAAGGTGTCTGGGAATTGATCATGGCATCTATCCTCGCCTTTTTGATGATCAAGATGACAGGTGTTGACCGTGAAATTGTTGAAAAATGGCTTTACCTGATCGTCAGCCTCGCACTTTTCACCGGATTGCTAGGAACAGGTCACCACTATTACTGGATCGGGACACCGGGTTACTGGCAGTGGATCGGATCTGTCTTCTCAACATTGGAAGTCGCTCCATTCTTTGCCATGGTTCTCTTTACCTTTTACATGGTCTGGAAAGGTGGTCGGAAACATCCGAACCACGCCGCTATTCTCTGGGCACTTGGTTGTTCTGTGTTTGCTTTCTTTGGTGCCGGCGTCTGGGGCTTTCTCCATACTCTTGCCAACGTGAACTTCTACACCCACGGCACTCAGGTCACAGCGGCCCATGGTCACCTCGCTTTCTATGGTGCCTATGTCATGGTCAACTTGGCGATTATCACCTATGCCTTGCCAAAACTTCTGGGCAGAGAACCTTACAACCAGACACTTAACATGTGGGGCTTCTGGATCTGTTCTTCCGGGGTTGCCTTCATGACTTTTACCCTGACTTTTGCCGGGGTTATCCAGTCTCACGTCCAGCGTTTTCTGGGTGAGTCCTATATGGATGTACAGGATCAGATGATGTTCTTCTATCAACTGCGTCTTGGTTCAGGTCTGGTCGTTGTCATTGGTGCGTTTATCATTGTCTATGCCCTTCTTGTTCCAAGAAAAGAAGAGCAACAGGCAAATGCGACAGCACAACAATCTGCTGAATAACAGCGTTGTTCATGGCATTGGGGCTCGGATATTCGAGCCCCAATCAGCCCCTTAAAAACAAAAGTTATTCGTTACTTCATTTTTTAAACAGGTGTTTGTTATGGCACAGTCACAACCTTATTATGAACCAACGGCAAATGAGTGCCTTCTTTTTGAACAGGCTTTCAAAAACAAGCTTCCCCTGTTGCTCAAAGGACCAACAGGGTGTGGTAAAACGCGTTTTGTCAGCCATATGGCTCATCAAATCGGTGTGCCGCTTCACACTGTTTCCTGTCACGATGATCTTTCAGCTTCTGATCTGACCGGACGTTACCTTCTCAAGGGCGGCGATACAGTTTGGACCGATGGCCCCCTAACCAAAGCAGTCCGAGAAGGCGGCATCTGTTATCTGGATGAAGTGGTAGAAGCACGCAAAGACGTCGCCGTCGTCCTTCACCCCCTTACCGATGATCGACGGTTACTACCTTTGGAACGGACTGGCGAGATGTTGGAAGCACCAGATGATTTTATGCTCGTGGTTTCTTATAACCCCGGGTACCAAAACATGATGAAAAGCCTCAAGCCCAGTACACGACAACGCTTTATCGCTGCTGAATTTGACTTTCCAGATGCCCAGACTGAAACACGCATTGTGTCAACTGAAAGCGGCCTTGATCCGGATAGGACCATGGGCCTTGTCCGGCTTGCCCGCAAACTACGCGATATGAAGGGGCAAGATCTGGAAGAAGGCGTATCAACCCGTCTTCTGGTCTATTGCGCAACTCTGATACAGGCGGGGCTAAGCTATGACGAAGCCATCCGCCACGCCATGATTGAACCTTTAACAGACGAATACGACGTCAAACAGGGTTTGGAAGAAGTGGTGCGGGTCAGCTTCGGATAATTGAATGTCATCACCCCCAAGTTTTCCAAGTTTGTACGGATAAATACAGAGCAAAGCAGGACGTCACACCATGGGCATAATGGAACTGATAGAGGTAGAAGAGTTTGTTGGCCGACAATGGCACAAGCTTATTGCCAACGCAGAAAGCTATCCTGCTTTTGCCGATCAGGCTGTGGTCCTTGATGACGTAAAGGTTCTGCTCAGCGTATTTTTTCGTGCTTTGGGGGGCGAAAATGCCATTGAGATTGCGGCGAGTGGCAGTGAAAAGTCCAGCCACCGCCTTTCTTTTCGCCAAAAACTGGGCATAGATATTGAAAAGCTATCCCGGCCGACCCTTGATGGCCGGACCATGATGCTGCCGGATCAAATTGCCCTTTTTCCTCAACGTTCTCTCAACAGAGACCTATATCTCTGGCTGGCTGCCTTTTTTTCCCAACATCAAAACGAAAAGCCCGTTGATGCCAGCAATCTTTTGTTAGCTGATATCCTTTTTATTCGCCAAACGTATCAGATAACACAGTTTATTTTGGACGAATTGCCAGGCCTTCAAAAAGTCTATGGAACACTATGCCATAACCTGCTGGCGCTACGCCCCAAACGAGATTACCTGCCCGATCAGGAAAAAGCCCTTGAAGATGTGATTCTTTACTTGCTGGAACAAAATACAGAAAGGCAAGGATTAGAAGACCGGACCTCGACTTTTACTGATCGATCCAAGCTGTATCTTGCGATTATACAATGTCCATCCTTGAGCAATCTGGACCTTAGCGGGTTTGAGCAAGCCAAACCAAATTATCGTCCCTTCCTACCTATCCCCTTATGGGGAGAAATCATCCCGACAGCCAGTGCCAATAGTTCTTCCGAAACCGAAAGCGGTGGTGGCGCGGAAAAACAATCACGGGATAATAAAAAGCGCCGCGCAGAACGCCAGGAACTGGATCAGACACAAAAAGGTGATGGTTTTTTTGTCAGCGTTTACGACAAGCTTATGGCCGTGTCTGATGTAATCAACCTCGACAGAAATATCAAAGAAGACGAAGAAGAAGACGCGCTGGAAACAGCCGATGACATCGACCGTATCACCCTGAGCAATCACGAAGAAAAAGTTGCCACTCAAATCAAGATGGACTTGGATTTACCCGCCAATGAGCTGGATGAAAGCCGGATAGAAGCAAAACGCACCGTCCACGAATGGCACTATCGCAAGAATGCCTTTTTGCCAAACTATTGCGCCATTACCATGCGAGAAGCATCGGACGAAGATACAGGCTGGGAACTGGGCAAGGAAGCAGGCAAACGTATCCGTCTGGTTCGCCGACAGTTTGAAGCCTTTAGAAATGATCGCAAACTTTTACGCGCACAACCCGAAGGCAATGATCTTGATATCGAAGCACTGGTTCGGGCACGTGGAGACTTAAAAGCAAGTGGTATCTGTTCTGATCGGATTTATCTCAATACGCGAAAGATTGATCGTGATATTGCTGTTTCTATTTTGATGGATGTTTCTCTTTCGACAGACAGCTGGCTCGATGATCGTCGCGTGATTGATGTGGAAAAAGAATCCCTTGCTATTCTTGCGAACGGATTGGATGCCGCAGGTGATGATCTGTCCATTCATACCTTTACCTCTCGCAAACGTCACTATATCCGTCTGGATCGGGTTAAGGGTTTTGACGAACCGCTGAATGATAAAGTCATGCAACGCATTGGTGCGTTGAAACCGGGTTATTATACCCGTATTGGCGCCGCCATCAGGGTTATGGGCGAAGAACTTGAAAGTCGTCCCAACAAACAGAAACTCATGTTGGTTCTAACCGACGGTAAGCCCAACGATGTCGATCATTACGAAGGTCGCTACGGCATTGAAGACGCCAGAAAGGCGGTGCAGGAATGTCGTCGCAAAGGTATCACAGTCTTTGGCGTCACAATTGATCAGGAAGCAAAAGACTATTTCCCGACAATCTTTGGTCGAGGAGCCTATCACATCGTCGGGAATGCCGCGCGGCTCTCACAGGCTCTGCCAAAAATCTATCGCCAACTGGTAAATGCAACGAATTAATATAAAATTTTCAGATATTTTTTAGTAAATTCGAAATAAAAAATCAAAATAAAGCTAGAAAAGACAATCCATTAACTTTATTTCATCATTCAGGTGCTACCTTTACGCGGGTTTCTTGAATATGGAAAATTTTATGGCTGCTTCTTTGCCATCATTACAACGCTTTGCGCGGTTAAATAGTAATTCAGACAAAACCGAAGTTCGCGAGGTTGTGGCTGCGGTTATCGATGACCTGCGCACAACGGTTAAGAACACCATTGATCCAGCAGCAGCCCGTAGATCTATTGCAGACCTTCTGGACTTTTTAAACAGTCTTAAATCCACTGTGCATCCAGGCCGTGTAGAGCTTGCGCAATCCATATCACAAAAAATAATTCCCGAGCTTTATCAAAAGGATGAGCCAACGGAATACGACGACTATGAATATCTGCGGGCAGAGTATTTATTGGTCAATCACATCAGTACCAAGATTGCAGATAATCTTTCGATAATACGCGGTGAAATTTCAGCCCATCCCGGGTACAGAAAAGGGCGTCGAGAGTTTCCCGTTCACCCCTTGTGTATCTATGCCAACTTGTACGCATCTGGCATCCGAGATCTTATAATCAAGCTCGTCACACAGCGATTTCGTAACAAGAAAATTCAAACCACTATCTATGAGCCTTTGACCCGAGACGTCATTGGGGTTGGGAAAAATCATGAATCTTTTTTCGAAGATAATGTGATTTACATTGATGAACAGGTGACGAAGCTTCTGGATTGGGGGATCGCAGCCGAGCAAAGCATGGCCGAAAAAAAATCTGAAAGCTCCAATTCAGGCACCAACTCTGCCGCTCACGATTTCACGCCCGAGGAACTATTGGTTCAAGAAGTACGCGACAAACTAAAAGTCCATTCAGAAATCAACGAATACTTCCTACCGCAAACGGCTGGATTTGTATTAATCAAACAGCTTTACACCCTCAACAAAGGGCGTTTCTTGCACTCGGTCAAAGAAATCCAGAACGCAACCAAGTATGGCAATGATCATAGCCAAACCGTCCTGCAAATCGATCAGATCGTGAATGAAACAGAAGATCTGGAATTTGATATTATCGCCCTGTCTGCCCATGCGGTTGGCGACGAGCAAAGCATGCTTTCTTACAAAGCGTTACAAGACATCTGTATCGGATCGGCCCGAAGCCGCGACGCGATGCTCGAAGCGCGCCCGCTGATCGCCGCAGAACTTGGTCGCCAGCCTATTCACATGGCGAAACAAATTATTGCGGAAACCCAGAAAACAGTTGGCGATATCCAAAGAATAGAAGAGATGTTGGAAAATTTCCGGGAAATGATCCGCCGCCTCAACCAAAAAAGATTTGAGCCAGAAATAAAAACCTGTGCCAGTATGATGCTGCCTTACAAAAGTCTTCAACCAATCGTCAAATGGTTACAAACTGAAGGCGCTGAAGAAGGCACTTTCTTCCTGCGCATGCAACAGGTCCAGATTACCCTCAAGAAAAAATGGAATATCGTCTAGCTGTCATCAGTTACCTGATTTAAGAACCCAGCAGCATACATAATATTGTAAGTATCGGCGTCAAGGAGACTGGCAGAGAGAACGATAATCACCTCTGCCAAGCTTACTCACACTATATTTTCACCTTTTACCCGACCTCTGACAACGGCTCAAAGCTGGCAGTAAAGTGGCGCAGCATTTTGGGCTCTTTGGTAATGCGATATCCCGGCAAGGTATCTTTTATGGCAGAGAGTTCTTCGAAAACCTCGACCATATAGTCTGCATGGGATTGCGTATAAACCCGTCGCGGTATCGCCAAACGTACCAGATCCATAGCTGCGGGCTTTTCCGTTCCATCAGGGGCGCGTCCAAACATGACGGTACCAATCTCGCATCCTCTGATTCCACCCTGTTCATACAGCGCACAGGCGACGGCTTGTCCGGGATATTCCAGCGGCGCAATATGCGATAACCAGCGTCGTGCATCGATAAAGACAGCATGACCACCCGCAGGCTTCACCACAGGCACACCCAACGCGTCCAGTCGCTCACCGATATATTCGTTGGTGCGAATACGATAGCGCAGATAATTCTCATCAACAATCTCGGACAGGCCCTGAGCCAGCGCTTCGAGGTCCCGACCTGCCAATCCGCCGTAAGATGGAAACCCTTCGGTTTGAATTAGTTTGACGCGTGCCTGTTCGGCCATTTCATCATCATTGAGCGCCAACCACCCGCCTATATTGCCAAAAGCATCCTTTTTGGCGCTCATCGTCATACCGTCAGCCAATGAGAAACAATCGCGCACTATTTCGGAGATGCTTCTATTTTGTTGGCCGTCTTCGCGCTGTTTGATGAACCAGGCGTTTTCAGCAAACCGGCATCCATCAATAATAAACGGCTTTGCAAATTTGCGTGCAAGCGCGGCTGTGTCGCGTAGATTCTGCAAGCTTACCGGTT
>NZ_CAKZMP010000435.1 GCF_937128705.1 uncultured Kiloniella sp. | reverse complement strand
CAGCAACGTCGGGGTGAGCAACATCGCAACGGATCTGGGTGGCGATACTCTGAGAAACCTCTATGCCCGCCTGGGCCTCGGCCAGGCAACCGGTATCGGCTTCCCAGGGGAAGCCGTTGGTGTTTTGCCGGCCCCCCCGAAATGGCGGCCGGTAGAAGAGTCCACCTTGTCTTATGGCTACGGCATGAGCGTTAACGCCTTGCAACTGGCACAGGCGTATATGGTTATTGCCAATGGCGGAGTTCGTTATCCGCTCAGCCTGATGAAGCAGGAACAGAGGCCGCAGGGGCAACGTGTACTGTCGGAGCAGGTTACGCGAGCCGTGCGGGACATGCTAAAACAGGCGGTTGCCCGTGGTACTGGCAAGCGTGCCCAGCCCGGGCTGTATGCGGCCGGGGGCAAAACCGGGACCGTTCACCTGGTGGGAGCAAACGGGTACGAAGACAGTCAATACAAGGCCATCTTTGCCGGTATGGCACCGATTGATGACCCCAGAATTGTGACCGTTGTGGCCGTGGATGCGCCGCAGGCCGGGGAATACTACGGCGGTGAAGTTGCCGCGCCGGTATTCGCCCGGGTGATGGGTGACGCGCTGCGACTGCTGAATGTGAAGCCTGAACTGGAAGTCAGCGAAACCCGTGTTTCGCAAGTGACCTCCGGGGGGAGAGGGTAAGCCATGTGCATCACATCCATCAGCACTTTGCTTCAGGGCATTATTGAGGTGCCATCGGTCTTCGATGTCACTATCCACGGCCTGAAGACGGATAGCCGGAAAGTGCAGTCCGGTGACGCCTTTATTGCGCTGGCCGGGGCCCGAACGCCCGCAGAGCACTATATGGATCAGGCCATCAGCGCCGGTGCCACGGCCATTCTGCTTGAGTCCGAGCAGGAGCGGCAGTGCCATGAGCGCCACGGCGCATTGATTGTGCCCGTGGTTGGTCTGCGCGCCCGTCTGGGCCGAATTGCCGATCGCTTCTTCGAGCATCCGTCGCGCCATCTGAGAGTGATCGGGGTTACCGGCACCAATGGCAAGACATCCATTGCCACTTTTACTCGCCAGATTTGGGAAGCACTTGACAAAAAGGCAGCCAGCCTTGGCACCCTTGGTATTTACCCCCCTATTCCAAACGCGCCAGCAGCCTTAACAACACCTGACTCTATTGGTCTTTTCAATAGCCTCAAAGATCTTGGTGATCTTGGCTACAACCATCTGGCTTTGGAAGCATCCAGCCACGGCTTGGACCAATACCGTCTTGATGGTCTGCGTTTGAAAGCAGCGGCTTTTAGCAACCTCTCACAGGATCATCTGGATTATCATCCCAATATGGCCAGCTATCTGGATGCCAAACTAAGGTTGTTCAGTGACCTATTGCCGAACGGGGCAACTGCTGTTCTCAACAAAGACATGCCGGAATACGAGCGCATTGCAAAAGTTTGTGCCGACAGAAATCATACGATTATCAGCTATGGACATAAACCTAGTGACCTGCAAGTCGTAAAACAAAGCCCAACAACAGACGGTCAGGATTTAACCCTGTCTCTTTTTGGTGAAATTTACCAGATCACCTTGCCTTTAACGGGTAGCTTTCAGGCAGCTAACATCATGGCCGCGGTTGGCCTAACCCTTGCCTGTGGCGCGGACCTGCAAGAGGTACTGAAAACCTTACCAAATCTAAAGGGTGTTCCCGGCCGCGCGGAAAAAATTGGCAAAACAGCCAAGGGCGGAACGGTTTATGTGGATTTTGCCCACACACCAGATGCTGTTGCAACCATCATTCAAGCACTGCGCCCACACACAACTGGCAAGCTTTCCATTATTGTTGGCTGTGGCGGAGATCGCGATCCCGGAAAACGTCCCCTGATGGGTGGGATTGCAGATAAGTTAGCAGATCAAGCTTACATTACAGACGACAACCCTAGAACAGAGGATCCCGCAACCATTCGTGCACAAGCAATGGCTGCGGCCCCAAATGCCATTGAAGTAGATGATCGCAGAAAAGCCATTTTCAAGGCTGTTTCAGCTCTTAATAACGGCGATCTCCTTATTATTGCCGGAAAGGGTCATGAAAGCGGCCAAATTATCGGCGATAAGGTACTTCCCTTTGATGATCGCATTGTTGCCCAAGAAGCAATAAATCATACGTTAGAAACCCGGAATTCAGGAGGTCCTGATCATGCGTGAAGTATTGTGGACAGCCGCAGATGCAGCAAGTGCAACGGGTGGAGAAAATACACATGACTGGCAGGCAACAGGCTTATCCCTAAACACCAGAAGTCTGGACAAAGGTGACCTGTTTTTTGCCCTGCAAGGCCCGAACTTTGACGGACATGATTATGTCGCCAAGGCTTTTGAAGAAGGTGCCTCTGCGGCTGTTGTGCAACGTCGGCCAGAACGCCTATCCGACGACGCACCTCTTTTAATCGTTGATGATACGCTTGGCGCCCTCAATAGATTTGGGGCTGCGGCTCGGGCAAACAGCACTGCTAAATTCATTGGTGTCACAGGATCGGTAGGTAAAACAACTATCAAAGAAATTCTACGACACTGCCTAAGCCAGCAAGCAGAAACCGCTGCCAGCGCCGCAAGCTTCAACAATCATTGGGGTGTGCCGCTCAGTTTGGCGAGGATGCAACGAAATGCAGTCTATGCCGTCAACGAGATGGGCATGAACAGCACAGGTGAAATTCGGGAATTAACCAAATTGGTTCGCCCCGATGTTGCGATTATCAGTACAATCGAAGCTGCACACTTTGAGTTCTTTAAATCTCTCGAAGAAATTGCTGAAGCAAAGTGCGAAATATTCGAAGCAATGACTTCTGATGGTGTTGCAATACTAAACCGTGACCATGCGCTTTTTGACCTAATGGCCGAACGAGCACAGGCAAACGGCATCACGAATATTATCAGTTTCGGGGAACACCCCAAAGCGCAGGCAAGGTTGATCGGGTACGAGCTGTTTGCTGAATACAGTCGGGTCCAAGCTGATATCTGTGGGAAGATTATCGACTATACAATTTCCAACCCCGGTTTTCACTGGATATTAAACAGTTTGGCGGCCTTGGCAGCTGTTGATGCCGTTGGCGCTGATGTTGAAAAAGCTGCGACAGATTTAAGTACGGTCCACGGCCTCCCTGGTCGGGGTGAAAAATCTGTCCAGAAACTCGCCAATGGGAAACACTTCGAACTTATCGACGACAGCTACAATGCCAACCCAGCATCAGTAAGAGCCAGCTTAAATGTTCTAGCAAATGCCGCTCCTGATAACACAGGGCGTAGAATAGCTGTTCTCGGCGATATGTTGGAACTTGGTAAAAATGCAAAGAAAATACACGCCGATCTGGCTGGGCCCCTTAATGATTCAGGTATAGATCTCGTATTTACTTGCGGACAGTACATGAAAGCCTTACACGAGGCCCTGCCCGAGAAACTACGCGGTGCTCACACAGAAAATTCACAGGAATTAGCCGTCGTTCTGGCCACGGAACTTCAGGCCGATGACGTTGTATCAGTCAAAGGATCATTGGGAAGTAAGATGTCCGTGATTATAGAAGCTCTGAAATCTCTATCCGCACAAAGCAATGGAGGTGAAGAGTAATGTTGTATGAAATATTCCTGCCGTTGGCTGATGATTATTCATTATTTAATGTTTTTCGTTACATTACCTTCAGAAGTGGCGGGGCTGTTCTAACTGCCCTTCTTATTTCTTTTATCTTTGGTCCCAAAATCATTCGCTGGCTTAAAGTCAAACAAGGTGAAGGCCAACCTATTAGGGATGACGGGCCTGAAAGCCATTTGTTGACAAAAAAGGGAACCCCGACAATGGGGGGCGCACTCATACTGCTTGCCCTTTCTGTTTCCACGCTGCTTTGGGCAAACCTAAGCAACCCTTTTATTTGGATTATTCTTCTTGTAACCATTGGCTTTGGGCTGATTGGTTTTGGTGATGACTATCTCAAGTTGACACAACGCAATACAAAGGGACTTCCGGGTAAAGCAAAGTTGCTTGCTCAGGTCTTGATCTCGGTTCTAGCCGCAACGGGCACAATGGCTGTCAGCCCACCAGAAATGGGAACCCATCTTGCGATCCCATTTTTCAAAGAACTGATGGTAAACCTTGGCCTTTTCTATGTTCCTTTTGCTGTTTTTGTCATGGTCGGCGCGTCGAATGCAGTGAACCTCACCGATGGCCTTGATGGCTTGGCAACTGTTCCAGTGATGATCGCAGGGGCCTGTTTTGGTCTGATATCTTACCTTGTCGGCAATACTATTTTTGCTGAATACCTACAGATTTCCTATGTGCCCGGCACAGGCGAATTGACCGTTTTCTGTGGTGCGCTAGTTGGTGCATGTCTTGGTTTCCTCTGGTTTAATGCACCACCCGCTATGGTCTTTATGGGCGATACCGGTTCTCTAAGTATGGGCGGCGCACTGGGAACCATCGCGGTTATCACCAAACACGAAATTGTTCTGTCCATTATTGGCGGCCTTTTTGTACTTGAAACCATTTCAGTGATTGTCCAAGTCGCTTCGTACAAAACCACGGGTAAACGTGTTTTCCGAATGGCGCCCCTGCACCATCACTTTGAAAAGAAGGGCTGGGCGGAACCAACCGTTGTTATCCGTTTCTGGATTATTTCCATGATCCTTGCCCTCATCGGCCTAGCCACATTGAAACTTAGATAAGAAAAGATGATCGACCTAAGCACATATATCAGTTCAACCAATGGGAAAGCCTTTGCCGTTTTAGGTCTGGGGCGTTCCGGGTTGACTGCCGCATGTGCTCTTGCGCAATCAGGCGCAAAAGTCTGGGCATGGGATGATAACCCCGCGGGTCGAGAAAAAGCTGAAGAAGCAGGCCTAAAGCTTGTCGATCTAAATAACTGTGATTGGGAAGCTGTGCAAACCTTGGTGATGTCACCAGGCATTCCCCTGACACACCCAACACCGCACCCTGTTGCTACAGACGCAAAAAAGAATGGCATTGAAATCATCTGCGAAGTCGAGCTTCTTTACCGAGCAGCACCTGAAGCGATTTTCATTGGTATTACTGGCACCAACGGGAAATCAACAACAACAAGCCTTATCGCACACATTTTGACATCCGCCGGACGTAATGTGGCCGTCGGGGGAAATCTTGGCACCCCGGCGCTAGAATTACCACAACTTGACGCTACGGGTGTTTACGTTCTGGAAATGTCGTCCTATCAGCTTGATCTGTTATCCCAGCTCGCTTTTAATATTGCGCTTTTCATGAACATAAGCCCCGACCATTTGGATCGCCATGGCGATATAGATGGCTATATCAAAGCAAAAAAACATATTTTTGAGCGCCAGACAAAAAACGATACAGCCATCATTGGCATGGATGATGACTATTCTCACGAGGTGTTTGACAAGATAAACCAAACCGGAACAGTTAAAACAATACCGATTTCAGGATCTACCCGACTGGCTGAAGGTGTTTTTGTCGTTGCAGGCCATTTGATTGACGATGCCTTTGCCGCCGAAAACGAGATTGCAAATTTAAACGCTATCGAACGTTTACCAGGCAACCATAATCATCAAAATGCTGCAGCCGCCTTTACTGCCTGCCGATCTATCGGACTGACGGATAGAGAAATTATCGTCGGGATGAAATCATTTCCTGGCTTGGCACACCGCCAAGAGCTTGTAACGACAGACAACCATATTCGTTATATCAATGATTCAAAGGCGACAAACGCAGATGCAGCGGCACGCGCACTCGGCAGTTATGACAACATTTACTGGATCGCAGGCGGCCGGGCAAAAGAAGGCGGCATCGAAAGTTTGTCTTCTTATTATCCTCGTATTCGCAAAGCTTATCTGATTGGCGAAAGTGCGGATGCCTTTGCAAAACAAATTGGTAGTTCTCTCCCCTTTGAAATGTGCGGAACATTGGATGTTGCCGTCACAAAAGCAGCAAATGATGCTGCACAATCTACCCAAAAAGATCCTGTCGTGCTCCTCTCCCCCGCTTGCGCTTCCTGGGATCAATACCGCAGCTTTGAGCTAAGGGGCGATCACTTCAAAGAGTGTGTGAGCAAGATTAAACGCCAGCCTGTAAAGGAAATTGCCTCATGAGCACATTTTCTCGTACAGACACATCTGTTCTAGGTCGTTGGTGGTGGACGGTAGATCGTTGGAATCTCGCCGCATTATTGGCTCTTATGGGCTTTGGTGCGCTGTTAGTTCTCGCCGCCTCTCCCGCCGCGGCGGATCGGATCAGTGGTGTTGGTACATTCCAGCTCGCGAAACGTCATTTCCTGTTGCTCCCGGCTGCTGCTGCTTTCATGATCGGCATCTCCCTAATGCCTGTAAAAAAAGTGCGCCGTTTTGCCGTTATCGGTATGGGACTGACGGTTCTTGCATTATTAGCAACACTTCTATTAGGGGTTGAGATTAAAGGTGCGACACGCTGGATCAACATCCTGGGCTTCTCTCTACAACCGTCTGAATTTGTAAAACCTTTTTTTGCCGTCACTGTCGCCTGGATGCTTGCCAGTGCAAAAAGTGACGAAGGCATTCCCGGCACATGGATAGCGATTGGTATCTGGCTCGTTGTCATCAGCCTTTTACTTATGCAGCCAGACTTGGGGCAAACCGTTGTTGTCACTGCCATCGGTGGTGTTCAGTTGTTTTTAGCAGGACTTCCGATGATTTTGGTCGGCGGTCTTATTCTTTTTGCGGCCCTAGGCTTGATTACCGCCTATTTCACTTTGCCTCATGTTACCGCTCGTATTGACGGTTTCCTCGATCCTGCCGCAGGAAGTCGTTATCAAGTCAACCGTTCTATGGAAGCTTTCAAGAATGGTGGCCTTCTTGGACAGGGGCCTGGCGAAGGTACTGTAAAGTCACAGTTGCCCGACGCGCATTCCGATTTTATCTTTTCAGTTGCAGGTGAAGAACTTGGACTAATTGCTTGCCTGATTATTGTTAGTCTGTTCGCGTTCGTTGTCTTGCGCGGCTTTAGCCGTCTATTACAAGAAAACAACCTGTTTGTCCTGTTGGCTTGCACTGGTTTGCTCGTTCAATTTGGCCTTCAGGCCATTATTAACATGGCATCTGCAATTCACCTCATCCCAACAAAAGGTATGACCCTCCCCTTCATCAGCTATGGCGGCTCTTCTTTACTCGCCTTAGCTGTCGGCATGGGTATGGTACTGGCCTTTACCAGACGCCGCCCCCATGGCGATTATGACGGGGGCATATAATGATAACGAAAAAACCAATGCATATCGTACTGACAGCGGGCGGAACGGGGGGACATATGTTCCCCGCACGCGCCCTTGCCGAAGAATTACTCGCACGTGGCAACAAAGTCAGCCTTGTGACAGATCTTAGGGGTGCCGGATTTGGCGAAGACCTGAAAGACGTTACAGTCTATCGTGTCTCTGCTGGTGGCGTTGCGGGCGGCGGCATTGTACGTAAAGTCCTTAGTCTCGGTAAAATCTTCATCGGCACCCTGAAAGCCCGAAAACTTCTAAAATCTATCAAAGCCGATGTTGTGGTAGCTTTTGGCGGCTATGCCTCTGTGCCTGCAGGCTTAGCCGCGGGACAATTCGGCATTCCTCTTTACCTGCACGAACAAAACGCAGTCCTTGGTCGTGCCAATCGATTAATGGCTGGTAAAGCTCTGGGCATTTGTACCTCGTTCAAAAGCGTTAGCCATATTCCGCAAGGGTTAGAGAAAAAAATCACCCTGACGGGAAATCCGGTTCGTCCTGAAATTTTAGCCCTACGAGAAGTGGATTATCAGGCACCAACTGATCAGTCCGTGCTAAACATCCTTGTCACGGGTGGCAGCCAAGGCGCAACCGTATTTAATACTGTCGTTCCAGAAGCCCTAGCCCTTTTACCCGAAGAGATTCGGACACGTCTTCATGTTTCGCAACAGGTACGTGGCGAAGGAGCAGAGGCAATCGAGGCTCTGTATAATGCCAAAGGCATCAAAGCGGACCTCAGGGTCTTTTTTGATGACATGCCCGCGAGGCTTGCAGCCGCACATATCGCTATTTGTCGTTCAGGCGCTTCAACAGTAACAGAACTGGCCGCAGCCGGACGCCCTGCCATTCTTGTTCCCTACCCCCATGCGACGGACGACCACCAGACTGAAAATGCTAGTGATTTCACAGACGCAGGGGCTGGATGGCTTATGGCGCAAGGCTGTCTAGAGCCGCAAAAACTGGCTGATAGATTAATTTCACTTTTTTCACACACACAACTGCTGGAAAGATCAGCATCTTGTGCCCGCAACAGTGCCATTACTGGCGCCGCGAGTAATCTCGCAGATGTTGTGTGCGGCATAAAAGAAAGTAACGGAGACGAAAAATTAACAAGCGAGAACGTTTCAACGGGGGCAGTAGCATGAAAGGCATGCCGCTAGACATAGGTCCTCTGCATTTTGTCGGCATTGGCGGTATCGGGATGAGCGGCATTGCCGAAATCCTCCACAATCTTGGGTATCAAATTCAAGGCAGCGATATCGCTGAATCAGCCAACGTTCTCCGTCTGCGCGACATGGGTATCAAAGTTATGATCGGCCATAAGGCTGAGAATGTGAAAGACGCCCGTGTTGTTGTGGTATCATCTGCGATCAAACTTGATAACCCAGAGATAGAAGAAGCACGCAATAATCTGACCCCGATTGTTCGACGTGCCGAAATGCTTGCTGAGCTGATGCGTTTCAAATCCTGCGTTGCCGTGGGCGGGACGCATGGTAAAACAACAACAACCTCTATGATTGCGGCACTTCTTGATGGCGGACGTTTTGATCCGACAGTTATCAATGGCGGCATTATCAATGCCTATGGCACCAACGCACGCTTGGGCGATGGTGACTGGATGGTTGTTGAAGCCGACGAAAGTGATGGCACCTTTATCAAGCTACCCGCCACGATCTCGGTCATTACAAATATTGACCCGGAACACATGGAATTTTATGGCTCAATAGAAGCACTCCATGATGCTTTCGCGACCTTTGTGAAAAACATTCCCTTCTATGGATTTTCCGTTCTCTGTATTGATCACCCCGTCGTTCAATCACTGATTGGCCGTATCGAAGACCGTAGAATTGTCACATATGGCTTTAGCCCACAGGCAAAATTCCGTGCCGTTAATGTTCGCACTGAAATAACGGGTAATGTTTTTGATGTGGTTATTTCCAAAAGAAACGAAGCAGACAGCAGAACGATTACTGACTGCCGTTTACCAATGCTGGGGAACCACAACATCCTCAACGCACTTGCGGCGATTTCTGTCGCCAGTGAATTGGGCATGAATGACGACGAAATCCGGGCATCACTTTTAGATTTCAAGGGCGTAAAACGTCGCTTCACCAAAACAGGCGAAGTCAATGGCATCACCATTATCGATGATTACGGTCACCATCCAGTCGAAATTGCTGCCGTTTTACAAGCAGCCAGACAGGCCATCGACGAAAATTCCAAAGTGATTGCCGTCGTACAACCCCATCGCTATTCCCGTCTTTCAGATCACTTCGAAGGCTTCTGTTCCTGCTTTAACGATGCGGATCAGGTTATCGTTTCCGACGTTTACACCGCTGGGGAAGAACCGATAGAAGGCGCAGACCGTGATAGCCTCGTAAAAGGGCTTATTACCCGTGGGCACAGAAATGCAGTTGCTCTATCAGGGCCTGAAAACCTAGCTGAATTAATCGCAAAAACGGCAAACACAGGTGACGTTGTGGTTTGCCTTGGTGCCGGATCTATTTCAGCCTGGGCCCACGCCTTACCAGATCAGCTAGAAACAGCACTTTCCGGAGGCCGTAAATAAGCATGTCTCAACAAGTCCCCTCAGAAAACCATCTTATACATAGCCTGCCCCAAGTCAGGGGCAGCTATAAGACTGATGCGCAATTAGCAAAGGTCACCTGGTTTAAGGTCGGGGGGCCAACAGATGTGCTCTATACACCAGCAGATCAGGACGATCTGATTCACTTTCTAAAGAACAAACCCGCAGAAACACCAGTACTTGTCATCGGGGTCGGGTCAAATTTATTGATCCGCGACGGCGGCATTCCCGGTGTTGTTATTCGTCTAGGACCAGCTTTTGCCAAGGTAGAAACATCAGACGAAACAGAAAATCAGATTATTGCAGGTGCCGCAGCCTTAGACGTAAAGGTCGCGAAAACAGCAATGAAAGCTGGCATTACCGGCGTGGAATTTCTCTGTGGCGTTCCCGGCACAATTGGCGGTGCGTTACGCATGAATGCCGGGGCTTATGGACGTGAGACAAAAGACATTCTGGTTTGGGCCGAAGCAATCGACCTTTCAGGAAACTTGAAACGCTTTACACCAGATCAGTTGGATTATGCGTACCGTCATTGCGGCTTGGGAGAAGAGTGGATTTTTGTTCGCGCTTGTTTTGCTGGAACAGCAGGCAATCAGGATGAGATTGCCGCCAGAATGAAGGAAATTCAGGATGCACGGGGCAGCACGCAACCCATCAAGTCTCGCACAGGAGGTAGTACGTTCAAAAATCCTGATGACAACAAAGCATGGCAGCTAATCGACAAAGCAGGATGCCGAGGCCTTAAGATTGGTGACGCTCAGGTATCCGAACAGCATTGTAATTTTCTAATTAACAATGACAAAGCATCCGCGAGCGATCTTGAAAATCTCGGCGAAGAAGTCAGAAAACGAGTTAAGGAAACTTCTGATGTTGAGCTGCACTGGGAAATTAAGCGTCTTGGGCACAAAGCACCAAATCATAAAACTGGCGAACACTAGAAAGATATAAAGGAAGAAACATTTATGACGTGTCATGTCGCATTACTAAAAGGTGGTTTTTCAGCTGAGCGAGACGTATCTCTTGCCAGTGGTGCTGCCTGTGCTGAGGCATTACGCGAGGCTGGTTACACAGTATCCGAGATAGATGTTTCCCAAGACATCCCGGCATTGATCGCCCAACTACAGGAAAGCAACGCGACTGTCGTTTTCAACGCACTCCACGGGCAATGGGGTGAAGACGGTTGTGTCCAGGGTCTTCTTGAACTTTTATCTATTCCCTATACTCATTCCAAAGTTTTAAGTTCTGCCCTTGCCATGCACAAAGAACGCGCTAAGGCTATGGTCGAACAAGTTGGTGTCCGTGTCCCCGAAAGCAAAAGCATTCAAGCAAAAGATCTGGTCGCGGGCGATCCTCTGCCCCGACCTTATGTGATTAAACCTTTAAGCGAAGGCTCGTCCGTCGGTGTTCACATTGTCTTCGAAGGCGATAATCACATTGCAACGACGCGCGAAGATCTCGGATTTGCCGGCGACATAATGGTTGAACGTTATATTCCCGGACGCGAATTGACTGTTGCTGTAATGGGTAACAAACCCCTTGCAGTTACAGAGCTTTCCCCCAAAGAAGGTTTTTACGATTACGAAGCCAAATATACCGAGGGTAAAACGGACCATATAGTTCCCGCACCTATTCCCGAGGCAATTTATCAAGAAGCAATGGATGCTGCACTCAAATCACACCAAATTCTTGGCTGTGCCGGGGTAAGTCGAAGCGATTTCAGATACGACGACACGTCCAATGGTGATGGCAAACTCTATTATCTGGAAACCAACACTCAGCCCGGAATGACAGATCTCAGTCTGGTTCCCGAACAGGCCAAACATATCGGTATTTCTTTCTCTGAACTCTGTTCCTGGATGGTCCAAGAAGCCTTGGGGAACAAGGAGGAGCTATGAGTAGTAATAAAAAAACCACCCGCAGACGTAAAAGACCTCAGAAAAGGAGTAAAATTCCTTTTCGTGACACTAATTGGCGGAAAGTTTTCTGGGGCACAGCGGCAGGAAGCCTTGTTGCAACTGTTGGTCTCGTCACTGTCTTGTGGACAAACGGCTGGATCCCGGAAAAAATTGATCAAAGCATTGAAGATTTTCACGGCATGACAGCAGACGCCGGGTTATCCGTTGAAGATGTCCTCGTCGAAGGTCGCAAAAGAAGCAACGCTGCGGCTATTCTCAGCAAGCTGGACGTCGAACGCGGCACCCCGATTTTATCCTTTTCTCCCGAACAGGCAAAAGCGGATCTTGAAGAATTACCTTGGGTGAAGAGAGCTATCGTTGAACGTCGCCTTCCCGATGTTATTTACGTTAGCCTAGAGGAAAGAGAACCTCTTGCGCTATGGCAAGAAGAAGGTGTTCTTCACGTCATCGATCAAAGCGGCGAAGTGATCACATCTGCCAAGGCCAATAAATTTGCAAAGCTCCCTCTTATCGTTGGACCGGACGCACCTGATCACGCCCGCGAAGTTCTCGCCCTTATCGAAAGTGAGCCCGAACTCGGTAACCGAGTGAAAGCTGCCGTTCGAGTTAGCGGGCGTCGTTGGAACATCCGCCTTAACAATGGTGTTGATGTCCAACTTCCCGAAGAAGACGCAAGTGACGCCTGGTCATTCTTTGCCCGCATTGAACGGGACGAAGGCGTTTTGGAACGCGACGTTATCGTCGTTGATTTACGCCTGAGAGACCGTCTCATCGTCAGAACATCTGGCGGGTCAGAGAAAAACAAAACCAAGAAAGTAAAAGGAAAGAAAACTTAATGGCACTGTCCCCACGTTTTCGGACAAACATAACGACGCTACCTTCTACCCAAGGAAACCGCCAATCATGAAGCGGAGCCCCGGGGCCATTAAACATGGAACAATTGCGGCCATTGATGTTGGCAGCAGCAAGATCTGCTGCTTCATAGCCCAAATGGATGGCGATAACCCGCCAAAGGTAATCGGTATAGGGCAACAGGCCAGCCATGGCATGAAAAGCGGCAACATTGTTGATATGGAAGCTTTGGAAGATTCCATACTCAATGCGGTACATTCTGCTGAACAAATGGCAAGTGAAACGGTCAATACTGTACTCGTAAACCTTTCTGGCGGGTCGCCAACATCCCACAACATCAATCTGGAAGTTGCTATTAATGGTCATGAAGTTACCGAGACAGACCTAAAACAGGCCCTTGAGCATGCCAGTAAAATTCAAGGGCCGGAAGGCAACCCGGAACAAGGGCGTCAACTCATTCACTCTCTGCCGACGGGTTTTACCCTCGACGGGAACCGAGGTGTCAAAGACCCACGGGGAATGCACGGCGAGATGCTGGGCGTGACAATGCACCTTATTACGGCAGCGGCAAATTCTTTGCGAAACCTGACCACCTGTGTCAAACGCTGTCACCTTGACCCCTTGAGTTTTGTGCTCACGCCTTATGCTTCTGGTCTCGCCTGTCTGGTTGACGATGAAATGGAACTCGGCGTCACCTTGGTTGATATGGGGGGCACCACAACATCCATCGCGGTCTTCAGCGAAGGAAAGCTGGTCTTTAGTAACGTCATTCCTGTTGGAGGTCACCATGTAACAAATGATGTTGCACGCGGGCTTTCCACACCTGTTGCCGAAGCTGAACGCATGAAGACCTTGTACGGTCATGCTGTTGCGACAGTGACAGACGAACGAGAAATGATTGATGTTCCACAGGTTGGTGAAGAAGCTGGTAGCCAACCACAGCAAGTACCAAGATCTCTTCTGGTCGGCATCATACAGCCAAGACTAGAAGAAACCTTTGAAATCGTCCGCTCAAAACTGGAAATGAGTGGTTTTGACAAAATCGGCGGACGACGGGTTGTTTTAACCGGGGGCGCCAGCCAGCTTCCAGGTCTTCCAGATCTCGCCAGCTTAATTCTCGACAAGCAGGTTCGGATCGGTAGACCAATACGCATAAACGGTTTGGCCGACGCTACTGGCGGCCCAAGCTTCTCTACCTGCGCAGGTCTTTTAACCTACGCAACCATTGCCCACAATGATGTTCAGACCGAGAAAACCCCCGAGGAGACTCAGCCTCAGAACTTCATAAACAAGTTTGGGAAGTGGTTTAGTGAAAATTTTTAATAAAAAGTTAGGAATTAGCTCGACTGATTCCACTACTTTATAGTACAACTTGACAAACGAATGCGCCGAGTCGGCGTGCAACGGAGGTTAGTGATGGCTTTAAATTTAGATGTACCACCAGTTGATTCCGAACTGACCCCTCAGATTACTGTTATAGGGGTCGGTGGTGCAGGCGGTAATGCTGTAAACAACATGATCCAGAGTAATCTGGAGGGTGTCGAGTTTTTGATAGCAAATACCGACGCGCAAGCAATCGCGCAGTCATCATGTGAGCGCACGATCCAGCTCGGCAGAAACATTACCCAGGGCCTTGGCGCCGGGTCTCGCCCAGACATTGGGCAAGCTGCCGCAGAAGAAGCCATGGATGAAATCCTTGGTCACCTCGAAGGCTCGAACATGGTCTTCATCACCGCTGGCATGGGTGGCGGCACCGGAACAGGTGCAGCACCAGTAATTGCAAAATCAGCCCGTGATGCGGGTATTTTGACTGTCGGCGTTGTGACCAAACCTTTCCATTTCGAAGGCGTACACCGCATGCGTCTTGCCGAAAAAGGCATCGAAGAACTGGCGCAATATGTTGATACGCTGATCATCATTCCAAACCAGAACCTGTTCAGAATTGCCAACGAAAAAACGACTTTCGCTGATGCCTTTAAAATGGCGGATGATGTTTTGCGCTCTGGCGTAAGTGGCGTCACCGACCTTATGGTTATGCCAGGCCTGATCAACCTCGACTTTGCTGATATTCGTGCTGTAATGACCGAAATGGGCAAAGCCATGATGGGAACAGGTGAAGCCGATGGCGAAAGCCGTGCAATGGATGCTGCCGAAGCTGCTATTTCCAACCCGCTTCTCGACGAAGTGTCCATGAAAGGCGCACGTGGCGTTCTGATCAACATCACTGGTGGACCCGACCTCACATTGTTTGAGGTGGATGAAGCTGCAAATCGTATCCGTGACGAAGTTGATCCAGAAGCGAACATCATCTTTGGTTCTACCTACGATCCGAATATGGAAGGTACCATGCGGGTATCCGTCGTTGCGACAGGTATTGATGCTGAATCAATGAAAAACATTCGCCCCGCTGAACCCAAAGAATTTAAAGCACCACCAGCGCCATTGGATGTAACACCAGAAGCACCCGCTGAGCCACAACAAGAACAAGCAGTAGCTGCTGTTACTGACACACCTCAGCCAGCCGCACCTTTGGCACCACCCGCTGCGGCAAGCGTAGAACCTGCTGCTCAACCTGTTATTGAAACAGGCCCGTCACAGACGAGCATCGAATCAGCAATCACACGCAGTGAAGCAGATACTCAGCCAGTTTCCGCGACAGCACCACAAGCTGAAATCAAGAACGACACCTTTGTTGCCCCGACACCAACCACTGTTGCAAACCAAAAGCCGGCGGCCCCACAGGTGACAGGTCAGAAAGCTGATCCTTTTGCAGCTGCTGCCCTGGCTAACGGGACTGATAAACACGAAGACGCGTCCAAAAAAGGTCGCGGCTTGTTTGGACGTATCACTGGCGGTGCGGCCCGTGCTCTTCAAGCTGCGACACAGTCAGAAGAACAAGACGAACTTCAGATGGGGAAAGCAACTGTAAACGCACAAACCGCGACAGCTGTGGCACCAGCGGCAGCACCATCCGAATCGCCTGCATCTAGCAACGCCCAAAAGCCAAGCCAGCAACCAAGACTGACTGGCTTAGACCCTCAAGACCGACTTCAGACACCTTCTGCCGAAGAAGACCTTCTGGATATCCCAGCATTTCTGCGGCGTCAGGCGAATTAAGAGCAAATATTTCAGAGTACGTTACATTTCGTAACATACTGAAACAAACAGTGATTTGTTAGAAACAGGGGGACGAGCTATCGTTCCCTTGTTGCATTTTATCGGATGAACAGTTCGGCTGCTCCGGGGGGATTAACTAACAAACGAAGCGTACTCATGAAAACCAACACATCTGCTAATCGTGTACTGAAACAAAAGACACTCAAAAGTGCAATTAATTGCTCTGGTGTCGGGCTACACTCTGGCGACAATGTTGTTATGACGCTTCATCCTGCTGAGCCGGGTAGTGGCATTGTTTTCCACCGCACCGACGTAGCCGGAAAAGGCGCTATCATCCCAGCGACTTGGGAATACGCCATTGAATCTCCACTTTGCACAACTCTCGTGAAAGACGATGTAAAAATTGGCACCATCGAACACCTAATGTCAGCACTTGCCGGCTTTGGTATCGATAACTGTCGCATTGACATCAATGCCTGTGAAGTACCTGTAATGGACGGCAGTTCATCCCCGTTTGTCTTTTTAATTGAATGCGCAGGTGTTGTTGAACAAAACGCACCAAAGCGTGCCATACGCATTCTTAAAGAAGTACGTGACGACGAAGAAACGCGTTCAGGTATCCTTAGCCCTGCTGAAGGTTTTTCAGTTAGTTTCGAAATTGATTTTGATACGCAGGCAATCGGACACCAGGAACTCTTTATGGAAGTTCGTCCAGATCAATACAAACAGGAAGTTAGCCGTGCACGCACTTTTGGCTTCCTGCATGAAGCAGATCAACTTCGGAAAATGGGCCTTGCCCGCGGCGGTTCCCTAGACAATGCCATCGTTATTGATGGTGATACGATTATGAACGAAGGCGGCCTTCGGTATGGCAACGAGTTTGTCCGTCATAAAATTCTGGATTCTATCGGCGATCTGTTCCTTGCCGGTGCACCGATTATTGGTCACTACCACGGCATCAAAAGTGGGCATGCCCAGACATATCGCTTGGTAAAACAGCTTCTTTCTGACAACAGCGCTTGGGAATGGGCCACTTTGCCGACCAACGAAAGTAACATTCCTGTAAATTCCAGCTATGTTGCACCAGAACGTGCCGTCGCTGCTTTGGTTTAATTCACCTTTTACTGCACCATCGTTAAAGCCCGGAATTTCTGGGCTTTTTTCATTTCTTACACCCTTAAAATAATTTTTTTCACGACTTTGCCATCAAGTTATCTTTAGGATGCTTGAGGACAAGAGTTTGAAGCCTTATAGTGCTGTGGTTATACCCCTACCATTGGCATGATTTACCGTGTAGTTTGCCAGTGGATTAAGCCCGAATGAGTAATTTGGGAATGCGTAATTTGGTTTTGGATAAAGAGTTACCTAAAATGAATTTCCGTCTCTTCGGACAACAGATTGATAAATCCTGTAAACAAGTTTTTCTAGCCGCATCCCTAATGGCGTCTTTAGCTGCCTGTAGCTCGGACGAAAAGCCAGTCTATGAGGAGCGTCCCGTTGAAGAGCTATATAATAGCGCCAACAACGCCCTGAAAGCGGGTGAAAATGAAGATGCTGCCAGACTGTTTGACGAAGTAGAACGCCAACACCCCTATTCAGTCTGGGCATCCAAAGCACAACTTATGGCCGCTTTTGCTCTCTATTCCGAAAATAAATACGACGACGCAATCAGTGCACTGGACCGATTTATTGATCTGCATCCGGGAAACCGCGATACACCCTACGCCTATTATCTGAAAGCTCTCTGTTATTACGAGCAAATCTCAGATGTTGGCCGCGACCAAAAGATGACTCGCGATGCCCTCACATCATTACGAGATGTTGTCCGCAGGTTCCCTGATAGTAAATATGCGCGCGATGCCCAGTTAAAAGTTGATCTGGCAAACGACCACTTAGCCGGAAAGCAAATGACCATTGGTCGTTTTTATCTCAATCGTAAAGAATACCTCGCTGCGATTAACCGTTTCAGAATGGTGATTGGTCAATACCAGACAACCACGCATGTGCCAGAGGCATTACACCGTCTTGTTGAAGCCTATCTTGCGCTTGGTATTATTGAAGAGGCACAAGCGACCGCTTCGGTCCTGGGGCATAACTTCCCCGGCGAACGCTGGTACCAAGACAGCTACGCGCTCTTGACAGGGCAAGATCTGGAACCTGAAGAAAAAGATGGTTCTTGGATTTCTGAAGTTTGGGATTCCATTCTCTAGGGGTAGATGCTCCATGCTGCTGAATCTTTCTATCAGCAATGTCGTCTTGATTGACCGCCTTGAACTCTCCTTTGAAAATGGTCTTTGTGTCCTGACAGGCGAGACCGGAGCGGGTAAATCAATTTTACTGGATTCACTGGGGCTCGCACTTGGCGCCCGAGCAGAATCACGACTGGTCCGTCAAGGAACAGACAAAGCAACCGTATCTGCAGTTTTTGATCCGGCCCAAACACACCCCGTTTTTGATTTTCTCAAGGAAAAAGATGTCTCCGTAGAGGATGACCTACTTGTTTTTAGACGGGTCCTAAACGCTGATGGCAGAAGCCGCGCCTATATTAATGATACACCTGTTTCAGCCAATCTTCTCAGGCAAGCAGGCGATTTACTGATCGAAATACAGGGCCAGTTTGAACAACGTGGCCTTTTAGATCAAAGCAACCACAGAAACCTACTCGATGCCGCAAGTGACAACGATCACCTAGCTTCTGAAACAGCAGCACTTTGGCAAAAGTGGCAACGCTTTGTAAAAGAACGATCTGAAGCTGATGAAAAGCTGGCTCAGGCCCAACGGGAAGAAACATTCCTTCGTCACTCACTGGAAGAGCTTGATACACTCTCTCCCGTAGAGGGCGAATTAGCCTCGCTATCATCACAAAGACAGTTACTGATCCACAGTGAAAAACTTATAGAGGCAATGAATGCCTGTACTCTGGAACTTAGCGGTGACAACGGCATCGGTGGCGCTGAAAACTCTCTTGCTGAAGCCCAGCGGTATCTGACAACAACGCCAGAAAATGTAGGCGAAAAGCTGCAACCTGTTATAGAAGCGCTGGACCGTGCAACATTTGAAGTACAGGATGCTCTCGGTTCTCTACAAGATATCTCAAACGATTTAGATCTTGATCCAACACGCCTTCAAGAAACAGAAGAACGTTACTTTCTCTACCAAGATCTCGCGCGCAAACACCGCGTAGAACCCGAAGAACTGGCCACCGTAAGAGATACCATCGCAGAACAGTTAAAGCTGATCGACACTGGCAATGAACATTTGCAGGAACTTGATCGCTTGTGTGAAGAAGCCAGAAGTAAGTACGTCAAAGCAGCTGAAAATTTAAGTAAATCCCGACACAAAAAAGCGACCGAGCTTGATTTAGCAATCAACAATGAATTACCTCCACTAAAGCTAGAACGTGCTGTTTTTCAGACATCACTCATTATCCAGCCAGAAGAAAACTGGGGCCAACACGGATGGGATCAGGTTGCTTTCTTGGTTGCCACGAACTCTGGCTCGACACCCGGACCCTTAGGTAAAATAGCATCCGGCGGTGAACTCGCGCGGTTCCTACTTGCCTTGAAAGTGGTTATGGCAAAGGTCAGCCCGGTTGACTGTCTTGTCTTTGACGAAGTGGATGCAGGGATCGGCGGTGCTACAGCCCACGCAGTTGGGGAGCGTTTATCTCGCCTTGCTGATGAGCGACAGATACTTGTCATCACACACAGTCCACAAGTCGCGGCAAAAGGTGTACAACACCTCAAAGTCGCGAAGTCATCAAAAGCGGATCAGACCACCACTACCGTTTTCCATTTAAGCAACGAAGAACGTCGTGAAGAAGTCGCCCGCATGCTCTCTGGTGCAGAAATAACAAATGAAGCACGTTCAGCAGCTGATAGCCTTTTAGGATAAATACCTTGACCAAAGACATCTCTACATTCTCTCTCTTTGATCCAGAGACGGAAAGGTTAAGCGCTGAAGAAGCCACGAAAGAGCTGGCATATCTTGCCAAGGAAATAGCACGTCACGATGCGCTTTATTATCAAAATGATGAGCCTGAACTAACTGACGCCGAATACGACATTCTAAGGCGTCGGAACGAAGCCATTGAAAAAGCATTTCCAAATCTTGTCCGCGAAGACAGCCCAACGCACAAAGTAGGTTCTGCGCCCTCTTCCGGTTTTGGAAAGATAAAACACAGCGTCCCCATGCTATCACTTGGCAATGCTTTTGCTGACGAAGATGTTTCTGAATTTCTCGCCCGCATCAGACGCTTCCTTGGTCTCAGCAAAGACGAGATTGTAAATATATTTGCGGAACCCAAGATCGATGGTCTTTCCTGTTCTATCCGCTATGAAAAGGGTGTCCTTGTACAGGCTGCAACCCGTGGTGATGGTGCTGTTGGTGAAAATATCACAGAAAACGTCAAAACTATTGCCTGTATCCCGCACAAACTTTCAGGTTCCTCCTATCCTGATGTTGTTGAAGTTCGCGGTGAAGTTTATATGCGTCGGGACCGTTTTCTGGAACTTAATGCAAATCAGGCATCAACTGGTGGAAAGACTTTTGCCAATCCACGCAATGCCGCAGCCGGATCACTCAGGCAGCTTAATCCCGCAATTACAGCCGCAAGACCACTTGATTTCTATGCCTATGCATGGGGCGAAACCTCTGAACCCTTAGGTGAAAGTCTCACAGATGTCCGGGCGAAAATGGAAGCTTGGGGGCTGCCCGTTAATCCCGGTCAGATCTGTTCTTCATTAGAAGACGTTCTAGATTATTACCGCCAAATTATGACCGACCGCCCCGATCTCAATCATGAGATTGATGGTATCGTCTACAAAGTTAACCGCCTTGATTGGCAAGACCGCTTGGGCTTTGTCAGTCGCGCACCACGATGGGCAATTGCTCACAAGTTTCCGGCTGAACGGGCCATTACCCGACTAAACGAAATTACCATCCAAGTTGGCCGTACAGGCGCTCTGACCCCTGTTGCAAACCTCGAACCAATTACTGTTGGGGGTGTTGTTGTCTCGCGCGCAACCCTACACAACCGAGACGAAATAGAACGGAAGGATGTGCGAGAAGGCGATAGCATCGTTATCCAGCGTGCTGGTGATGTTATTCCACAGGTCGTTGAAGTTATACTTGATAAACGCCCCGCTGACTCTGTCCCCTACCCCTTTCCTGATCACTGTCCAGAATGTGGATCACAGGCCACACAAGAAGAAGGCGAGGTTGTCACCCGTTGCACAGGGGGGTTGATATGCCCCGCACAGGCCGTCGAACGGCTGAAACATTTTGTCAGCCGGAACGCCTTTGATATCGAGGGCCTTGGTGACAAACAGATAAAATTCTTCTTTGAACAAGGCACCATTAAGTCACCAGCAGACCTGTTCCGACTGGCTGAAAATGACCGCAGAAGCTTGACTCCCCTGCGTAACCAACCCGGTTGGGGGCGGCAATCAGTAGAAAAACTGTATAACGCGATTGAAAGCAAAAGAACGATCGGCCTTGACCGCTTTATCTTTGCTCTCGGTATTCCGCAAATCGGTCAGGCCACTGCCAAATTATTGGCAAAAACCTATGGTACGCTAGAGCGCATAGAAGAAATTACACGACTTTCCCATGATCCGGAAAGCGATGCTCTACAAGAATTACTGTCTATTGACGGCATCGGCGCATCCATGGCTGGTGACCTGATTGCCTTCTTTAATGAGCCCCATAATCAGGAAGTCATTACAGACCTGAAAGCGCAAATAAGCGTTGAAGAATTTATCCTCGAAATCAGCTCTGATTCACCTGTAACAGGAAAAACAGTTGTTTTCACAGGCAAGCTTCAAACAATGTCCCGGGACGAAGCCAAAGCAAAGGCAGAAAGCCTTGGCGCAAAAGTGTCAGGATCTGTATCGAAAAAAACTGATTACGTTGTAGCTGGTGCAGACGCAGGTTCCAAACTGAAAAAAGCTGCTGATTTGGGTGTCAAAACCCTGACTGAGCAAGAGTGGCACGCTCTTGTAAGCTAAAAAACTCAATGTTTTTATAACGCAGAAATCACAGTTGTTGCCGTAATATCGCCACCACATTATTTGTACAAAGGTAAGGTTTCGGCTTGCGCCTATGATCAATTTAAAATGGTAAGGTATTAATTCACAACACCTTTGTCTTCGCTCAAAGAACGATTTCTAATGATATCCAGTGCCTGTTGCCATTTTTCAACGACTTCCGTTGGCGTACTATTTGAAAAAGCAAGATAGAGATCAAACTCGCCGATATCCGCAACCCTACGAATACGCGATAGCGGAATATTTTCAGCTTCTAATATAAACTTTAAATAATTGCCATCAAGAGCCAACAACTCGTATCGATAGTCGATCAATCTCAGAATAGCTTTGCGCGTCGTTGCGGAATGGTACAAATTTTTGAAACCCATCGACATAAGGATTTTCTCTGCGGCACCTCCTCGTTGCACCCCAACACTAACAGCCTCCTTGGCCTGCTCTAGACGTTCTTCATTTTCTCCAAAGTATTCATTATCGTTAAGTTCAGATGTATATATCCCCATATTTACAGTCGCAATAGGACCAACCCATTGAAAGTCAGCTTCTCTTGGAGGAACTCGGACAATAGAGAAAATACCGGTATTCGCCCTCTCTTTTGCATATTTATAGGCTCTTGACCAAGGCAAGAAGGTGATGGAAGGCTCAGCACCTATTTCACGGGCCATTTGCTGGATAATTTTACTGGATAATCCCGATAATTTCCCATCAACCTGATAGTTATAAGGCGGAAAATTTTCTGTGTATATATTTTGCGCCTGTGCAGGAACAAAGAGCAAGCTTAACAGCAGGTAAAATACAGTCCCATATCCACACACTCTCATAGACACCAACCAGTCCATAGTAATCGTATACTTTGATTACAGATCACAAAACAATCAAATCTCACCTTTGCTCTTTAGCAATATGATCAACGAAGATAACATATATTATACGAAATTGTTTTAACTTGTGATTAAGAAGATGATCTGTTTCATCAACACCTCGTCCAGAATACCTTTGTTAAAGTAGCACACAAAAGAGTACACGAGGCTTTGAACAACATAGCTTGGCTTTGCTGTTCACCCTGATAAAATATAGCGATGAGAGCAAACCGTCGAACCTATACAAGTGACTTTAAAAGTCATAGCCACAGTGCTTTTCACCAGCTGATTATCCCACATAAGGGAGAGTTGGAGCTGGAGGCTGAACAATCCTCGGGAGTGGCAAGAATAGATCAAGTCGCGATAGTCACGGCCAATGACACTCATGCATTTCGGGGGGTAAATCCCAACAGCTTCACGGTTGTTGACTTTGACTTCAACGACGCCAATTACATGCCCGAATTGAATTCACTCTGGGATCGCGCTCACAATCAAATTCTCTTTCCATTAGACGACGGGCTTTTAAATCTTAGCAAATTTACAGCGACTGAGCTCAAAGACCAAACCCTGAGCACCATCGGTGAACAGAGCATAAAACTATTTTTGCTAGCCTTGGCCGACCGCAATAATTCTACTGAGGACAAGTTACCGCAAAAGCTACAAAGCGCTTTGAAATTTATCAAACAGAACCACACCAGAAAGCTGTCATCACAAGATATCGCTAACAAAGCCTGTCTCTCCGTCAGTCATCTTCATGCTCTTTTCAGTAATTACCTGGGTTATTCACCGCAAAAATTTCAAACCAACCTGAAACTGGAACACGCCCGACAGCTCGTTCTAAATACAAAACTGCCTCTTGTGCAGATCGCCCAAGATGTTGGCTATTCAGATCAAAGTAGCTTTAGCAGATCTTACCGGAACAACTTTGGTATAACCCCCGGAAATGATCGCGCCCATCATAACACGATATGAATCAGACTTTCGGTCCAAACAAACAGAATCTGGAACAAGACATTTCCGTGAAGATCTTTACATTCCGAGCCTTATCTTTGACCCACCGTTTAGGAACAGGCAGAAATGACAACCACACCAAGTCCTCATGTACGCGCCACTATTATTGGCACGATTGCTATTCTTTTGTGGGCTCTTCTCGCGCTTTTCACCACATGGGCAAAAGGTATCCCCCCCTTCCAGCTCTTAGCCCTCACATTCTTTATTGCTTTTGTATCTGGGTTTATACTTTTGGCCTGTAAAGGAAGGAGTTCTTTTAAAAGTTTAAAGCAAAAACCCATTGTATGGATTGTTTCTGTCGGTGGCCTCTTTGGCTATCACCTGTTTTACTTCATCGCCTTGCACAATGCCCCAGCCGTTGAAGCCAGTTTGATCGCCTATCTCTGGCCACTACTCATCGTTTTTTTCTCTGCTCTGTTACCAGGAGAGAAACTATACTGGTTTCATGTAGCCGGTACTCTTATCGGGCTGGCCGGTGCTGTCCTGATTGTCACCAAAGGACAAAGCCTGTCGTGGAATACAGATCACTACATGGGATATCTGGCAGCTATAGCATGTGCACTGACTTGGTCAGGCTATTCTGTTCTTAACCGAAAATTCAAAGAAGTTCCAAGTGATGCTGTCACGGGGTTTTGCGGTGCGACGGCTTTGCTAGGTCTTGTTTTCCACCTAGGCACGGAAACTTGGGTGCCGCCGACAGAAACACAATGGCTCGCAATCCTAGCCCTTGGCCTTGGCCCCGTTGGGCTTGCCTTTTTTGTCTGGGATTACGGCACAAAGCATGGCGAAATCCAGGTTCTGGGTGCCCTATCTTATGGGGCACCGCTTCTCAGCACATTACTATTGGTTGCTGTCGGCTTGGCCCAAGCAAGCTGGACCATCGCTATTGCTTGCCTGCTAATTGTCGGGGGCGCACTATTGGCATCTGCAAAGATGCTGAAACCCGCGGATGCCCCCAAAGGGACGGCCATCGCCAGTAAATGAGTATAGCAGTAT
>NZ_CAKZMP010000434.1 GCF_937128705.1 uncultured Kiloniella sp. | reverse complement strand
AGATTGCGCGTGACAATGGGCGACCTGAAATTCGGTGCCGTTCAATATCCCAACGGCTTCGCAGCAGGTGTTGTTTTATCACGGTCCGCTGCGGATATTGACTTTGGAATTGAACGCGGAATGTTCGTGCCCAAGCCGAATTTGTGCTTAGCGCGGGCTTCATTCTTACAGCGGCCAACTGCGCTTCGATATTGCCGCCAATATGGGCGAGCATCGCATTCTGATCGCCGATCTTTGCAATTGCTGCATCAACAGCGCTGCCACCTTGCGCTAAAATAGCCAAGCCAGCTTCACTGGCGTAGGGGTTTGCACTAGCAACCATAAACTTTGAGCCATGCACAGCTTTTTTAACCGTTATTCCTGTAGCGGCTTCAGGCTCTCGGGTTTCTCGTTTAGTGTCTGTACTAGCATAAGCACTGAGTAAGCTACTACTTAGCAATATTGCGGAGATCGAGGATAAGGTAAAAAGAGTTTTCAAGGTCATTAGGATCACATTGTATTAATGGTTAAAAGGGCTAGAACTATTTTCTAAACGATAACTGAAAATGATTAAACTGTGCAAATTTATCGAGTAACACTTGATAATGGCCACAATGAATTTTATCAGGATTTTTAACATCACCTTCATGCATACTTTCTTCAATCGAATCATGCAATTCGCCATCAAGCAAGGCAAGAGCATAACAGGTTGCTTCTAGGCTGGACAGCGCATTTTTTTTAGCTACTTTTCGTATCAAATACTGACCATTATTTGCAAGCTGCTCGGGCAAACATATTTGAGTCAGTGCGTGTATATTTGGCGACAACATCAACATACGGTAAGCTTTACGCCACGTACCATCGAGTATGATTAACAATTTAGGTTTATGAGCAGCGCAATCGCTGATGAAATTTTCACTTCGACCTTGCAGGCGTTGCAATACTTGGGCTTGCTCGCTCGGATAAAGCAACAGGCCTTGATAATGCTCGCTTTGATGTCGTGACAGCTGGCCAGTGCTGGCATTGGTTTGAAGCCACAAAGGCGACAAAAGAATGCCAACGGATACTCAAACCCGGCGGATATATTGTCATTTGTCACTTTGATTGGCTTCCTTTGCCAAGAAATGTCGTTTCAGCAACAGAAAGTCTCATTTCCAAACATAACCCGGCGTGGGAAATGTCGGGGGGAACAGGTATTTATCCACAGTGGACAGTAGATTTGGCAACGGGTGGCTTTGAAGCGATAGAAACCTTCAGCCAGGATTTACGTGTTCGTTATAGCCATGAAGACTGGCGGGGGCGTATTCGGGCGTCTGCTGGTGTTTCAGCTTCGTTGTCCCCTGATGCTGTTGCTGCTTTTGATAAAGAACACGGCGACTTACTTCGTCGGGATTTTTCTGATGATCCCCTGTTCATTCCGCACCGATTGTGGTGTGCGGTTGCCAGAAAACCATAATGATTAAAATCAGGAAAGAAACCGAATCTAACTGAGTTAAAGTCCTGCTTCGGCTTCCAGTTCTTCAATGTCATAAGCAAGAATAACACGCTCTGCGATAGCGAAAGAAAAACCCTTACGGCCCAGCGCGGCGAGATCTTTGTCCCGTCGTTCTTCGCGTTTGTCGTCGGTTCGGTAAGGACCAAGGCGGCGCCTTCGTGCATAGGAAATAGCCGCTTCCAAATCGGGATTGCTACTTTCCTCTCGAATAAGATCAATGGCTTTATTGGTGAGGTCTTCGGGGACACCTTTGAGCGACAGATCCTGTCGGATGGCACGAAGTGACATTCCCTTGCGATGTAAACTGCCGCTTCGACCTTCGGCGTAACGTGCATCGTTCAGGAAATTCAAATCACGGAATTTAGAGATCAGTCCTTCAATGATCTCTGCCCCTTCTTGCGGGATTGTTCCGTGCTCTTTGGCAGAGAGGTTTACTTTGCGCATAAGGTAACGGCGCAGACCGACTTCTGTTGTGGCGTAGCGTTCCAGATAAAATCGAGCAACATTTCCCAGATATTTTGCTGTCGCTTTTCTGGGGACTTTACGTTTGGGTTGTTCGCGGTTGTTTTTTTCTGACCGTTCCATCATGTTCTTATACATGCCACGGAGACGTTCCTGGGCCAATTCTTTTTGTCGAAAAATTTATTTCAAAATGAACCGTGATCCAAAAGAAGAACTTCTCGCCTTGAAAAATCTGGGGCCTAAATCCGTTACTCAATTGGTAGATATCGGGATTACTTCGTCAGATCAATTAATCGAATTGGGTGCGGAAGAAGTATTTAGGCGGCTATATTTTCGTTTTTGCGATGAACATCGACTCTCCGTGAATTATCTTTATGCATTGGAGGGCGCGATCAAAGGATGTGATTGGCGTTTGATACCTGTGAATAGAAAAGCGAAACTCAAAGCTTTGATAAAAGATTTGAAATAGTAGATTTCATTGTGCTTTTCTTAACGCGGGGAAAATAAAAATGGCAAAAATAAGAAGTAATTAGGATCTTGCCCTTGAAGCCAACGGAATGGTTGCGTAAATGTGTCGCATGGCTTTGATCGATCAAAAACTTACCCAAATAGCTCCCCGTACCATAGGTCGTGTGAACACCCTTGGTCTTTGGACTCTCTACAGTCGTGAAGTAAAACGCTTTTTAAACGTTTTCACACAGACACTCATGGCGCCCGTCATCACAACTTTGTTGTTTTTAGCCGTCTTCGCGCTGGCTCTTGGGGGCCTGAGCAGGACTGTGGGCGGTGTTGATTATATTACTTTCCTTGCGCCAGGTTTGATGATGATGACCATGACGCAAAATTCCTTTGCCAATACATCGTCGTCTATTCTTATTGCCAAGGTTCAAGGGAATATCGTTGATATCCTTATGCCGCCTCTGGCGCCGTGGGAAATGGCCCTCGGAATTGCGGCCGGGGGGATTACCCGTGGCTTGATGGTCGGGCTGACTGTATTTTTTGCGATGATGCTTTTCCTTCCCGTTTCACTGGCGCATCCTTTGTCGGCGTTATGGTTTGCCATTAATGCTTGTATGATGCTGGCTCTTCTCGGAATGCTTGGCGGGATTTGGGCACAAAAATATGACCACATTGCTGCGGTGACTAATTTTATTATCACACCGCTTTCCTTCCTTTCCGGAACGTTCTATTCAATCGACCGTCTGCCCGATGCTTGGGTTGCTGTGGCCCATTTTAACCCTTTCTTTTATATGATTGATGGTTTCCGGTATGGTTTTATCGGTCATGCTGACGGAAATATTATGATTGGGGCTATTTTACTTCCTGTGGTTAACCTCATCCTGTGGTTTGTTACACATCGTCTGATTACCACTGGTTATCGTTTGAAAGCCTGATGGGATGAATAACGTGACGCCAGATCAAAGCAACAATGTTGTGCCCGGTGAAGGCGTCCGTATTATCGCATTTTTACGCATCTGGACTTTGTTCTATCGCCGTGGCGTTATCCGGTTTATGCGGTTCTGGGTTGAAAGCCTTTTAGGGCCGATGGTTTCGACCATGCTGTTTATGACAGTTTTCACTCTTGCTCTGGGGCCAAGTGATGAAATGGCTCCCGGACTTTCTGCCTTGCAGTTTATCGCTCCCGGCCTTGCGGTGTTTGTGCTGTCGCAAACGGCGTTTCAAAATGTTTGTTTTATGCTGATTATCGACAAACAGGAAGGGGTAATAACCGATGTGCTTATGGCTCCTTTATCACCAATAGAGCTTCTGTTTGGCTATAGTCTGGCCGGTGTCGCCAACGCTCTTCTCGTCGCACTGTTGCTTCTGGGGGCGATGACGGTTTTCACGGGGCCAATGCTGTATAGTTTTGCCGCAACCGCTTTCTTTGGGATTTCAGCTGCATTGCTGTTTTCTATGATTGGTGTCCTTGTAGGTCTCTGGTCTGACAAGTGGGACCAGTTCTCATTAGTGGATAATTTTCTCGTCCTTCCCCTTGGTCTTCTATCGGGCACATTTTTCACTTTGGATCGTATTCCGGAAAGTTGGCAATGGCTTTTCGAAGCAAACCCAATGTTTTGGATCATCAGTGGCTTTCGCTATGGCATTACCGGATATGGATCTGTCGAAGATTTAATCTGGCAAGGTGGCACGCTCGTGTGTTTGATTTTGGTGATGGTTGTTTGCGGTTGGTTATTATTTAAGCGCGGCTACAAGATTAAGGCCTGATATTGCACCTTCAGTTTTTTGGCCCTGGTTTTGTGCCGAAAACTTTTGACTGGGACGTTCTTTTAATAACATTCGGCCCATTTTCCTGTTTATTTTCATCTTTTGTAAGGAAGTGATTTCTAGACTGTTTGAAAACGATGACTGTGTTGTACTACCCGTTTGAGGGGAGTGAGGCGCACTGTTTCAAAGAGAGTTTTATGTCTTTCCCTTATGGTATTTTTTCTACCCAGTATAAGTTCTTAGCGTTTCTTTTGCTTGCTGGTTATCTACTGTTTCCAAACCCAACTCTTAGCGATGGGGCAATTCCTTATGGTAAGGGGCTGTTTTGGAAAATTGAGAAAGATAATAGAGAGCCGAGTTATCTTTTGGGAACCATGCACGTTGCGGACCCAAGAGTACTTAAGATCAAAGATCGTGTTGAGCCTTTTATTAAAAATGCTGATCTTCTTAATTTGGAAATTAATCTCTCACAGCGCGAATTGCGCGAATCATACAATGTGCGGATACGGGATGACGGCAGAACCCTGAATGAGGTTTTGCCAAGCGAGCTCTATGCAAAAATAGTTAAAATAGCCGCGAAGCAGAATGTGAAGGAAGAGGTTCTGCGTGATTTGGAACTTTGGGCTATTTACCCAATCTTAAAGGCCTTGCCAAACGACCCGGACAGGGAAAAACAGCAAGATAGCGGGGTTGCGCTGGATTTTCAATTAGGGGCTTTTGCCAAGGAACATGGGGTTAAAGTCAACGGTCTGGAAACCGTCCGTGAACAGCTTTCTGTTTTTAGTGACCGCGACCGTCAAATTTATCTGGATGCGATTATTCGTATTCTTGAAAAGCCCGATGCCGGACAACATCATGATGATTTGATGGAACAATACGTTGAAATGTATCTATCAGAAAATACGAATAGTTTTTATGAGACACTTCTGGACGACCTAAAAGAAGAGCCGCCAGAAATGTACGATATTTGGATAACGCGACTTTTAGATAAACGAAATCTCAATATGATAAATGGGATGACCAAGGGGTTGATAAAGGGAAATTCTTTTACGGCTGTTGGTGCTCTACACTTGCCAGGTGAGAAAGGAATTTTGAATATGCTCGTACAACGCGGATATCAGGTTTCCCGTGTCCCATGCGAGGATAGTAAAAAAAGTCACTTTTGTCCTAATCAAGACATGTAATCTGCATGAATATCTGTAACAATGGCTTAGATCCAACGTAATTTGTTGAACCCATTCCTTCAGGAATTAAGATGGCTTTGATGCAGATTGGCCAATATCAAAGATTGGCTGAAAATATGTTTTTTGTTCGTTTCTTTCTCAGTGTTTTATTTTTACTTTCGGTTGTTTTCTCATGGCAACCCAGTGTTGCTGAGCCATTAATTAATGGCGATGCGGTGTTGTGGAAAGTTGAAACGCAAGGTGCTGAACCGAGCTATATATACGGGACACTGAATAGTAGTGATCGTCGGGTTGTCGATGCCGGGGCTTATGCACATACGCTCTTAAAAAATGCCGATTATCTTATGGTCGATATCCGTGATGATGATGCGATTAAACAGAAGTTATTCAGTGTGATGCTGTATAATGATAATCGCCGACTAAGAGACCTTGTTTCGCCAGAAACGTTCGAGAATATCAAAGTTATTGGCTATGAATACGGATATCTGGCACGACAGATGGATGTGTTGAAACCTTGGGCCGCACGGGTTGTTTTTTCATCCCCCCCGTCCGAAGCATCACGAATTTCATTGGGAATCAGGACGCTTAATCAAACGTTTCAGGATGTCGCGATTGAGCGGGGTATAGAAATTGTGCAGCTTCAAACTATCGAAGAACAGCTCCAAATTGCAGATGCATCAAACGAAGCGGACCAATTAGCATTGCTGGATACGCTGCCCGCAGAAATTCAAACTGTAGAAGCCACCTATCAAACCCGAATTAACAACTTTCTCGCTCAATCATCCGGTGCGCTGTATCAAGAGGTTCTTGACGAGATATCTGTTTTGTCACCAGAAGCACAGACAAGGTACATGGAAAGTCTTGTTTTTAACCGTAACCTTCAAATGGTTTCACGGATGGGCGAGACCCTTGAAAAGGGGAATAGTTTAACTGTGATAGACGCAGTCTATTTGCCCGGGCAACAGGGGGTTTTAAAGCTTTTGCAGGATAAAGGCTTCACCATTACGCCTGTGAAATAGCTTTTCTGCTAAAAACCTTGTGAATCCTGCTTGTTCCAGTTGACAGCGGGCATCGATATTGGGTTAATACGTTGCTCCGGGGTGACTGACTGTCGCCCCGGGCTTTGTTTTTTCAGCAGATATTAAAGAGAGATACCATGAGTGACGCAGTAATGCCCACCTACGCACGTATCGACCTCGCATTTGAGCGGGGCGAAGGTCCTTACTTATATACTGCTGAAAACCGACGATATCTTGATTTTGCTGGTGGTATTGCTGTTAATTCCTTGGGGCATAGTCATCCAAAGCTTGTTGCTGCACTAGAGGAACAAGGCCGTAAGCTGTGGCACGTTTCTAACCTATACAGAATTACAGGTGGTGAGACGCTGGCAGAACGCCTTGTTGCAAACTCTTTTGCCGATAAGGTCTTCTTTACCAATTCTGGAACAGAAGCGCTGGAAGGTGCCATTAAGCTGGCACGTAAGTATCACAGCCATAACGGACAACCACAGAAGTATCGTATCATTACCTGTGACAGCGCGTTCCACGGCCGGACGATGACAGCATTGTCTGCGGCGGGGAATGCTAAACATCTTGAAGGTTTTGGACCTCAGACACCGGGCTTTGACCATGTTGCTTTTGAGAATCTAAACGAATTGCGCGCGGCGATTAGCGAAGAGACCGCAGCGATTATGGTTGAACCGATCCAAGGTGAAGGTGGTATCCGTGCTGCGTCTATGGATTTCCTTAAGGGTTTACGCACTGTTTGTGATGAATTTGGTCTGCTTTTGATTTTGGACGAAGTTCAGTGTGGTAACGGTCGTACAGGTAAGCTTTTTGCCCATGAATGGGCTGACATAGAGCCGGATGTTCTCGCGACAGCTAAGGGGCTTGGCGGCGGCTTCCCTATGGGCGCTTTCATGGCAACAAACAAGGCTGCTGCTGGTATGGTGCCGGGTACTCATGGCAGTACCTACGGCGGAAATCCCTTGGCAATGGCAATTGGTAATGCTGTTCTGGATGTCTTATTAGAAGACGGCTTTATGGATAGTGTTCTCTCTATCGCTGATTATACTCGCGAGAAGCTTGATGGCCTTGTTGCCCGAAACCCGAACGTCTTTGAAGAAGTCCGCGGGGCGGGCTTGATGCTTGGTTTGAAATGCCGGGTTCCTAATAGTGATGTAATTGCTGCAATGCGTGATGGTGGCCTGCTTAGTGTTGGTGCTGCAGATAATGTTATTCGCTTACTGCCTCCACTTATTATTGACCGATCACACGTTGATGAAGCGATCGCAATTTTAGACGACGTCTGCAAAGGATTAACCCTGGCCGCCTGATAAATTGGCGCCGGGTCTATAAGGTATAATAAAATGAGCAATACAAAACACTTTCTTGATTTAAGCCAATTCGAAACGACTAAATTAAGAGAAATACTGGGCTATGGGGCTCAGCTGAAATCTGGTGAAATTTCCGGGCGGCCATTAGAAGGCAAGTCGCTTGCGATGATTTTTGAAAAGCCCTCGACGAGAACACGCGTTTCTTTTGAAGTGGGTATAAACCAGCTTGGTGGCAATGCGGTTTTACTTGATCCAAGCAGCTCACAGATGGGGCATGGTGAAACCATTGCGGATACCGCGCGTGTTTTATCGCGTTTTGTGGATGCAATCATGATCCGGACAACGTCTGAAGAGATCCTGCAAGAGCTTGCGGAATATGCGACGGTTCCTGTTATCAATGGTTTGACCGACGAGTCTCATCCATGCCAATTAATGGCCGATGTCATGACCTATGAAGAACATCGCGGTGCCATTGCTGGTAAAACAGTTACCTGGTGTGGTGATGGTAATAATGTTGCGACATCATGGATCCATGCAGCAACCCGATTTGGTTTTGAATTGAAACTGGCGACACCTGCTGAGCTGGCGCCGGACCAAAAAGCGCTGGATTGGGCGCAGTCACAAGGCGGAAAGATTTCCGTAACGCGTTCAATGGATGATGCCGTTAAGGATAGTGATTGTATTGTCGCCGACACATGGGTATCCATGGGCGATAAGGATGCGGCGAACCGCCATAATCTGCTGAAACCTTATCAGGTTGATGAACGTGTTATGTCCTTGGCCAAAAACGATGCGCTGTTTATGCACTGCTTGCCAGCACATCGCGGTGAAGAGGTTGTTGCAGAAGTTATCGATGGCCCGCAATCCGTTGTATTTGACGAAGCTGAGAACAGATTACATGCCCAAAAAGGCATCCTTTATTGGTGTATGAGTAACCTTTAGGGGCGTTGGAGAATAAAGATGAATGACACCGTTGGGGAAAATGTCGAAACTGGTTTTTTAAGGGATGATGTGATTCAACCCTTTTTACTTGAATCAACAGGAATCAGAGGGCGCGTTGTTCGCATGGGGCCTGCTCTTGATGAGATTCTCAAACGGCACGACTATCCACCAATAGTGAATGAACTGTTGGGGGAGGTTCTGGCCCTGACGAGTGTCCTTTCTTCGCTGATGAAGTTTTCAGGTTGTTTTACCTTACAAAGTAAAAGTGACGGCCCGGTGAAAATGCTTGTCAGTGATATGACGTCTGAAGGTGTGATTAGAGGCTGCGCGGGGATTGATGATGTTGCCCTGAAAGAGCTTCTTGATAAAACGGAAGACCATTCAACACTTTCTCTCACTGATCTGACGGGTAAAGGCTATATTGCCTTTACTGTGGATCAGGGCGAGCACATGGAACGCTATCAAGGGATTGTGGAACTGGAAGGCGAGAGCCTGTCCGAGTGTATTAAGGGATATTTCAAACAGTCCGACCAAATTAACACAGGTGTTCTGGTTAATGTTGCCCAAATTGACGGGGTTTGGCATGGCGGCGGTATGATATTGCAATACGTACCCGGTGATGGTGGGATTAACCAGCAAGCAGACAAAGACGACGAGGAGATCAAAGAAGATTGGCAACGATCCATGATCTTGATGTCGAGTTGTACAGAAGAAGAGTTGTTGGATCGGGACCTTAGCGTATCTGATTTGCTCTTTCGTTTGTTCCATGAAGAACAGGTAAGAGTGTATGATCAACGCCCGCTTAAAGAAGGATGCCGTTGTTCACGGGAAAAGCTGGCTAATGTGATCAAAACTGTTTCAGCTGAAGAAGTTGATTCTTACAAGGTCGACGGTGTCATTGATGCGAAGTGTGAGTTCTGTGGTCGGTCCTATGTTTTTGACGATGCTGCAATTGCCGAAATCCAGAGTGAAAGCGATCAGAACTAAATTATCCTTATAAGAGCAAAGGCCTTTGTCGTGCCATATTGTTTCTTTAGGAATAAGGGCTGATACCACTTCGTATATTTTGTGGCGTGTGGGTAAAATCATTGTGTTTGTGCAAAGGTGAGATTTCAGAATGTTAAGTCGACGTTCATTTATGTTGAGTGGGTTAGCTATTGGTGGTGCGGCTTTAACGGGGTGTAAAACAGCCCCTTCCAGCTATGAATATGCCGAGCTTACTTATACTCATTTGCCGCCTTATAACCTTCTTGTGCGGGATGTGGTTGTTGATCAAGCCTATGTCAGTCCGGCTAAATCGCCGAATGTTGAACATTTGTTTGATATTTCACCTGCTCAGGCATCAGCCCGGTGGGCAAGAGACCGTCTATACCCGCAAGGCAATAATAACGTTCTGAATTTTGTTATTAAAAATGCTGCTGTGACTGAAAGTGAACTGGAACAGCAAAAAGGTATCACAGGTTTGTTCACCTATGATCAATCCGAACGCTATACTGGCGTGCTTGAAGTTGAATTGCAGGTTTTGAGTGATCAGGGCTTTAACGAAGCTTCTGTCGTTGCGAAGGCAGAGCGCTCTGTAACCGTTGCTGAAAATATCAAACTGCGTGATAGAGAGAAAGTTTGGTACAAACTGACAGAAGACCTGATGACTGAAATAGATCGTCAACTTCAACAAGGAATTGCCAAGCATTTAAGCGACTATGTTCTGTAGTGCAGATAAAACTAAGCTCTATTATCTGCTAAAAATCTTATAACAAAAAAAGCCGCTGAAGTTTTCCTCAGCGGCTTTTTTGATTGATCTTTGGGGTTTTGTTTTAGCCAAAGATGACTTTTGGTAACCATGTTGCCAGTTCTGGGAA
>NZ_CAKZMP010000433.1 GCF_937128705.1 uncultured Kiloniella sp. | reverse complement strand
TTTTGACCATAGAGTTTCCAGCTCGGTTCGGTGCTGAATACTGGTGGGTTCGGCGGATAGGGTGATGGATCAATCGCGGCGACTTCTGGGGATGTTGTTGATGTGCCTTCAGCCGCTGATGTTGTCTCGACGTTTTTTTCTGATACGGGATCAGTTTTCTTTGTATGACTTTGCGCGTCTTGTTCGGAATTTTCTGCTACAGGCTGTTCGCCTAAGGCTTCGTCTTTTTGAGCCGTGGTCGTATCAGAAGCATGATCGTCTGTCTTGGCTTCTTCTGTGGCAGTGTCTTCAGACTGTGGTGCCTCTGGTACCGTTATTTCTGTTGTTTCTTGATTATCTACAGCTTCACTATTCACTTGTTCAGCATCAGTATCATCTTCAGGCAAAGAAGTCGTGGTTTTATCCTGTGCCGATGGTGACTTATTCGGTTTATCCGACGTTTCGCTTTCTTCTGAGGAAAGTTCGGGTTGTGTAGTTTCCTTTGAAAGAGAAGTACTTTGGTCTGAGTTAGCTTCCGTAGCTGTGTCCTCACCTATTAATGAAGATTCATCTGCAGAATGGTTCTCTGCGTCGGAATGATTTTCATCCCCGTCTTGGGGAGCTGTCTCTTCCACATATTGGTAGGGCAAAGGTACGTTGGGCCCTAAAATTGTATAGCCAACGGCTGCACCGATTAGAGAAACCAGTGCAGCCCAGCAGGTTATAAGTAAGATTTTTTTCCAGTTCACGGTTGGTCCAACTGAAGTTATCAGCCTAGTGGGAAGTTAGTTGCTTGCTCCGTTGCTTGCGCTGTAGAGAGCAATTCCCTGAATGAGATCCAGAGCGCGATCAAGCTGGTAATCTTGTGGCTTTGCAGCTTCATCTGTTGCGCCGTTAGCACCTTCCTCGCCATCACCGTTTGTCCCGCCTTTGTTTTCCAAAGCACCTCTGAGATCAGCTTCGCGTCGTTGTCCCTTGATATCAAGGGTTTCAACCTTGGCCTGTTCAACAACAATATCCGGTGCAATCCCTTCGGCCTGAATTGAACGGCCAGATGGTGTGTAGTAACGGCTGGTCGTTAAGCGCATGGCCCCATTTCCAGGCAGTGGCATAATCGTCTGCACCGATCCTTTACCAAAGGACTGTGTTCCCATAATGATTGCACGACGATGGTCTTGAAGGGCACCAGCAACAATTTCTGACGCAGAAGCGGAACCGCCGTTAATAAGAACAACCAACGGCTTTCCATCGATCAGATCGCCGGATTTAGCATTAAATCGTTGCGCGTTGCTGTTATCGCGTCCACGCGTTGAAACAATTTCACCTTGTTCGAGGAAGGCATCAGAAACGGAAATTGCTTCCGTCAACAACCCGCCTGGGTTCAATCTTAAATCTAGAACCAAGCCGACCATCTTGTCGCCCAGTTCTTCCTGAATCGCCTTGACGGATTTTTCCAGTCCTGGTGTGGTTTGTTCGTTAAAGGAAGAAACCCGGACATAGCCGATGTTGTCTTCTACGCGGTGACGGACTGAGCGGACCTTGATGACATCGCGTTCCAGAGTGACATCAAAGGAATCAACGCCTTCGCGGCTGATGGTGATTTTTAGCTCGCTGCCGACTTTACCGCGCATTCTCTCGACGGCTTCTTGCAACGTCAGGCCCAGAACAGCTTCGCCATCGAGGTGGGTGATGTAATCGCCGGCTTCAATACCTGCGCGCGCTGCTGGCGTGTCGTCAATGGGGGAGACAACCTTCACAAAGCCATTTTCCATTGTAACTTCAATACCAAGCCCACCGAATTCGCCACGGGTTTGCACCCGCATATCCTTGAAAGATTCCGGTGTCAGGTAACTGGAATGAGGATCCAGACGGGACAACATGCCGTGAATTGCTGATTCAATAAGCTCTTTATCAGAAGCTTCTTCGACATAGTTTGCTTTTATCCGTTCGAAAACATCTGCAAACAGTTCAAGTTGTCGATAGGTATCGAGCCGGGTATCTGCAGTCGTGTCCGCCACCAAGCTGGATGGTAGTGCAATAGCAAAAGCTGTTGTTAAGAGCACTTTTTTGAAACTGAGCATTAACCGTTCACCTTATCGAGATTTGAATTCGTATTGTTTGTTAATATCCACGGAGATGGATTGATGGGCTGTCCACCTTGACGTAATTCAAAGTAGATTTCAGCATATTCAAGCTTCTTATCGCTCATCCTTGCGACAGGTTCACCAGCCAAAACCCATTGTCCTTCAGTTACATCAATTCTTTCAACACCAGCCAGTAGTGTATGATATCGCCCAGAATGTTCAATGATTAAGATGCGTCCATAGCCACGGAACTCGCCAGCATAGGCAATTCGCCCGTCAAATGGGGCAATAACCTGTGCCGAAGGACGCGTGGCTATAACCAAACCTTTATCATATGATTCATTTGTGCCTCTTTTTTGGCCGTATTTACTAATCACTCTTCCGCGAGCTGGATACAAAAGTACACGTTTTTGGCGTGAAGGAAACTCTCGGATCTGCGATGGGTCAGGCACGACCGTTAATTTTGCGGTCTGTTGGACGGGGGCAGGCGGGCTTTCAGCTACGGTATCTTTGGGCACCTGATTGGGTGTTTTTTTCGGTTTAGGTTTGGGTTTCTGTGCTACCAAAGCTAGACGTTTACGTTCGGCTTCCAGCTTTTTCACTAAATCTTTCATGCTGCGTGCTTGCTGCGCGAGTTTTTTTACCTTGGCGCTAACCGATTTTTGTGATGCTTGGGCCTTTGATTGCAAAGCTTGTTTTTTATCGAGAAGGGCATTCAAATCGTTGCGTTCGCGTTTGATATATTTTTGAGACGCTATTAACGCGGCGCGTTCATCTTCGATTCGGCTTTTCAATTCAGCGAGTTCGTCCAAATCGCTACGCAGATCTTCCACACGGGTTTCTATTTCAGGAACCGCGACTTTTAAAAGCATGGCACTGCGAACTGTATCTATAGGGGAACCGGGGGCTGCGACCAAGGCTTCGGGCGGTAGTAATGCAATCCGCTGTAGTGCAGACAATGTGTGCCCTAATTTCTCACGATTTTCAGTTAGCCGGATTGTTTTATGTTCAGCATCTTCTTTTAGCGAGATCAAAGTTTCTTCAATGTTTGTCAGGTTGCTTTCGTAGTTCTGTACCTTTTTGGCGGACGCGATCAGCTGTTGTCGTAGATTATTTACCTCGGCGTTGAGTTTCTTTGCCTCTTGAGAAAGTTTCTGTGCTTCTTTTTTACTTTGCGCAGTTTTCTCTTCGATTGTCAGAAGCTGCTGCGTTGCATCTTGAGCTGAAGCGATATCAATAATCGGCATACACAAGCTTAAGCCCGCAACAGCTATCACCGCTCGCCAGCTTTGGAAAAAGCTGCTGCGTGTAGATAATTGGTGCGAGCGCAAAGCGTTTGGCAACTGTAACCTCAAAAAGATTTATCCTAGATGTTTAATCGTCATCACGTCTGATAAGCGACTGTCCATCCATATCAATCGGTTGATCCAGATTTAACAAGTCTAGAATCGTTGGCGCAATGTCCGCAAGGCGACCATTTGCAATCTTGGTAACATTATCGGGTCCATTTACTAATAAAATAGGAACAGGATTCAAAGTATGTGCTGTGTGTGGCAAGCCTGTGATTGGATCCAGCATTTCTTCGGCATTGCCATGGTCAGCTGTGATCAGTAGGCGCCCCCTCATTGACAGCGTAGCCTGATAGATATCCTGTAAACAGCTATCAACAGTTTCGGCGGCTTCTATCGCTGCTTGTAAGTCACCTGTGTGGCCAACCATATCACAGTTGGCGAAGTTACAGATCAGTAGTTCGTATTTGCCGCTTTTTATGGCAGTACAGAGCTTTTCATTTACTTCTGGTGCCGACATGGATGGTTGAAGGTCGTAGGTTGCGACTTTGGGTGAAGGCACAAGAATACGATCTTCACCTCGCAAAGGTTCCTCAACACCCCCGTTAAAGAAATAGGTCACGTGGGGGTATTTTTCCGTTTCCGCAATGCGAAGTTGGCGTAATCCGGCGTTGGATACGATTTCGCCTAACGTTTTTGTCAGATCTCTTGGGGCAAACATAACGCCCATCTTTTTCGCCAATTCATTAGAATAGGCCACCATGCCGAGGTATGAGCAGCATTCGGGGCGGTTTTGACGCTCGAACCCTGAAAAGTCATCATCAATAAAAGCGTGGAGTATCTGGCGTGCGCGGTCAGCCCTGAAATTGGTCATTAATAGCGCATCACCGTCTTGCATGCCTTTGTAGCCATCAATCACACAGGGCAATACAAATTCGTCCCACACCTTGCTTGCATAACTGTTGGCAACTGCTTCGTCTGGTGAAGATGCTGTCTCGCCCTGACACACAGTGATGGCATCATAGGCCTTTTGCAC
>NZ_CAKZMP010000432.1 GCF_937128705.1 uncultured Kiloniella sp. | reverse complement strand
AGCCATCCGTTCATACAGGATGTTGTTAGAGCCAGATCAAAATCATGTTCGGAATCAAAGCTTATTGGAGTACCTGTAAAATTTGCGAGCTTTTCTACCTCTGGGTTGGGCGGATAAATAGGAACAACGCCTTCGCCTGCTTCGATGCTACAGACGGGGATCATACGAACAAGTGTTTGAGGTAGGTGGCTTGCTGCTGCGTAATGTTCGGCAATTGTTTTTCCGGCGACTGCGGTAATCACAATCTGATCCTTCCGAAAAGATAATGGTTCCAGCAAAGCGGATAATTGTTCGGGTCTGACAGAGAGCAAAATGATATCTGACTTATCTATAACGTCCTGATTATTTTGTGCGATTAAACAATGATGTTCCCTGGAAATTTTTTCAGCAGTTTGCGCATTTCTCGGCGATAGATATATTTTCCCTTGGTATCCACCGTTTTTGAGAGAGCTTGTAAAATAAGAGGCGAAATATCCAACGCCCAATATGCCGAGTACAGGATTTGTTGTGTCGTTGGTCATCCTCTTATTCTTTCCCAGTTCGTACCTGTTTAGATCGTTTGTAAGTTTCGATAACTGTAAATGGATTATTTCTGTTTGCCTATTATAGATTTCGGTTAAATACCTTTCGGAAACACAGCTTGCCTAGTCAAGTTAGGTTCTGTTAGCCTTGCACAACTTTTTACCCGTTATTCCTTGTTCTCAAAAATTTATATCAATGATCACAGGATGTTTTTGACGGAATTCAACATGCCTTATCGGGGCTAATAAAAAAATACAAACACTAGGAGCATAGGAATGAGCGCTTTGGATCAAGTGTTATCCCACGTGGATGACCATCTGGAAGAATCAGTAGATAGATTATTTGACCTTGTCAGAATTGAAAGTATTTCTACAGATCCCGCTTATAAAGCAGAATGCCAGAAGGCGGCAGAATGGTTAGAGCGTGAACTCAAAGAGCTTCAGTTCGATGCTTCTGTGCGGCCAACCCCTGGTCATCCTATGGTCGTTGCCCATACACCCGATCAGGATACAGGCCCACATGTGCTGTTCTACGGACATTACGATGTTCAGCCCGTCGATCCGTTGGAGCTATGGGATAACCCACCGTTTGAGCCTACCATCAAGGAACTCGCTGACGGTAGTAAAGAGCTAACAGGTCGCGGCACATCAGATGATAAAGGGCAGCTTCTTACTTTTGTCGAAGCATGTCGCGCTTGGCGTGCTGTAACGGGTAAGCTACCGCTGAATGCGTCGATCATTTTTGAAGGCGAAGAGGAAACTGGTAGCCCAAGTTTGGATGATTTTCTGGCGACACATAAAGATGAATTAAAGGCCGATCTGGCGTTGGTCTGTGATACTAGTATGTGGGATAAGGATACGCCTGCGATTACAGTTCGCCTTCGCGGGATGATGAAAGAGAACCTTGTTATCAAGGCTGCTGACCGTGATTTACATTCTGGTGGATATGGTTCTGCTGCGCGCAATCCGTTGCATGTTTTATCTAAAATTATTGCGGATCTTCGGGATGATAAAGGGCGTGTTCAAATTCCCGGGTTTTATGATGGCGTCGGTGAATTGCCTGCGGATATTAAAAAACAGTGGGATGAATTGGGATTTGATAGCGAAGAATTCCTTGGTGAAGTCGGACTTTCTGTGCCTGCAGGTGAAGAGGGCTACTCTGTCCTTGAACAACTGACATCACGCCCGACCTGTGAAGTGAATGGTATCTGGGGTGGATATAACGGCGAGGGGTCTAAAACTGTTATTCCAGCCGAAGCGAATGCCAAGTTTACTTTCCGTTTGGTTGACCAGCAGGAACCCAGTAAAATTCGGGAGGCATTCCGGCGCTTTGTTGAAGCTCGCTTACCAGCCGATTGTTCTGTTGAATATGAATCCGTAGGGGGAGAATTTGGTCCCTTGGTTGTCGATACGGATATGCCAGAAACGCAGAAAGTAATTAAGGCGCTTTCTGATGAGTGGAACAAAGAAGCTGCCCTGATCGGGTCTGGCGGTTCTATTCCTATTACGACTGAATTCCGGCGTGTCTTAGGTATGGAAACTCTTTTGGTTGGCTTTGCTCTGGAAGATGACCGTATTCACAGCCCTAATGAAAAATACGACCTTAAAAGCTTCCATAAAGGCATTCGGTCCTGGGTCCGCATTATTGCAGCCTTAGGTGATGCATAGAAAGACATAGGTGGCAGTTGATATAGCTATCTTATTTATTCAAGGGCACGAACATTAGGTATTATGTTCGTGCCCTTTTTTGTGTCTTCTTTATCAATGTACCAAATAGATACTGCCTATGATCAGGCCGGCAATAATGATGGTTTCGACGACGACCAAGATTAATGCCTGATGCCCAATCTGGAGAACATCACGCAGAGATGTTTTGAGCCCTACGGCTGCGATAGCGGCGATGAGGCACCAGCGGGATAGCTCGGAAAGTTGGGTAATCCAAAAATCTGAAAGCACCCCTGTAGAACGTAAGCCAGTGAAAGCAATGAAACCGATTAAAAAGAGTGGGGGCAGATAAGCCTTAATCTTGTTTGTGCTGGTTTGTTTGAAGATTGTCATGACAAAAAGTGTAATCGGAACAAGAAGTGCCACGCGGAAAAGCTTTGCCACGGTGGCCGCATCACCTGCTTCTGGTGAAATGGAATAGCCTGCCCCAACAACCTGTGCGACATCGTGAATTGTTCCGCCAATAAAAAAACCTGATTCTTCGGGCGTCATTTCTAGCCATAATGTAAGAGGGGGGTAAAGAATCATGGCCAGCGTGGACAGAGTTGTGACCGCGACAACAGCAAAAAGAGTAGAGCGTTCTTTGTTTGGAGAAGCTGGCATGGCAGCCGAAATCGCCAGAGCCGCCGAAGCACCGCAAATTGCGGTGGCGCCGCCTGTTAACAATCCGAAGCGTTTATCAAACCCAAAAAAACGGGCAAGTAGTACACCGGATGCAATGGTCACGACGACTGCGATGACCAAAATTATGGTTGATGTAATCCCAAGTTGGGTAATTTGATCCAGACCAATCCTTACGCCTAAAAGAGCAACACCAATGCGTAAGAGAGATTTGCTTGTGAACTCAATGCCTGGTTTTGCGGATGATCCTTCGATGAGGGAATTAAGGCTCATACCAAAAAGCAAGGCGTAAAGAAGTGTCGGCCCACCATGGTGATCGGATATAAAGGTTGCTGCAAAAGCCAGGATAACGGCCAGCATTACGCCAGGTATTAGTGGTTTCATCTGGGCGTACTTTTCAGCCCCGAAAACGAGAACAGGCATTGTTTTACTCAATATGTCTTTGTGATTGTGTCACGCTGAAAGCGCAACAGATATTTGCGGAGATCCTATAGGAAGATCACTCTGAAATCTCAAAAAATTATCTGTTAAGCAAAACTAATGATAGAGCACGCTTTTGATTAAAGAGGCGGCAAAATTATGAATATTGCTGAAGGATAAAGAGCTATCAGGCGCGATTTGGTTCTGTATTTTCGATTGATGTATCTTGCTTAGCCTGATGACGCATACGATTCTGAACCATTCTGTCGTACAGTTTTGTAACTAGTTGGCTGCCGGTTTTTTCAAAAGCGCCAGGAATAAAGGCATGGCAAAGGCAAACAAAAAAACCAAGGCACATGTTAAATGAAAAATACAAAGCCTGTCCCATGTGCTCAAAATAGGTTTCGTTCACAGCTTGTGGATGATCAATAAAAAGATTGTCGATAATTTTTTTCATTTAGTTCACCAAGAAATCGTTATTCGTTTTTGCTTTTTTCAGTATAGATCAACATTACAGATGAAATTTTCTCATTCTTCGTGGTAATGTGCCGACTTCTTGAGAAAATATCCCAATATAAGAGAGTTCGATGAAGTTAGATGATATTGATCTCCGAATTTTAAAGGAGCTACAGCGTGATGCCAGTCGCCCCGCATCGGAAATTGCCGAGTTGGTTAATCTGTCCACCAACGCCTGCTGGCGTCGCATAAAGCTATTGCAGGAATCTGGTGTTATAAAAAAACAGGTGGCTTTGGTTGATCCGGCAATGGTGGGGAAAGAGTTGACGGTTTTTGTCGAGCTTCGAACAGCACATCATGGGGATGGATGGCTTGAAAGTTTTTCCGAGGGTATCAGTAAGATTGATGAGGTGGTTGAATTCCATCGACTTAATGGGAACGTGGATTATCTGTTGAAGATTCTGGTGTCTAGTATCGAAGACTATGACAGGGTTTATAAGAAGATTATTCGCACGGCACCATTGCATGATGTGACGTCATACTTTTCTATGGAAAAAATTAAAGAAACAACAGAAGTGCCGCTGGATAAAAGATAAGAGGAAGGCATGTTGCGTGATCATTTAGCGTCGTTAAAGTACAGAAATCTGGCTTTTTGCTTCCCATGATTTCATCGACGTGGCAGCTTACTGTTCAACGATATTCTTTATTTCAGATGTAAATCTTCCGCGTGAATTTTTTCTCTCCAATTATTGAGCATGGCCATGGCTGAATTTGAAGCTTTCAAGCATCAACCTTTCTGGTGGACTGATCCTCGTTTTCAGCCTGATAGTTACGTTCAGTCTGATACCCCACCTAAAAAAGTTGATGTTGTCATTATTGGCGCAGGATACACAGGACTTTCTGCGGCGCTTACTCTGGCGCGTGCAGGGCGATCTGTCGTTGTTTTGGACGCTGAACGTCCGGGATGGGGATGTTCAGCGCGAAACGGGGGCCTGTTGGGGCCAAGCTTTCATAAGCTCGGTCTTAAAGGGCTAGAGCGCGCCTATGGGAAAGATAAAGCGCGTGGCATCATGCGTGAAAGTCTGGATAGCATGCGGTCGTTAATTTCTTTTGTGGAAGAGGAAAAAATCGATTGTGAATTGGTAATGCGGGGGCGATTTCGAGGTGCCGTTCGTCCTAAGCATTATGATAGCCTCGCCCGACAAGTTGAGGTTATGCAAAAAGAACTTGGTCTCAACGCACATATGGTTCCAAAATCAGGACAACACAATGAAATTGGGTCTGACCTTTATCATGGTGGAGCTGTGTATGAAGATGATGGCACACTTCAGCCTGCGTTATTACTGCAAGGACTTTTGAGTAAAGCTACTGAGGCCGGAGCAAAAGTTTATGGTGGACAAGCCGTGCAGGATGTTTCTGGCTCAGCTGGTGAGCTAGAGGTGCGTACGAAGAACCATTCCTTGAAAGCGCGGGATGTTATCGTGGCGACGAATGGCTACACACCTAAAAATTTAAAATGGTTTCGCCAGCGTATTATCCCGATCCGCTCTGCGGTAACAGCGACAGAAGAATTACCCAAAGAGAAAATTCTAGAACTTTCACCTAAATTAAGAGGGCATGGCGATACGCACCGTTTGGTTTTTTATTACCGTCCGTCGCCTGATGGAAAACGAATGATCTTTGGCGGTCGTGCCAAGGATCTCAATGATAACCCCAGAGAGTACGTATCATACCTTGGAGTCGCGATGCGACGAATTTATCCACAGTTACAATCGGCAAAGATTGAATATGCGTGGTCCGGTGTTGTGGCCTATACTTTTGATCATGCGCCGCATGTGGGGAAAATCGATGGTGTGCATTATGCTATGGGGTATTGTGGCTCAGGCGTTGGACGTGCTGTTTATTTCGGTCGTAAGACCGCGTTGAAAATTCTGGATGATCCTGAAGGTCGGACTGAATTGGATGACCTGCCTTTTAATAGCAGGCCATTTTATAGCGGATCTCCGTGGTTCATGCCCTTTATGATTCGCTGGCATGCTTTTGCGGACAGAATGGG
>NZ_CAKZMP010000431.1 GCF_937128705.1 uncultured Kiloniella sp. | reverse complement strand
AAGCTGGGCGAAGCTATTGGTCTGACTTTCCAGCAAGTTCAGAAGTACGAGCGCGGTGCAAACCGTGTTGGCGCCAGTCGTTTGTACGACTTGGCACGCGTTCTCGAAGTGCCTGTTGGGTATTTCTTCGCAGATATGCCTGATGAAGTTGCTTCACAGTCACCTGTCCGCTTGCGCGAAATGAGTGAAGAAAAGGTTGAAGCTTTTGTTCACGAAGCTGATCCGATGGCGAAACGCGAAACGCTTGAGTTGGTCAGAGCCTATTACAAGATTGTTGATCCTCAAGTGCGTAAGCGTCTTTTTGAGATGACAAAAGCCTTGGGTACTGCTGCTGAAGCTGCTTCTGAAGGTGTAGTCAAAGCATAAGTTCTTGTGAGTTACAGCAAGAAATATCAGCTTAAAGTTTGATTTATGGATGAATCAGTAATTTAAGCATTGCATTCCAGAGCGCGATCAGGCATTCCTGATCGCGTTTTGCATTATATGCATTTTTCGTTATATAGTGCATTTGGTCGGGCATGGGTCGCATTAACGTTACTTTCCGGTGCCACGATCAATTTTTTTTATAATCATATAGAAAGGGGTTGTCGTGCGACTTGGCAGCTATCTTTTCACAAGCGAGTCCGTGTCTGAAGGACACCCTGACAAAGTTTGTGATCGCGTATCAGATTCTATCGTAGATCTATACCTCTCTCACGACCCGCAGTCCCGTATTGCGGTTGAGACACTTGCAACAACTAACCGGATCGTTTTGGCCGGTGAAGTTCGTGGCCCTGCTTCGGTGACACCAGATGTCATTGAGGAAGTGGCTCGTCAGGCTGTTCGTGACATTGGCTATGAACAAGACGGTTTTCATTGGAAGAACATGGATGTGCAGAACTTCATCCATGAGCAGTCTGTGGATATCGCCCAGGGCGTAGATGCCGCTGGTAATAAAGACGAAGGTGCTGGTGATCAGGGTATTATGTTCGGTTATGCCTGTAAGGAAACCGAAGGTTATATGCCTGCGCCTATTTTCTATTCGCACAATATTCTACGTTCTTTGGCTGATGTTCGTCATTCCGGTGAAGAACCCGGTTTGGGACCAGATGCCAAAAGTCAGGTGACTCTGGAATACGTTGATGGAAAACCTGTTCGTGCAACGTCTGTTGTTGTGTCCACTCAGCATGCTGAGGGTATGGATAGTGATCAGATTCGTGAAATCGTACGACGTCACGTCGAAAAAGAACTTCCACAGGGTTGGATGTGTTCTGACGATGAATTCTATGTAAATCCAACCGGGCGCTTTGTTATTGGTGGTCCCGATGGTGACGCAGGTCTGACGGGTCGTAAGATCATTGTTGATACCTATGGTGGCGCAGCCCCGCATGGTGGTGGTGCTTTCTCTGGTAAAGATCCGACCAAGGTTGACCGTTCAGCAGCTTATGCCGCACGTTATCTTGCGAAAAATGTTGTTGGTGCCGGCCTTGCCGAGCGCTGCACAATTCAGGTTTCTTACGCAATTGGCGTGTCCAAGCCGCTTTCACTCTATGTGAACACGCATGGCACAGGCCAGTTTGATGAGCAGAAGCTTCCAGAAATCCTAATGGATATTATGGACCTTTCCCCACGTGGTATTCGTGAGCACTTGGCTTTGAACAAGCCTGTTTATGCGCGTACAGCAGCCTACGGCCACTTTGGCCGTCGTCCCGAAGATGATGGAGGCTTCTCATGGGAGCGCCTAGGTCTTGTGGATAACCTAAAGTCAGCTTTTAATCTTTAAGAGCTGAGTAGACGTAGAGTAAGAAGATGAGCGATCCTGTTAAGCGTAGTACTTTTTATGGCCGTCGACAGGGTCGCCCTCTGCGAAAAAAGGCAACGGAGCTTGTTGAGACAGTTCTGCCAAAAATCCAGATAGCGTTGGGCAATCCCGAAAATATTACCCCCTATAATCTGGATGACATGTTTGGGCGATCTGGTCATGAAACGTGGCTTGAAATCGGTTTTGGCGGTGGTGAACATCTGGCTTGGCAAGCAGAGCACAATCCTGATGTTAATTTGATCGGTGCTGAGTATTTTATCAATGGTGTTGCGAGCTTGCTTGGCCACCTTGATGATAACGGTGCTGAGAATGTTCGTGTCTATCGGGGTGACGTACGGGATATGATGCCGTTCTTGCCTAAGAACTCTCTCAGCAAGGTTTTTATACTTTTCCCGGACCCTTGGCATAAAGCCCGTCACAACAAGCGTCGTATCGTCCAGATTGAAACACTGGACTTGCTGGCAGATTTGCTGGTGGACGGTGGTGAGCTTCGAATGGCAACGGATGATATGGGGTATCTGCAATGGATGCTTGAAAGAACCGTTCCTCACCCGTTGTTTACTTGGCAGGCTGAATCAAAAAGCGACTGGAATCAGCGCACAGAAGATTGGCCTAAGACACGTTATGAAGAAAAAGCTTTGAAAAAAGGCCTCAAGCCCGGGTATTTGCGTTTTAAAAGGGTGCCACGGACATAAATTTCTCAAGTTGTGTCCGCCCGCTAAATATATGTTAATCAGCACTTTTATGGTGGCTTTAGAAAAGCGCTTGCACTGTAATGAGGCTGAGGTTACAGTGCGCGCGGGACACACTTTGTTGTAGCCCGCTACATCGAAGTTTTGAAAGCGGGCCTTAAGGCCCATTTTTTGTATCTAAATTCAGCGTCTAATGTTGTTTTTATGTCTTTGATCAATGGCATAACCCAAAAGCATAGAGTAGACGCGTATGCAAACGGAGATGAGTTTTTGTTAGACGCTAAAGGGGGTACGATACCTCTTCTTGCCAAAACGAGTGACGGTAAAGCTGCCCAAATAGAGCAGATTATAGCCCCGACTCTGGCGTCTATGGGCTTTGATATCGTTCGTGTTATGATTACAGGTGGTGATGAGCGCAAAACGCTGCAGGTGATGGCTGAACATAGTGATCTAACAGAGACCATGACTGTTGATAACTGTTCAGATATTAGCCGCGCGATTGAGGCTCTTTTGGATGTTGAAGACCCTATTTCCGGCGCTTTTCGTTTGGAAGTAAGCTCCGCTGGTATAGATCGCCCATTAACACGCTTGTCGGATTTTCAGCGCTTTGCTGGCTTTGACGCCAGGGTTGAAATGTTGATTAACGTTGATGGTCGCAGACGTTTTAAAGGCCGTCTTCTTGGTGTTGAAGGTGAAGCTATTCACCTTGATCTCGAAGAGGAAGAGGCAGAAGTGTATCTGGCTTTTCAGGATATGTCGCGGGCAAAGCTTATTTTGACCGATGAACTGATTGCTGCAGCACAAGCCGGTGGATAATCCACGCTTGTGAAAAATGCGTTGTAGCGAAGTACTTGATGTACGGCGCTATAGGATAAACAAGTGAAGTGATGGCGTGAAATTGATCGGGCTGTCATGATAGATTAAGGATTTGAGGGCAAATGGAAACGACTGCTCTTTATAGAACTGAACTTCTTCAGGTTGCTGAAGCTGTTGCTCGTGAAAAAAGTATTGAGCGCGACGAAGTGCTGGATGCAATGGAGCAGGCTATTTCCAAAGCTGGACGTGCAAAATATGGTCATGAACGCGATATTCGTGCTGAAATTGATCGTAAAACCGGTGAAGTTAGACTGCGTCGTTATACAGAGGTTGTTGAGGAAGTTGAGAACGAACTGACACAAACAACGCTCAAAGATGCAAGAGTTCGTCAGGCCGATATTGAAATTGGTGAATTTTTCTTTGATGAGTTACCACCGATCGACCTTGGTCGTATTGCTGCACAGACAGCAAAGCAGGTAATTGTTCAAAAAGTCCGTGATGCAGAGCGGGCCAGACAGTTCCGTGAATACAAAGATCGCGTTGGTGAAGTTATCAACGGTGTTGTTAAGCGGAACGAATTTGGCAATGTTACCGTTGATTTGGGCAAAGCCGAAGCCATTATGCGCCGTGATGAAACACTGCCGCGTGAAAACTTCCGTAATGGTGATCGTGTTCGCGGGTATATCTATGATGTACGCGAAGAAGCTCGTGGCCCACAAATCTTTGTTTCCCGTTCTCACCCTCAATTTATGGCGAAGCTTTTCTCACAGGAAGTGCCTGAGATTTATGATGGTGTGATCGAAATTAAGGCGGTTGCCCGTGACCCGGGAAGTCGTGCCAAGATTTCGGTTCTTTCACAGGACTCGTCGATTGATCCTGTTGGCGCATGTGTCGGTTTGCGTGGTAGCCGTGTTCAGGCCATCGTGACAGAGCTCCAGGGCGAAAAGATTGATATCATTCCTTGGTCACCAGACGTTGCGACATTTGTTGTGAACGCTTTGGCGCCAGCTGAAGTTTCCAAAGTTGTCTTGGACGAAGATTCAAAGCGTATTGAGGTTGTTGTTCCTGATGATCAGCTTTCTCTTGCAATTGGTCGTCGCGGTCAGAACGTTCGTTTGGCCTCTATCCTGACGGGTTGGGATATTGATATTATGACGGACGAAGAAGAATCTCGCCGTCGTCAGGAAGAAATCAAGCAGCGTTCGCAAAACTTCATTGATGCTCTTGATGTCGATGATGTGATTTCCCATCTCTTGGTTGCAGAAGGTTTTGAAAGCGTTGAACAGGTCGGATATGTTCCTGTTGACGAACTCGCTGCCATTGAAGGCTTTGACGAAGACATTGCAGAAGAACTTCGTAATCGTGCCCGTACATTCCTTGACGCTCATGAAAAAGAACTTGAAGAGTCTCGCAAGAATTTAGGGGTTCAAGACGACCTGATGTCTGTGGATGGCCTATCTGCTGAGCAAGTGGTTCATTTAGCCGAACAAGGTATTAAAACACTGGATGATTTGGCTGATTTGGCCGGAGACGAGCTTGTTGAAATGCTTGGTGAAAAGCTTGCGATGTCAGAAGATAAGGCAAACGAAATAATCATGGCAGCACGTGCACACTGGTTTGCAGATGAAGATGCGGCTGCTTCTGAATCTGAGGCGAGTGAATAGATAGAGCCAGAGGATTAGATACTTTGGTAACGAAGAAAAAAACTGAGGGAAAGAAGAAGGTCAGAAAAAAGCGAAAGAGCGAACCTGAAAGACGCTGTATTGCTTCTGGTGATCTTTTCCCTCAGTCGGCCCTGTTGAAATTTGTGATCGGGCCGGACGGAAATGTTGTTCCGGATTTATTCGGAAAACTGCCGGGACGCGGAATCTGGTTGTCTCCAAGCCGGGATATGGTAGAGAAAGCGTGTCATAAACAATTATTCGCTCGTTCGGCTAAAGCGAAGGTTAAAGTGCCCGATGATCTGATCGAGCAACTTGACTCGCAGCTAACGAAACGTTGCCTTGATGCTCTAGGTCTGGCAAAACGTGCAGGACATTTAGTAGCAGGGTTTGAAAAAACGAAAGCTTGGCTTTCTTCAGGGAACGTCAAGATACTTGTACAAGCCGCAGATGCGGCAGAAGATGGGCGCGGTAAAATTCGTGCATTGGCCAGGGCCATTGATCCTGATTTGCCGATAAACGAAGTTTTTACCGGGCATGAGCTAGGGCAAGCGCTAGGCCGGGATACCTGGGTACATGTAGCGCTTAGACCGAGTGGAATCGCTGATAGGTTCGCCGCTGATGTGGCGCGGTTGTTAGCTGTAAGAGGAATTGCGGGACATCCCGCCAAAAGAGTAAGTGGACGCCTGAAAGAATGACCTCGAGCAAGGACACCAGTAAGAGCAAAAAGCCGCTGACATTAAGCCGGCCGAATACGCTTGAGTTGAAGAAAACTGTAGAAACCGGCCAGGTTAAACAGAGTTTTAGCCATGGGCGGTCTAAATCCGT
>NZ_CAKZMP010000430.1 GCF_937128705.1 uncultured Kiloniella sp. | reverse complement strand
AATCCCCGTATCAAGGGGGATGATAACGCGGTCCAATATGAAGGCAAAGGTGCTGTGGTCATCAGCGAAGGCGGGCGTATTCTCTGGCAAGGCGCTTTTGCCCAACTGCCGGATGAATTTAAAGACCTGCCATGTGATGATTACGATGATAAAATCATTATGGCCGGGTTTATTGATCCGCATATTCACTTTCCGCAATACCGTATTCTGGCAGCCCCCGGTAAAGACCTTCTGGATTGGCTCAACCGCTTTACCTTCCCCGAAGAAAGCCGCTATAGCTCTGAAGAATATGCCGCCAAAGCCGCAGAAATTTTCCTCGATCGCCTTTTTGCCAATGGCACCACCTCGGCCCTCGCCTTTTCCTCTGTACACAAAACCTGTGCCGACACCTTATTTTCTGCTGCTGAAAAGCGCGGTATGTCGATGATCACGGGAAAGACCATGATGGACAGGCTTGCACCCGATGCTGTTCTGGATACGCCGGAAACAGCGGCAAGGGATTCACAGGACCTGATCAACAAATGGGATAACAAGGGTCGCCTAAAATACGCCATCACGCCACGTTTTGCCGTTACCTCGACCGATGCACAACTACAGGTGACAGGCGATCTTTATAAGGATAACCCAGATTGCCTCATGCAAACCCATCTGTCAGAAAGCCCCGGAGAAATTGCCACAGTGCAAAAACAGTTCCCGTGGTCCAAGGATTACACTGACGTTTACGATCACTTTAACCTGTTGGGCGAAAATTCTTTCTTTGCCCATGGTATCCACCTGTCTGAACGGGAATGCCAGCGCCTTGCCGAAAGCGGGTCCACCGTTGTGCATTGCCCGACATCCAACAACTTCCTCGGGTCCGGCCTGTTTGATATCGACCACCTGTCCAAACCGGAACGTCCCGTGGGTGTCGGCGTTGCCACAGACGTCGGCGGCGGCACCAGCTATTCCATGCTGCAAACTCTGGGCGAAGCCTATAAAGTCGCTATGCTCAAGGGCCGGAAAATAACCGCCCACGATGCCTTCTATCTCGCGACCCTTGGCAATGCCAAGCAGCTCAAACAGGATAATGAGATCGGTAATCTGGAAGCAGGAAAGTACGCCGACATTGTGGTACTAGATCCCAAAGCCACGCCCGTACTTGAAAGCCGTCAGGAAGTTTCAGAGAACCTCGAAGACGTCCTCTTCTCGCTCATGATCCTCGGCGACGACCGCGCAATCTCAGCTACCTATGTGGCGGGAGAACGGGTTTATAAGGGGTAAATCTTCATCTTCATCCATTGGGACGGCTGTCAGCCAACTCACAGTCGTCCCAATCAACTCTGTGATAGCCATTGGACAGATATTTCCAACTGGTCTTAAAAGCTGTGTAATCTAGTTCTAAATCGTTATAGAGGCCCAATCTTTTAAGTTTTCTTTCAAATTCTTCTCGGGATTTGTAAAAGAGGGCTTCTCCTGTCTCTGTAGAGAGAATGAAATAGTTCTCCTCATTACGGATGCGAATTTTATATCCGTTACGTCCTCCATCACATTCCAAATATTCCGCAGGGAGTTGTAAACCAACGTAATATCCAGACATAATATCATGGTCGACAACTGTCGCCGGAATAATAACGTCACCATCTCTAAGAATGGTGTAATTATCCGGCCGGGTAAAATTGTGATAGGAATATTCTTTATCAGAGTTGAATGCCTGAAAAACGAGATAAAGCACTCCCCAACCAAGAATGACACCGAAATATATAAGATATCTTTTGATCTTACTCAAAATCTTTGTCCTCGTAGCGATATACGATTTTAAAAGGAGTTCCCTTGCCATGCTCATCTATCGCAAGTTCATTTAAAAAATTTCTGGAGGTGATCCTGACTTTATCCACAATATTTGCGTCTTGGGGCATAGCCATTGCTTTGGGTTCAAAATCATATCCTGCGTCATATATTCGACCATTCGCCGGATTGGTGGACACATGACCATGAACTTTAAGATCATCAAGAGGCATAGGGGCTGCTATCTGACTATTTTTACTGGTTCTCCACACTGTTAATTCCCTGCCATCAACAACAAGTGGTTTTCCACCTGCGTTTCTCCACCACCACTTTGCCTGCTCATAAGTCAGCTTGTTGCCCTTACCAGCATGCCCATCAACAAATATTCTGAACATTCGATTTTCCAGTTCTTCTTTTTGTTCTTCCTTGTGGCGACGATATAAAACTCCGGCATGATCCATTCCAATAGCCCCTTATCAAATGATTAGAGATAAGGATTAACCCAGAATCTTATTAAAACAATTCATCTCAATATTTGTTATAATTTCAAACAAATTATTAGATTCGACTCACAGCAAAAGCACTACTATAAGCTACAAATTATCTCGCATTAGGTGTATAAGCAGCCTCTCGAATAATTAAAGCTATCCAGATCTATTGACCTATTTTTAATAGAAAACTTGACCACTGACTAAAGAATGCTAAGCAATAAAGTAAATAGCGGAAAAGATATGAAAGTCTCTGCATCTATTTTAAAATCGGATCTCTTTTATTCTGGTTGGGCCTTATATCCCAAACTAAAATCATCTTACTTTTTAATGCTATTTATGGTTATTGCTACAGCTATTACAAATTTTTTCATATATGGACAGCCTCAAAATTTTAATGAGTGGATAAATTTATTCGGGAAGGCCGTTTTAATATATTTAATATTTTTATTCGTTATAGCGGTTATTGGCTTAATATGTATATCGCTTAACATTACTAATCTTGTTCCAGGAAAAGGCTATTATAATTATCAGATTACTCAAGATGGATTAACAGAGAATACAGAAGGAGGTGAAGGCCTGATTAAATGGGATGGAATTGAATCAATATACATTACAAATTCATATATTTTCTTTAAATTACCCGGCCATATGATGCACATAATTCCCAAAAGAAGCTTTGAAACTCCAGAACAATGTGCAAAGTTTATAGAGTTTTCAAAATCTTTTTGGCAAGTAAGCAATAAGCCAAAATAAGTGAGCCTTA
>NZ_CAKZMP010000429.1 GCF_937128705.1 uncultured Kiloniella sp. | reverse complement strand
TGTTCAAATTCAAATCAGGAAAAATCTCATTATGTTAGTTTTTATTACATTTCATGCGTGATTTTCCATCCCTTTCCAGCCTTCGCGCTTTCGAAGCTGTTGTGCGACATCATAATCTTAGTCATGCCGCCAAAGAACTGAACGTGACCCATGCGGCCGTCGCTCAACAAATAAAACGGCTGGAAGAATGGTTTGGAGCAACCTTAACCCAGCGCGAAGGACGTGGTGTTGTGCCGACAGAGGCGGGCTTTCGTCTTGGCGCAGAGCTTAGCAAAAGCTTTGATATTATCGACGATGCCGTCAAAGACCTCAAAGACAGCATGACTGACCGCCCCCTTCGCATTACCATGACACCAACCTTTGTAAACTTTTGGCTGATGCCAAGGCTCGGAGACTTTCGCAAACGGCATCCCGATGTTGAAATATTGTTAAATGCTAACAGTGACGTTGTAGATCTCAGGCGGGATGATTATGACCTTGCCATACGGTATGGCACAGGAAATTGGCCAAGCTTTCAAGTGGAAAAACTGATGCCCAGTTACACCAGCATCGTTGTATCACCTGAGCTCATAGAGAATATTCAAATAAAATCGCCCAAGGATCTAACCAAATTACCTTGGGTTTGCGACATAGATGATCGCCATTCAGAATGGCATTTTTGGCTAAAACAACATGAAATTGATTTCCACGCACACCATGCGAAAATTCATCTATCAGGATATCTGACAAAAGATGCCATTCGCGACGGGCAAGGATTGGGTGTACTTCCGTCAAACTGGGTACAGGACGACATTAAAAGTGGGCAGCTTGTTGAATTATTCTCGCTGACAAGTAACGAAAACACCGGATACCATCTTGTTTACAAACAGGGGGTAATTCCATCGCACTTAAAAAAATTCCTGACATGGATACGCAAACAGAATAAAGCCACACCAATATAACAATTTACATAAGAACATTGATGGTGAAATTCCGTCAGCAGTGCCCGTCCTCGCCTGATACAGGTTAGAGAACGGGCATCATTTACATGCTTTTAAATCGCTTTCGTTGCCATCTCTAACCAGGCAACGTGCTCAGCATCCAACAAAGGTGTCAGCTCTTTACGGACCCAGTCATGATAGTCATTCAACCATTTGATATCACCCGCACTCATTAAGGCTGGCTCTATCAAACGTAAATCAATCGGACACAACGTTACTGTCTCAAAATCATACAGTGGAGTGTCTAAGCCAACCATTTTTCCGGCATCGCGAACGATAATGAGGTTTTCGATACGAATACCGTACTCCCCTGCTTTGTAATAGCCGGGTTCATTAGACAAGAACATACCCGGCTCTAAAGCGACTGGCGACGAAGCCTTGGCAATACGTTGCGGCCCCTCGTGAACACCAAGGAAACACCCCACGCCATGCCCCGTACCATGATCATAATCCAGACCCGCATCCCAAAGCGGACGTCTAGCGAGACTATCCAGCTGAATACCGTTTGTTCCCTTGGGGAATTTCGCAGTAGATAGCGCAATGTGCCCCATAAGAACGCGCGTGAAACGGTCTTTCATTTCTGCGTTCGGCGTGCCGATAATAACCGTACGGGTAATATCAGTTGTTCCATCCAGATATTGCCCGCCTGAATCAATCAGAAAAATCTCATCCCTTTTAAGCGGCAAAGAGCTTTCATCACTCACCTTATAATGACAGAGGGCACCGTTTGGTCCCGCACCGGAAATAGTATCAAACGAAGAGTCTTTGAACAGCGGTACTTCTTCCCTGAAAGACAGAAGTTTATAAACAGCCTCCATTTCGGTGACGGGATTATCGGTATCCGCACGCTCCGTTGCACTTTCAGTTACCCACTTTAAAAAGCGCACCATCGCAGCACCATCACGAATATGAGCAGCACGAATACCATCCAGTTCGGATGTATTCTTTCTCGCCTTTGGCAAGCTCACCGGGTCCATAGCGCGTACAAGATTTGCACCACTTTTTTCTAGCAATGCTGTAATACGTTCCGGACAAGTAGCAGGATCAACCAGAACTCTTTTACCTTCGCGCGCAAAAGCTTCAAGACGCGTTTCCAAAGTTCCCGGCTCGGCAACTTCAACCTGATTGTCCAATGCCGCAAGGGTTTCGCTTGTTACTTTTTGAGAATCCACAAACCACTGCACATTTCCATCGGCATGGACAACAGCAAAGGAAAGCACCAATGGCGTATGGTCCACATCTTCACCGCGCACGTTCAAGAGCCACGCAACAGAGTCTGGCAGACTGAGAACGGCACAATCGGCTTCTGATTTAGTGAGAAGTTCGCCAATTTCTTTCCGTTTATCCTGCGAAGACTGCCCTGCATACTTCAAATCATAAGGCATGGATTTTGTACAAGGACGGGCGGGTTGATCCAACCAAACCTTATCAAGAGGATTGTCAGAAAGAGGAACAAGCTCTCCCCCCGCTTTTTCAACACCTTTTCGCAAGGATTTGATCTGATTTTCACTTTGCAACCAAGGGTCATAGGCAATACGCATACCTGCGGATACATTCTCTTCCAGCCATTGATGGGCGGGCTCTTCAACCAAATGCTGATAGGCAAAAAGGTGTTCACTAACTTCTTGGCGCACCTGAATTGTATAACGACCATCCACAAAGATCGCCGCCTTATCCATAAGAACGGTCGCCAGCCCTGCCGACCCCGTAAACCCACTTAACCATCCAAGTCTCTGAGCTTGGGGTGGAACGTACTCCCCCTGATGTTCGTCAGTTCTCGGAACGATAAAGCCGTCCACACCTTCATTAGCCAACTGGATACGCAAAGCTTTAAGACGAGATTCATGATCAAGAGTAGCCGTTTCAGGCATTTTTTAATCCTTATACAATATACAATTTGATTTTCAGCAGATTAACCGAGCAACAGAAGCATAACAACACTTGCTTTTGCATAACTTAAAATAATTTAATTTCAATAAGTTAAATCGAAAAAAACTAAATTATGCTCAAAATGCATGGCTGTGGTGCAGAATAACCGCTACCGAAAAAAATTTTATGAGCTAGATATACTGCAACAACACAGCGGCAATAGAAAGACATAGTCGGCCGCATTAACTGATCTAGGAGAAATGATCATGAGAGAAGATAAATTCGTATTCGCGGCCAACGAAATTGCTAACCAGCCTGTATTCGTAACTGTAGCGCCACACCGTTATACAAAAACATACCGCATCTATGCTGCGATCTCTGGACTTGTTCAGGGCTTCAAAAACTACATGGAACGCCGTGCAACTGTCAGTCAGCTTTGGGATCTAAATGATCGCGAACTAAAAGACATCGGCCTAAGCCGCGGTAACATCGAAGCAACTGTAAACAGCCTTTATGCAGAAGCAGCAGAAAAAGAAACCAAAACTTTTGAGCCAGGTTTCTCTTTCCTTTCTTCTTCTGATTTTGTTTCAACACAGGAAACAAAAGCTGAAAACAACAGCAAAGTAGGTCGCGCAGCATAACCCCCCTTTTGCTTGCAGCTCTACTTGTTGAAACGCGCCGGAAGCTCCGGCGCGTTTTTTTTAATACCCGTAAAAGGAAAGGCCGATGTTAATCTAACATCGGCCTTTCCTTTTATTTAGGATTATTACATCAAGGATTATCTTGATAAAACCAGTGTCGACCATTCACCCAAGTGAAGCTCTCGGATAACCTTCAGCCCCAAAGCCTCATGCGCTTTCACAACTTTTTCCTGTTGCGTAATAAGTAATCCAGAGAGCACGGCAACACCGCCCTCTGCCAAGTTCTTTTCCAATAAAGGCGCCATCTGACAGAGCGGCTCTGCAAGAATATTCGCCGCAATCAAGTCATAAGGACCACGTGCAGCAACTTCCGGAGCATTATACCCGTCACCGCAGACACCTGTGATATCGGAAACATTATTCAGCTCAGCATTCTCCAATGCTACGCGTACAGAATCAGCATCAATATCCACGCCGAGCACGGGACAATTCCAAAGGATTTTAATTCCCATGGATAGAATTCCAGACCCACATCCCATATCCAGTGCGTTGACGACTTTCTTGCCTTCGGCCAAATCAGTAAGCGCAATTAGACAGCCCTTGGTGGTGTCGTGTTGCCCAGTACCAAACGCAACATTAGCCTCAATCAATAAAGGAACAGAACCTTCCGGTGGCTGCTCTGTTACATGAGATCCGTGCACAAAAAACTTGCCAGCCACAATTGGCGGCAAAGCCTTTTGACTTTCTGCAACCCAGTCGACATCAGGAAGTTGCTCAATAGTAGCAGTCGGGGCATCACCACCTATAATCTCTGCCGTGCTGTTCAGGATACTGTTAACCTGTTCATCAGACGGCTTGCCGTCGACATATACCTTAACGGAAACAACCCCAGCTTGATTAGGGTTTGTTGTAACAATTGCACCATCAAGAGGCTCCAGAGCAAGCTCATAGATAGGTAAGTTGACCTCTTTTATATCAAGGGCAACGACCCAAACTGCGGAATTATCTTCTCTCATTACATACCTGCCTGTTCGGCGGGAACCACAAAGTTGCTCAGAACTTTTTTGCTTCCAGCCTTCTCAAAAGAAATTGTTAGACGTTCACCTTCAACCGAAGTGACCATCCCATAGCCGAATTTTTGATGGAAAACCCGTTCTCCGCGTCCAAAACCGCTTTTACTTTCCGAAACTTTCTGCGCTGCTTGTCGGACAAGCTTTGATTCGCCCCCTGAATAGCTTCGCGCACGTTGCATCCCTGGACTTGTGCGATCATTATCCTGCCACCCTTTGTTTCCGGAACCAAAACCACCATAAGATGGCTCTAACGGCGCAGAGTAAATACCGCGATCACTTTCCCGCTCAACATGTTCATGGGGTAGCTCATCCACGAAACGAGACGGGATTGCCGAGGCCCAAGACCCATGCATACGACGGTTGGCAGCAAAGGAAATAATGGCGCGTTCTCTGGCACGGGTTAACCCGACATAGGCCAGACGCCTTTCTTCTTCTAGCCCTTTAAGGCCTTGTTCGTCCATGGCGCGTTGGTTCGGAAATAGCCCTTCTTCCCAGCCTGGGAGGAAAACTGTTTCGAACTCAAGCCCCTTGGCCCCATGCAAGGTCATGATTGAGACCATTTCCTGATTTTGCTTACTATTGGTATCCATCACAAGACTGACGTGTTCGAGAAAATCAGGAAGACTTTCGAATTCCCCCAAAGCATTTACTAGCTCGCGTAAATTCTCAACACGCCCTTTGGCTTCAACTGATTTATCATTCTGCCAGAATTCCAGATAGCCGCTTTCTTCCAGTATTAGATCAGCCAACTCTGGATGCGGCATATCACCTTTCAAGCTCTGCCAGCGGTCGACCTGCGCAACAAACCCGACCATGGACTTACGCGCAGCCGGACGTAGCTCGTCCGTTTCAACAATTTCCTGCGCTGCTTTAAACAGCGACGTCTCAATCTGGCGGGCCAGTTGATGAACCACACTGACCGCTGCGGGACCAAGTCCTCTTTTCGGTGTGTTAATAACTCGTTCGAAAGCCAGACTATCATCCGCTGAATTCACAAGGCGCAAATACGCCAAGGCATCACGGATCTCCATACGTTCGTAGAAACGCGCGCCACCGATAACCCGATAGGGAATGCCTAGGGTCAAAAAGCGTTCTTCAAATTCGCGGGTCATTGCGCCTGTGCGCACAAGAACCGCTATCTGATCCAGCGACTGTCCTTGGCGTTGCAAGCTTTCTGTCTCTTCACCGACAAACCGGGCTTCGGCTTCACCATCCCAAAGCCCCCGGACGCGAAGCATTTCCCCTTCATCATCATCCGTCCAAAGCGTCTTGCCTAAACGACCTTCATTATGACTAATGACAGAGGAAGCCGCAGCAAGAATACGCCCGGTCGAACGATAATTCCGTTCCAGACGAACAACCTTTGCACCGGGAAAATCTTTTTCAAAACGAAGGATGTTACCAACCTCGGCACCGCGCCACCCATAGATGGATTGATCATCATCCCCGACGCAACAGACATTTTGATGCCCCTGAGCCAAAAGACGCAACCAAAGATACTGCGCCACGTTGGTATCCTGATACTCATCGACCAGAATATAATGAAACCGTCGATGGTAATCCGCCAACACATCCTTATAGGTCTGGAAAATCACCAGAGTGTGTAACAGCAGATCCCCAAAATCACAGGCGTTGAGCTCTTTCATACGCTGCTGATAGCTCTGGTAAATTTTATGAATACGCCCGCCCGCAAACTCCTTGGCTTCACTTGCGGAAACATGATCCGGCGTTTGCCCCCGATCTTTCCAGCGCTGAATAACGCCAAGAACAGATTTCGGTGGCCACTTTTTGTCGTCGAGGTTGCTCTCTTTCAGAAGCTGCTTCACCAAACGCAGCTGATCATCCGTATCGATAATCGCAAAATCAGACCCAAGCCCAACCTTTTCTGCATGGGCCCGCAACATACGAACCGCAATGGCATGGAAGGTTCCCAACCACCATCGCTCTACAGTTGGTTCATTCAGAATCGAAGCAACACGCTCTTTCATCTCTTGTGCTGCTTTATTGGTAAAGGTCACAGCAAGAACCTGACCGGGGAAAGCTTTTCCCGTCGCCAGAATATGAGCAAGGCGTGTCGTTAGAACCCGCGTCTTCCCCGTTCCGGCCCCGGCCAGAACAAGAACAGGTCCATCCGTGGTCTGAACGGCATCCATCTGCGATTCATTAAGACCGGTAAGATAGGGCGGCAGCCCTTCGTTTTGCATTTGCGATTCGTCTATCATGATTGGTTTATAGCGCAGCTTCTCAACAAGCTCATCCACTTTTAGCTCTTGACCTAAAGATCAAACAACTCTTTATGTTATGCAAAAGTCCGTATCACAAGAATATACAGGAAAAAACATGGCCCGTATTACAGAGCGCCACGCGCTACTTTCTGAAACACCAAGTACACAACGGGTTGTAACTATGCATCGTTACGGTGCAGGTACTAATGGCAAGATTGCCTATGTACAGGCTTGCCTACACGCAGATGAAACCCCGGCGATGGCTTGTACTCATCATCTTCTGCAACGTCTGGAAGAAGCGGACCAACAGGGATTATTAAAAGGTGAGATCGTTATTGTTCCCTTTGCCAATCCGATCGGCCTGGATCAATTTGAAGACGACATTCTTTTAGGGCGCGTTCACCGTGGCGGTGAAGGTAACTTTAACCGTGGTTGGTACGACCTGACAGCAATGATACAAGATCGCCTTGTTGGTAAACTTGGTAAAAATGAAGACGCGAATGTAAAACTTATCCGCGCAACCATGCAGGATGTTTTGGACCAGGTTACGCCGACAAGTGAATTTTCCAGCCTTCGCAAAATACTGACGAAAGAAGCCGCTCGCGCTGATTATGTCTTTGACCTGCACTGTGACGACGAATCTCTTCCCTATCTTTATATTTCGGACCTCAACTGGCCAGACTGTCAGGATTTTGCCGCTGACTTTGGCGCAACAGCCGTCATGATGGCTGAAAATTCCGGCGGCGGCAGCTTTGACGAAGTATATACCCGCCCGTGGGCTGAACTCTCACGCCTTTTCCCGGATGCAGTAATTCCG
>NZ_CAKZMP010000428.1 GCF_937128705.1 uncultured Kiloniella sp. | reverse complement strand
ACGCGATCAGTTCCAGCAAACCTATTTAGTGAAAATAGCGAGGCGTCATCAAACTCAAAATCACGGCTGTCGTCGTTTGGAATTTCGTTTGGATTCGATCCATTTGGTGCGAGGACACCTTGTACAATAGGTTCTATTGTTTGGCTAAAGTTACCGCGATGACTGGCAAAGGGAAAGCGCCATTCCAAAGCCATTTGAGGGAAAACGCGCCCCGTAAATCCTGAATAGCTATTCCCGTTCTTGCGAAGATCATTGTTTTCAGTATTGACACCATTTACCCAATAGCCATCAGTTTGTAACTGCGTGGTGAGTTTATATTGGTCTCCCCAAGAACCTGTGTAGGGGAGGTCCCATCCGCCGATAAGGGATACACGCCTACTGTCACGCCCCTCACTACGCCCTAGAGCTTGTGCGTTAGCATCCAGACGATAGGTTGCTCCGGTTACGCCTGGTTGACTTTGAAAGTTGTATTGTGCCCGCGGTAAAACGAAAGGGTTTTCCGAATCATTGATGTCATTTCGAGTACTTTGAAATGTGTAGCTGTCTATTCTTGCAAAGTTTCGACCTCTGAAGCCTTCGATAAAAGCGCTTGTTTCTAATTCAGAATCTGTATTGAACCCATAAACTCGGCCATAAGTATCATCAGTCGCTCTCTCGGCGTTAAAACCCCACCGCCACGTTTTATCGAGATCAAAACGCCCTTCGCTTATTATCTGTCCGCGAAACTCGTCTTTTTTTACATTACCGTCATTTTCATCTCTATCGGCGATCGTTGCGCTGACTTCAATTGAGAGGTCACCTTTGTTGAATTTTTTTTCATACTCCCCTGCGAGCACGATCCCTTGTTTTGTTGTCGCGATAGGTGCAAATAAAAATTCTGAGGACTCGTCAATTGCCCAGTAATAAGGAATTTGTAGAGTTATACCCAACTGACTGGAGCTACCATAACTTGGTAGTAGGAATCCACTTCGTCTTTTTACTGTGGGGTCAGGATGGGCAAGGTATGGCGTGTAGATAACAGGGACACCAAATATTTCCATCCAAGCATGGTCATACTTTATTGTTTGTGATGTTTTGTTATGGACAATTTTTTTAGCCTTGAGCTGCCAGATAGGCGCCTTACTGGGATCATCTTTACAAAGCTCACAAGGGCTGAAAACGCCATTGGAAAAGACAGAGATATTACCACTGGTTAATTGTCCCGTCGATGCTGCTAGGCGACTGCGATCGCTAAGAAGTATACGGATGTCGCGAATAAAGCCTTCTTTTAGGTTATCTGTAAGCTCAACATGCTCAGCAAAAACAATATCACCGCTAGGCTCTAGCAGGCTGATATTACCTGTTGCACTCACAACATTTGTGTTCATGTTATAAGATACACTATTCGCAAGAACAGTACGATCACCTTGCGAAATCTCGACATTCCCTGATGCTGTTACGACCCCTAATCCTTCGTCATAGACAACTTCGTCAGCACTGATAAGTGCTGGGATCTCTTCATTGACTCCTGCCAAAGTTTGAGCAAAGGATTCATTTGATAAAGATAGTCCAACGACAAAAGTTAGTGCCAGTACAGACACTGAATTTTTCAGTAGTGTTTTTACCCCCCTAAAAGACATGTTCTATCCGTCTTCCAGATGTAAAAGCATAGTGACACCTAACAATAGTGATACCCCCGCTGGTGACCAAGCTGCTAAGGCAACTGGCACTTTGGTTGATTGACCTAAGGCAAAAACAAAATTGGATAAGAAATAAAGCAGAAATCCAGTAAGAATACCAGAGAGGATCATCAATCCGACCCTGCCTCGTCGATGTTGTTGCATGGAAAAGGTTGCTGCAAGTAATACCATTGCAAGAAAAAGAAAGGGTTTAGAAAGTAGTCTATGAAATTGTAATTTGAGTTTAACCGCAGAAAAACCAGCCTTTTCCAATAAATTTATGAAATACGGTAACTCCCAAAAAGAGATTGATTTTGCGCTGGCAAAGCTGTCTTGAACTTTTTCCATAGTTAAGTCGGTTGGAATTAACACCTCATCAAAATAATCTGGCTTTTTACCAGGATAAGAGTGCCAGGTGTTTTGTAGGGCCCAATTGCCATTTTCTAAACGTGCTTTTCCTGCGTCATACCGAGACAAAAATTCCCCGTCATTGGTCAGGTTGAAGATAATGACGCGGTTTAAAGAAAGATCTTTATTCACAGATCCGGCATGAATAACGGAAAGACCCGTCTCGTCCGGTTGACGAAGCCATAACCCTGTTTCTGATACCTTAAATATGGCCTGATCTTTTTTCTTGTATAGTCGTGACAGCTCTTTGTTTTTGGCAAATAGCGCTGATGAGACTGGGTTGATTACAGCAAAAGACAGTGCTCCGATTATGATGGAGCAGAAAGCAAAAGGAAAAATTATTCCCCAGATAGAAACGCCAGCGGATCTAATTATGACGAGTTCGTTTGCCCGTGTTAGCTTCCAAAAAGTTGCCATTGCTGCAAACAAAATCATGAATGGCATGATCTCTTCACTCAACTGAGGCATCTTATAGAGGACAATTTTTATGATCTGTAAGAAGGGGACGGCCTCATCTTCAAGATCATCCGATACTTCGATTAAGGAAATAAGGAAGACCACACCCATCAAAACAAAGAAAAAGCTAAAAAAGCTCATTAAAAAATTTTTGGATGCGTATCTGAAAAGAGTCCAGGAAATGTGCGCAGACTTAACAGATTTTCTATTTTCAAGCGTTGTCATTGGGATGCCACTGCCTCTTCTTTGCGAGGGGGATGTGGGTCACCAGAAGTTTTCGATGATAAATTTTTAGGTTTTTTGACAATAAAATAAAGGGAAGTGGTCACGACAAATAAAGGCCAAATATAAAGTAAGGGAATAAGATTTTTGTTTTTTTCGGCAATATCTTTTAACAAGAACATTGTCAGCATCATAACCCCCATAAGACTAATGGCGAACATAATGCGCCCTAAATATCCTCTGCGACTAAACTCTCCAGATAACAGACATGCTAGGGCTATAAAGGCCATTGCAAGGGTGAATAGAGGGCTGGCGATACGATAATGACCTGCGGCGATGAGCTTGTCATAGTTATCTACATCTCTGGGATCAGTTAAATCAGGAAATATTAATTGATTAAGGAAACGTTCTCTGGGTTTTAACCATCGATCACTTTCTTCTTGTCCTATATCTCCGAATTTAAGGATATATTTGTCTGAGTAAGCAATTGAAAGCTGTCCAGTTACGGGATCTACTTCTTGTCTACTAGCGTTCCAAAGGACAGCCCTGAAATCGTCTTCTTCTTTTAGCAATGCACCCGTATCAGCCAAATAAGTTATTTGTTGTCCAGGGATACTACTGTCATGAACGATGAGGCCTTTTAACTCCCCAGCAGGCGTTTTTTCTTTGAAATATATAGTATATTCAGTGTTAATTGTATTGAATTTCCCCGCTTTTAGAAGGACGGGGGATAGATTATCCCTAAAATAATGTTGTAGCTCTCTGAATTCACGATATGAAACAGGTAAAAAGTATAGATTGATGGCGACTACGGTTATCATTGATATGGTACCCAGCATTATTCCGGGGCGTGCGAGTTGAAGTTGTGAAAAACCTGCTGCCTTCAAGACGACAAGCTCACTATCAGTCGTCAATTTGTTATAGATAAAAAGGACTGAACAAAAAGTCGCGACCGGTATAACGATAACAAGGAAATAAGGCATCAACAAAATAACAAAATAGAAAAATGTCGATGCCGGAAGGCCGTCGTTAACAATCATGTCAACGAATCGTAATGATTGAGCCAGCCATACAGCCACAGCAAGAGACACTGCGACTGAAACAGCAAACAAAACCAGTTGCACAAGCATATAGCGCGAAATTATCTGCATAGGGTCCGAAAAATAACCTATAAAAAAATATACAAAAGAAATAGCCAGAACACCCTTGTCACGTCCAGTTAATTCGTGGATTTTCATAAGAAGAATAATGAGATTTGAGTCATGGAATGCAAAGTTCTATGATTACGGTTGCATTTTACAGAGTAATCCTTGTTCTATAGCAGCAATTAATTAAATCGTTTTACCGAAGAGGGCGACATGAAGTTTTCTTTTGTCTCTGACAATTTTCCTAGCACTGGCGCGATCGTAGCGACTGTATCTGAAGGTGGACAATTTTCCACAATGGCAAAGCAATATGACGATAAGACAGGCGGAGCACTAGGACGTGCGGTCGCTAATAGTTCTTTCAAAGGCAAGAAGGGTGAGTTGCTTGAAGTTTTGGCACCAAGCGGTGTAGAAAACAGTCGAATTATTCTGGCTGGTCTCGGCAACCCTAATGAGCTGAAGGCAACAGATTTTGAAAATCTTGGGGGACAGCTTTATAAGGACCTTTCTTCTAAAGGAGAGAAAGCCGTCTGTGTGTGCACGGATGGTGCTGGTGTTCAAGGGGCAAGCGAAGATAACGCAGGTGCTCTTATTGCTTATGGTGCCTTACTTCGCAGCTATCGTTTTGATACCTATAAAACGACCAGCAAAAACGATGCGAAAAATACACTGGAAGAGTTCACAATCTTCTCTGCTGATTCTGAGGGTACCAAAAGTGCTTATGCAACGTTATCCAAAGTTGCAGAAGGTGTGTTTTTTACCAGGCAGTTGGTATCTGAACCCCCTAATGAATTGTATCCCGATACATTTGCAGCGCAGGCTAAAGAGCTTGAAGCTCTTGGGGTGAAGGTAACTGTCTTGGCCGAAAGTGATATTGCCAAGCTGGGTATGAATGCTCTCTATGCTGTTGGCATGGGGTCTGAGCGTGAATCTAAAGTCGTCATTATGGAATGGAATGGTGCTTCTGAAAAAAGCACCGAGAAGCCGTTAGCTTTTGTTGGTAAAGGCGTGACATTTGATACGGGGGGTATTTCGCTGAAACCGGCCGCCGGTATGGAAGACATGAAGTTTGACATGGGCGGTGCGGGAACTGTCTTTGGTTTGATGAAAGCACTTGCCGGCCGTAAGGCACAGGTAAACGTTGTTGGTGCGTGTGGCTTGGTTGAAAATATGCCATCCGCCAATGCACAACGCCCTGGTGATATTGTAAAATCCTATTCAGGAAAAACCATTGAAGTATTGAATACGGATGCAGAGGGACGTTTGGTTCTTGCTGATGTTCTTTCTTACACGCAAGAGAAATACAATCCACGTCTCGTGATCGATTTGGCGACACTAACAGGTGCAATGATTATTGCTCTGGGTAATGATATCGCCGGTATTTTCTCAAACAACGATACTTTATGTGAACAGCTTATAAGCGCTGGTCTAAGTGTTGACGAACGTGTTTGGCGTCTGCCTCTTGCAGATTGCTATGATAAACTGTTGGACTGTGACGCAGCCGATATGAAAAATATTGGCGGTCGGGCTGCTGGGTCAATAACAGCGGCTCAATTCCTTCAGCGTTTCATCGATAAGGATCGTCCTTGGGTTCATATTGATATCGCGGGTGTTGCCTGGTCGACAAAAGAAAAAGCCATTGCTGCGAAGGGGGCGACTGGTTTTGGCGTTCGTTTGCTTGATCGCTTTGTTGCTGATAACTACGAAGACTAAAAATCGAAAGGCAGGATGCAGTGTATCCTGCCTTTTTTTGGATAATTTTGATGACAGATATACGTTTTTATCATTTGACTAAAACAGCATTGGAAAATGCACTTCCTCAAATGCTTGAAAAAGTCATAGAGCGTGGTCAGGAAGCTGTTATTCTGTCATCTGATGAGCGTGCATTGGGCGATCTGGATCAGAATCTTTGGGGGTATCGCCCAGATTCCTTTCTTCCTCATGGCACTAAACGTGATGGTTCAATTGAAGAGCATCCGGTTTGGTTGACCACTGAGCAGGATGATATTGCAAAACGGGATGTTGCCTTCATTGTGCATGGCGCACACCCTGGAGCCCTCGAAAGTGATAAAACCTCTTTATGCGCGGTTCTGTTTGATGGAAATAACCCAACAGTAGTTCAGGATTCTCGGGCCCTTTGGAAAGAGCTGAAAGCTGCCAATCATGAATTGACGTATTGGCAGCAAACAGATCGTGGGTCTTGGGAGAAGAAGGCCTGATCTGCCTTTCTTCTCTCCAAAGCCGACTTACAGTGCTAGTGAGATAACAGGACAGGGAATTCCTGGTTGGAAAAGAGTGATTTTGTAACGCCGCCAAATATCATTTCTCTGATTCGGCTATGTCCCCAAGCGCCAGCAACAATTAAGCCGATCTCTTCTTCTTTGCCTGTTTTTAGGATTACGTCCTCGGGGAATGCGCTTTCAACTACTCTGTTTTCAAGTTGGATGCCGTGACGTTTCAAATGTGTAGAGATATCATCCTGAGATATATTACCCTCTTCGGGCAATCCGACGGACAATAAGATTACTTTTTTTGCTGCTTTTAATAGCGGTAGGGCTCCCCTTACTGCGCGCGAGGCCTCAGCTGACCCATCCCAAGCGATGAGAATGTTTTTTGTAATATCTTTAGGAATTTTCCGATTGGGAACGGCAAGAATGGGGAGGCTGCTTTCCATCAGTAATGACCCCGCAAACTCAAGCTCGTCGGCAAACTTTCCCTTTACCTGACTAATAATTGTCAGGTCTGTAAAGCGTGCATGGAATGCAACGATATCTACTTCTCGCCCTTCGTGTTCTCGCCATTCATAGCTTACTTGTACGGCCTCGGCCTTTTCTTTGAAATTTTTTTGAACCGCAGCAGCTTGCTCTTTAATGTTATTTCGCTGTTGTTCGATGATTTCTTCTGGAAAATAGCCGGTTATGCCATGGGGGGAACCATGCAATATCGCTTCTGGTGTTCTTAGTGCGTGGACACCCAGAATATGCGCTCCATCAAATTTTGTAGATAGTTGTAGTGCTGCTTCTAAACGGGTTTGTCCTGCTTCCGTGTTATCAAGTTGAACCTGAATGTCCCTTAACATAAATGCATCTCCGTTTTTGAAATGTAAAAGATACTATCGTTCTACTGACGACGTATCTTATTTGATTAACTGATGGGAGTTTGCAAATTTATAAGAATATGCGCATTGATCTTAATCAATTTTGACGAGGTTTCGTTAAGTTAAGTCAAGGTTGTTTCGCACCGTCTTTCTATAGTGATCGGGTGCTTTCCCAAATTCGATTTCAAAGGCCTTGGTAAAGTAACTACGGCTGTGATAACCGACTTTTGATGAGATGATTTTTATAGGTAAATCTGTTGCACTTAACAGTTCCGCAGCGCGGTGCAAACGAATGGATCTAAGTAATCCGATGGGGGTTGTTCCATAAATTTTCTTGAACTTATTCGCAAAGCTGGCACGGCTCATTCCCACGTTATCGGCCAGACTTTCCACGGTGTGATGTGATTGAGGCTTATTCAAAATATATTGTAAGGCATCCCACATTTGTCGATCTTCAGCACCACGTAACCATTCAACAGATTTATGTCCCTCCAAATGATGACGCCTTACAAGCATAATAACGCATTGCTCTAGTAGTGAATGTGCCAAAGCCTTCGTACCAATTGTTGGATTGGCAAGTTCTAATAATAATTCATCCATCGCATTTCGTATGCGATCTCCTGGTGTTAATTGAGCGATCAAGGGTGTTTGAATTAAATTTAGCAATCCTGTTATACCGCGGTATGACACATCGACCAAACCACAGACGGCTGTTAAAGTTTGTTGTCCTGTCCCCGTTATCAGATGTTCAAGAGAGGCATCAAGCGGCCGGCATAGTGGTAGGGTGGTATTTCTTTCTGTTGCGCTTATTAAGCTATGGTGTTGGTGAGCCGGAAGGAGAATAATCGTCCCCGTTGATATTTTCTGCTTGGGACGGTTACTTATAGCAATCTCTCCCGATCCACTTGTAATGTAATGCAGAATTGCCTGATTTTGATCAGGTAAAGCAAGTGTTGTGCTTGCCCCACGAATTTCGCAAAAAGCAAAGGGGTTTAGATTGATGTCGATGGCTTCAAGGATATGGTCGATAGTCATATATTATAATTTGTGCAATCTGTGACCGATAACAAGAACAGGGTTTTAAAATCATGCCTTCCCTGTTGAAAAAGACACAATCCAGACGATAAAGCACACATGACGTTCTAGATATTAGAGAACAAGGAATTATCCTTGGGTCAGAAATATTAAGGAACAGAACAATGTGTGATTGTCATGATCATAATGATAAAGCTTTTTCTCGCCGAGCAATGTTGGGGGGAGCTGCTGTAACGTTAGCTGCGGCAGGTCTAACAGCAACATCACTTGGAAATAGTGCAGAGGCCGAAGCTTCTAATCCAAGCTATGCTGATCCGGAAAAACCTGCCTTGCCAGCTATTGATGTCGACGTCAGTTTAGCTGATACGGCTTTGGTTGTTGTGGATCCACAAATAGACTTTCTAAGTGAAAATGGTGTCGCGTGGGGTGTCGTCGGCGAGAGTGTTTCTGAACATAATGTGGTGAAGAATATTGGTAATTTATTGAATTCTGCAAAACAAGCAGGAATGACCGTTGCTGTCTCGCCACATTATTACTATCCAACAGATCACGGGTGGCGATTTGAAGGGCCTTTGGAAAGGCTAATGCATAAAATTGGGATGTTTAATCGGAAAAGTTCTCTGAGCTTAGATGGGTTTGAGAATTCCGGTGCTGATTTTATGCCAGAATATAAGAAACAAATTCTGGATGGGAAGACGATTATTGCTAGTCCACATAAGATCTACGGACCACAGAATAATGATTTGGCGCTTCAATTGCGTAAAAATGGCGTCAATAAAATAATCTTGGCTGGAATGTCTGCAAATCTTTGTGTGCAAGCTCATTTGTATGATTTGCTTGAACAGGGATTCGAAGTGGCTGTCGTGCGCGATGCAACAGCAGCAGCGAAAATTCCCGAAGGCGATGGCTATCATGCTGCGTTAATTAACTTTCGATATGTTGCAAATGGTCTCTGGACAACAAAAGAAGCGGTGAAGAGGATTTCAGCTGCGGCCGCATAAATCCTAATTAGCATTCCTGTATCTGCAATGTAGGTATAAGGCGTCCTTTCGGTGATAACTGATTGGGCGCTTTATCTCACGCCCATATTTGTGATGTCAGTATAAAAAAACACTTTAATCATAATGAAAGATGTTACGGTTTAAAATGTAATGCTGTTGCTATGAGCGTCGGAGTTATTTTACTTCTAGCGACTGTCAGGGAGTTTACGTTGAGTGCTACTTTAACTTGGGCTTTGGGTGTGCTGTTGAACCGAGCTAACTGTTTTTTGGTTCTTTTGGTGTGCCTTATTATAAACGGTTTATTGGTCTTTCCGTCCGAAGCTGAGAAGATGAAGCTGCGTATCGGATACAA
>NZ_CAKZMP010000427.1 GCF_937128705.1 uncultured Kiloniella sp. | reverse complement strand
TATGATCATGGCTGTACCTGGTTGCACTCTGCTGATGAAAATCCTTTGTCTTCTTTGATCCGGGATCAGACGGGATATGATACCTTTGACTTTGGGGCTAGGGAGCCAATTTATTTTGTGCAGGGGCAAGGCGAGGGCGGCAGAGGCGCGCGCCGGGCAACTGAACAGGAAATTCAGGAGATCGAGAAGGCCGAGGACGCGCTTTATGATGATCTCTGGGCTTATGATGTTGTTACACACGGTGATACTTCTATCCACAATCTGCGTCCGCCAAAGAATAAGTGGGATGAGTTGGCACAACTTCGGAAAGGCCCGTTTGAGGCCGGTGTGCATTCTGATCGCTTGTCGGTGATCGATTATCAAACACAGTATGAAACCGGAACAGAGTGGATGGTTCCGCAAGGCTTTGCCGCAGGAATTTTTAAAGCTCTTGGGTCTGTGCCCGTAAAACTGGGAACTGTTGTCGAGAAAATTGATTGGCAGGGGCAGGAAGTTAAAGTGCGATCCAATCAAGGGACGTTGACTTGTCGTGCTGTTGTCGTAACGGTACCGACTGAAATTATTGCCGATGAAACACTGAAATTTTTCCCGGGATTACCACAAGACAAGATGGCTGCTTTTCACGCGTTGCCGATGGCTTTATTGGATAAAATCAGCCTTCAGTTTGATTTGGGCTTTAAAGCACTTATCCCTGATGCGGATACAAATGAAGCCTATATCGAAGCACCGCAAGGCATGGACCAGATCGACAGTTGGCACAGTCATCTTCTGTGCCCCTTTGGGCAGGCCATGAGCACGATGTTTGTCGGCGGGCAATTGGCGCGCGATCTCACGGAAAGTAACCAAGAGGCGATGCAGGATTTTGCTGTGTCGTCGCTGGCGTCTGTTTTGGGGAATGATGTCAAAAAGCTTGTTCGCAAAGGGCATGCTACAAAATGGTTGGCTGATCCTTTTGCACGCGGGGGATACGCCTATTCAACTGTTGGTAAAAACCATCTAAGGGAAACCGCGCGTCAATCGGTGGCTGATCGTTTATTCTTTGCTGGTGAAGCGTTGCACGGCAAATGGGCAACCATGGCACCGGGGGCCTATCTGACAGGGCAACAGGCTGCACATGAAATTATGGATCATGTGATATCATAAATATTAACACCGATATTAACACTGGGTGATTTGGGGAATGTCGTGGACTTTTTTTGATAGAGAGCCTATGACTAAGAGACTTGTTTTAAGCTATTGAAAGTTCTGGAAAATGTCCTGGTTCGTAGAAGGTATTCACCCTGAAATTCGGCAATCTATCCGCCGGGATCAGGTTCTTTTCGAAGGGAAAACAGACTTTCAGCAGGTCGAAATTTTCGCAAATGATCTGTTGGGGCGCGTGCTTGTACTTGATGATGCTGTTCAGATTACGGAACACGATGAAGAGATCTATAGCGAGAGCATTACCCATGTACCGTTGCTATCCCACCCAGACCCAAAATCCGTTTTGATTATTGGGGCTGGGGACGGCACCGTTTTACGGGAAGTATTAAAGCACAAAACAGTACAACAGGTGACAATGGTGGAACTGGACGGTGCCTTGGTCAAAGTTTGCCGGGATCATTTGGCAACACTTCTTGATGGGGCATATGACGATCCCCGATTAAATTTAATTATCGGAGACGGCGCAGAATATTTGTCATCCAGTCAAAATCAGTACGATATTATTATCATTGATTCCACAGATCCTGATGACAATTCAACCAGCCTGTTTACAGATAATTTTTACCAAAGCTGCAAAGGCCGACTGGTCGAAGGCGGGGTTATGGTTGCCCAAGCGGGGTGCCCGTCTTATCAGCCTTCAATCCTAAAGCACATGCGGGATCGCATGCTGTCTTTGTTTGGCTTTGGTGGTTTTTATCATGCTGCAATCCCAACCTATGTGGGGGGGCTTCATGCTTTTGCTTGGGCGAGTGACAGAAGTGATCTGTCAAAACTGGCCGAACAAGATGATCCGGGTTTTCGGAAAGCAGAATTCCCCACACGCTATTACAGCGACCGGATGCACAAAGCTGCTTTTTATCTAGAGCCAGCTAAAGCCTAAGTTTGATGGTTTTAAGGGGCTATTTTGGTGCCCCAATCGTTTGCCAGTGACCTGCCCAGCAATTTGGCCCAGCAATTTGGCCCAGCAATTTGGCCCAGCAATTTGGCCCAGTAATCTGACCCAGTAATTTGATCCAGTAATTT
>NZ_CAKZMP010000426.1 GCF_937128705.1 uncultured Kiloniella sp. | reverse complement strand
CAGAAAGCCCACCAAAGACCCCATCGGTTACTTCAACCTTGTCGCCCCTTGAAAGCATCGATTGAACTTGCAACAAAAGTTCACCTCGCCCCTCGCTATCAAATAAATCCGAAACAAAGCCTTCGGGCAAAACACTTAATTTACCATTTTGCATCAGTAAGGATTTACCCTCCCCCCCCTCGTCGACATCAAAGGGCGCCAACCAACAGCAAAGTCAGTTAGCCGGATAAATATGTAGCCTGGAAACAAGGTTTTTTTTTACGCACAGAAGTTTTACGTGCATGCCTGACCATAGCCTCAAAAGCAGGACAATAAGCATCAAATCCCTGCTGCTGCACCTGGTCGACAGCAAATAACTCACAGTTTGCTTTCGTATTTGCAACAATCCAGTGACCGGTCGCCATCTTCATTGCAAGAATCCCGGAATTAAAAATCTCGACCGATCTAGGTGTAATTCAGACAAAATTCGATCTATCTCCCCCCCCACCAACAACGAAGTATTAAATTGGCAAGAGACGACAGCATCAACCTTTAGGATTGGAGTTAGCTCAACAGCTTCTTGAGGTTCTGACACCAACACTAACCCATGAGGTGAAGATCGCGCGCCACTTCGTCCGATTACAGCCACCAGGTTTATCTTAGGAAACTGATGCGAGACCAGAACAGCGAGTTCAGTTAATTCCGTATTCCCCAGCAAAACAATATTTTGCCAGCCATTAACAGAACAAAGATCGAGAAGTGCAGAATATTGCTCTCTCCCTTGCCGAAAAGCATCAAATGATGCATGTAAAAAATCCGCTGTAAGCTTTGCTTTTTCAGAAAACCCTTCAGGAGTAAGGTAATACAAGTATCTTCTGAGTGGAGCTTCCTGAAGCTTAACCAACCCCTTTGCGACAAAACGCTTCACGTGCCAATTAACCATCCCAACAGATATACCAACTTCTCGAGACAAATCCTTTTGTGAAATCGAGGGATTTCTCTCTATTTCACTAAGTAGCTGATATAATATTTGATCTTTTGACACAGAATACCCCAGATCTATCGCATGTAAATTATTTCTGGTAAATCAAACCTCACGTTCAATTACTGAATACCTTAAATCATAAAAAAAGACAACTCCCCCACACAACCTTATTAATCATACTGTTTTTTGCACTTACTGCACAATAAGTGCACCTTCAAGATCAAGAACCGCCTTTACCGAAGCAACGACTGAAACAATCATATTGCAACTAAAACGCCGCCAAAATTATTTATCTTTGGATAAACGGGTGCTGTTCACCTTTTATTTGCGAGATATCCATATGATTTATTCTGGATACGATTTCAATGGATGGTCGCACATCAGCCAATCCATACCCTTGCCCAGCAATAATTGCGCGGTAGCTCTCTGTGTGCAGATCAGTAAATCCACCAGAAAATTCGATTTCCTCACCATCCATGGCAATGGAACGATAAGTCGTTTGTTTACCCTTAACTGAATCAGGTAAATACTCACTTGAAACGGACAGAAACCACCGTACTCGAGCTCGTTCGAACTCTAAATACCCGGCAGCTGTTTCATCTGTACGCTGGTGAACGACATTTTCTTTCAGCCCCCCAAAGATAAAACCCAGCATATCAAAAAAATGAACACCAATATTTGTTGCAACTCCACCAGATTTTGATGCGTCTCCTTTCCAAGACACATGATACCAACGCCCTCGAGAGGTAATATATGTTAAATCGAGATCATGGATTTTCTCAGGATTTTCGGCAACCTTCTTCTTTAAAGCCAAAATTGCCGGGTGGTGTCGCAGCTGAAGTATAGAGTAAATTCGGTTTCCAGTATCTTTTTCAATTTCCTCCAGACCATCAATATTCCATGGATTTAACACAAGAGGTTTTTCACATATAGGCGTTGCCCCTGACCGTAAAACATATCGGCAGTGAGCATCATGCAGATAATTTGGAGAGCAGATACTAATATAATCCAGCGGCGTACCTTCTCTGGATTTTTTGTCTACATGGCGGTCAAAGCGTTCAAATTCCGTAAAAAAACGGGCTTCAGGAAAATAACTATCCATAATGCCAACTGAATCATTTGGATCAAAGGCAGCAATTAGGTCATTACCCGTCTCTTTAATTGCTTTCATATGGCGTGGAGCAATGTAACCAGCAGCCCCCATCAATGCAAAACGCTTCATTTTCTTCATTCCAAACTGATTTAATTTTCAACACTTATAAAACACGTGCCACGAAAGGCAACTCAAACTCTTGGAAATCCCCATTCCCTTAAACCTCCTACGTAACCTTCCATGCTAAAAACATCAGAGCAGGCCATAGATCACCCTCTCGGTTAGCTCCCTTTTGGTGTTCTTGCCAGCTTTGACGGATAATTTCCATATCCAGTAATTCGCAGACTTCAGCATTTGTGCTATTAACCAATTCTGCCCCCCAAGGCTTTAATTCTCCTCTTAACCAATCCCGGATTGGTACATCGAAACCCTTCTTCGGCCTGTCGACCAATTTTTGAGGAACGTATTTATACAAAGTTTCCTTCAGCAACTGTTTTGGGCCATGGTTCTGATCAACGTGCCAACCCGTTGGAAGAGACCAACAAAGCTTTGCCAGATCCTGATTTAAAAATGGGGTTCTGACCTCGAGAGATGCCGCCATGCTTGCTCGATCAACCTTTACCATCAGATCATCAGGAAGATAAACCAAGCTATCCGAAACCATTAATGACTTTAGGACACCAAAGTTATCCACTTGCTCTTTATCCAAAGGCCATGTACGTCCAAAATTCCAATTATCGTCCAACGATACACTTTTCAGCGGAAGGCCATCTCTCCAAAATCCTGAATAATGCTCTGAAAAAGCTCCTACAGAATTTGCATAGGATTTGATCAATGATTTTTTGACTTTCGGGCCAAAACGGCTTGGTTTTTTTCTAAAAATGCCCGCTCCTTTGTCAATAACATGCCACGGAAGACCCGCGAGTGATCGAGCAAGATTTTCATTTTGCGTTCCATGTTTTCGACTATTCCAATCCTTTTCTATTTGCAGGTATCGCGAATAACCTCCGAAGAACTCATCCCCTCCATCCCCAGAAATAGCAACTGTCACATGTTGGCGTGCAAGCTGACAGAGCAACATTGTCGGAAT
>NZ_CAKZMP010000425.1 GCF_937128705.1 uncultured Kiloniella sp. | reverse complement strand
AGATGGCTCTTTAGAAGAAGATCTACTCAACAACGTTGCAAAGTCGGCCTGGCAAGACATAGCCGATGCGGCAGAAATGTATAACGAACCGGGTCGCTTCACCACGTTTCTGGCCTATGAATACACATCGGCTACTGTTGAACGGGGTAACTTGCACAGGAACGTTATCTTTCGTGACAACCAAGCGGCGCCCGCGATTCCCTTTTCTCGCTATCATTCCCGCAACCCTGAAGATTTATGGTCGTGGATGGATGGCTTGCGTGCGAAAGGAATAGAGAGCTTGGCTATACCACACAATTCCAATGGCTCTAATGGTGCAATGTTTCAGCGCACGGATTGGGCCGGCAATGCCTTCACTGAGGAGTACAGCCGAACCCGTATGCGTAATGAGCCCTTGGTAGAAATTACGCAGATCAAAGGTACCTCCGATACTAACCCGCGCCATTCTCCTAACGATGAGTGGGCAGACTTTGAAATCATGCCCTTTAGAGTGGGTACCACGCTGCCGAGCAAAGAAGACGGCAGTTATGTGCGCGAAGCCTACCTCAACGGCTTGAGCTTAGCTGCAGATGGCTTAGGCAATCCATACAAGTTTGGTCTAGTCGCGGCCAGCGACACCCATGTTGCTGCAACTTCGGATGATGAAGAGAGTTATTTTTCAAAAGCTGGGCTGTTGGATGGCGATGCGGTAGCGCGAGGCTCCATCCCCGCTCCTAAGGCAGTTGCTTTGGCGGTTGGTGCATTGTTGCCTGATTCGCTACAAGAAATTGACGGTGAAACCTATATGTCGACCTCTTCGTTTGAAACCTGGGGAGCTTCAGGAATTGCCGGGGTTTGGGCTGAAGAAAATACTCGTGACTCCATTTACGCGGCCTTCAGACGCAAGGAAACGTTTGCTACAACCGGCCCAAGAATTAAGCTACGATTTTTTGCCAGCTATGATTTTAACGATGAATTGCTAGCCGACGAAAATCGCGTTGAAACGGCCTACCAGCAAGGTGTAACAATGGGTGCGACACTTGAAGCAAAACAGCGTATTGATGAAATGGTCCTAACCACAAAGGCCGAAGTCTCTGACGAGCTGAACAGATCACGCGCCGAGATGAAATCATTAAGCGAACGAGTTGCTGCAGGTGTTGATACTGTCCAGCGAACAGATATCAGGTCCCCTGTACGCGGAACAATCAAAGAGCTCAAACGTAATACTGTTGGCGGCGTTATTCGCCCTGGTGAAGACATTGTCGAGATTGTTCCGCTTGATGATACCCTATTGGTCGAAGCAAAAATTAGACCTTCGGATCGTGCTTTCCTTCGTTCCGGGCAGAAAGCAACGATTAAGGTTACCGCTTATGATTTCTCTATCTACGGCGGGCTTGAAGGTAAACTTGAACGTATATCTGCCAGTACGATTAAAGATGAAGAGGGCGAAAGCTTCTACCGCGTCTATCTTCGTACCGAAGACAACAAGATTGTCAGCAAAGGCAAAGAGCTTGAAATTATTCCTGGCATGACAGCAAACGTTGAAATCCTGACAGGTAAGAAAACTGTGATGGATTACTTGCTAAAACCGATCCTGAAAGCACGGGATTCTGCGCTGAGAGAAAAGTAAGCCTTTATCTCAAATTAGTTATGGTGGGCTTCCAATAGGTCGCCCACCATCAACACAACGTGTACGCGACAAATTAAGATCATACACACCGCAAAAATTAAGACTCTTTTAAGCGGTTCTTTGTCATTTTAGAAGCTGCATACTTTTACTATTTTTGGCGAACGCGACGCAGCTCTTGACCCATTTAAAGCCGTTACAAATTATTAAAAAGGCTGTCTTTATCACTGCCTTGGCTTCTGTGTTTCTAAACACAGTGTCAATAGAGGCTGCGCATGCCCAATCACTTGGCGATCTGGCAAAAGCAGCCAAAGGTAAAGGGACAGCCCTTTTCAGAACGGTTGAGTTCCGATCTAAGTCTTTCAAGGCCCTGCCGCAATGGGCCCGTGTTTTAAAAAAATCCAAAGCCGAAGTTAAACTATTAAACGCCTGTGCAAACAACGCTGCCAGCTGCAAAACACCGCAACAGAAATCGTGGCGAAAAATTATTCAGTCCGCCAAAAGCATGTCACGGCGTCAAAAACTTGATACTGTAAACAAGTTCTTCAATCGTTGGCCCTATAAACTGGATAGCGAAGTTTACGGCGTTAGTGAATATTGGGCATCACCCAATCAGTTCATGCGGACATCAGGCGATTGCGAAGACTATTCCATTGCCAAGTTTTATGCGTTGAAACAGCTGGGTTTCAGAGACAATGAAATGCGTATTGTTATTTTAAAAGATAGTATCCGTGGTATTGGGCACGCAGTGCTGGCAATATATGAAAAGAACGATATTCTTATACTGGACAGTTTGTCGAATCTGATACTGACACACACAAAATATCGACATTATATACCACAGTATTCTATGAATTCGACAACACGTTGGGCACATATCAAGTAAGATGATAATGACACCTCAGATATGCGCCAGAATTACGAATGCTCCCCGGGGGGAAAGAGCGGAGACCAATGAAGAAAAACGGTAAAGAGAAATTTGAATTTCACGCGATAAGCGACATAACAGGCTCTGAGCGTCCCGCAAATCGGCGAACGGTGGTAACTGCTGCTCTGGTTATTGGTGCGCTGATACTCTTATCAATTATTGTACCCGGCGTGATCATTAATGATAGGAAGAGCAGCGTTATTGCCAAGGTGCAGGATCGACAAGAAATTCTGGCATCCAGCAGAAGTGAGCTCGTCCAAACCTGGCTTGATTCCATCCGTGCGCAATCTGACCGGCTTGTTACCAACGAGCTTTTTCGTCTTTTTGCCTACGAAGTTGATCTCGCTGGTGGAGATTTCACACAAATTGTTCCCCCAAAACCCGGTGAAGACCCTGATTCCAATCTAGGTGTATCCTTGTTTGAGCAGTTGCCTTTTATGGAACGCGTCCTCACTGACTTTACAATCAACAGTGATTTCACAACCAGTTATCTTTTTGGTAAAACCGGGGTTGCGTACCTGACCAGTGGTGGCGCAGACCCTGTCTCTGAGCAACAAAAGCAACTTGCTATGTCCGCCTTTGGACGCAAAGAAGTTACTTTTGGCCCTGTCAG
>NZ_CAKZMP010000424.1 GCF_937128705.1 uncultured Kiloniella sp. | reverse complement strand
CCAAGCCCGGGTAACATGCCGATAAAGGTTCCTGCGAAACACCCAACAAAAACCATAAGAAGATTAACAGGTGAAGCAGCAGTGCTTAACCCTTGAAGAATACCATCAAGCATTAATTTGCTCCAAAAATAGTAAAGATCTCACCGGGCGCGAGATAAATACCCAGGAGCGTGTCGAGAATAAACCAGAAACCTACAGTGGCAGGCACTGAAGAGAGAAGGATAACGTGCCATCGTCTTTCTCCAAGTGCATAGATACCGCCAATTAGGAATAAGACCGTGGATAACAGGAAACCAAGAGGGCTTAGTGCAAAACCATAAAAGACCATGAGGCCGATGAGGATAAACGTTTTGCCCCAATTCAATCCGCGGAAGACAGAAAGGATATCGTCTGTTTCTTCTCTTTGCGGAAGAATAAGAATAAGGAAGGAGACAATGCCTGTGAGCCAGGAAAGAGCAATTGGCATGGTTCGGGCGGTAAAGGGTTCAAGTTCATCACCGGGAAACAAGGGAATATGCCTTGCTTCCATGCCATAAGCGATTGCGAGAACCAGAAAACACAGCGCGCCCGCTTTTTCCTTGCTGAGGATCATTATCTCCATTCCTTCTTTATTTTATTGATAAGATACTTGGCTTAGAGAAAGCCAAGCTCTTTCATAAGGTTGCCGATAATGCCTTCTTGCTCTTCAAGGAAGGTATAGAAAACGTCAGCAGGCTGGAAAACTTCGACCCAGCCATTACGGGAACGAACAGTTTCCCATTCTGGGGTGTCGTACATTTTTTCAAGTGTCGCGTTATAAGCAGCAACTTTTTCTTTGGATGTGCCCGGTGCTGCAAAGAAACCACGCCAGTTTACAAAGGTAGCGTCAATTCCCTGCTCTGTGAGCGTTGGAATTTCTGGAGCATCGTCAATACGGTTGGCACCCGTCATGGCAAGAATGCGAACCTGACCACTGCGTTCTAGTTCCAATGCCTCGGAAAGGCCTGTTGAAAGTAAGGCTGTTTCACCGGACAGAAGGCCAGCCATTGCCTTGCCACCTGCATCATAAGGAATGTATTTAACTGCTTTTGGATCGCCACCAGCAGCTTTAAAAGCTTGTGCTGCAACCAGATGATCCATGCTGCCACGTGCGGAACCGCCAGCGATTTTCACAGACTTTGGATCTGCTTTGAAGTCTGTCACAACTTCAGAGAAAGACTTGTATTTGGAATCTGCAGGGACAACAAAAGCCGCGTAATCCCCAATAACACCGGCAACAGGGACAAGATCACGGAAAGATTGTGGGAAAACTTTTGTCAATGAACGGATAACGATTGGTGTCGAGTTCACCATCAGGGTGTCACCCTGACGTTCAGCTGTTTCGATCAGGTGCGCAATGGCTTTACCGCCACCACCGCCGGACATATTTTCAAAAGAAGCAGAACCTAGCAGACCTGATTTTGTTAGGGCTTCACCAGTGCCACGTGCTGTTCCATCCCAGCCACCGCCGGCGCCACCAGGAATTAGGAAGTGGATTTTTTCCATATCAGCAGCAGAAACAGAAGAAAGCGGCATGGCCATGCCAACGGAAACAGCCGCAGCTGCCATAGATAGCACAAGACGGCGGGATAGTTTTGTTGTTTTGCCAAACATGAATTGGCCTCCGAGTATGATTGTTAATTCGATGAATAACAAACCGCCGAGCAAAGTCGGACGAGGGGAGGCATTTATATAGGAAAAATCAGTTCAGACGTTTATCCGAGCCGTTTATTATACTGTCTCCCCAACCGCTTTTTTTATTTTTTTTGCAGCGGCCTACCATTCAATGTCACTACGCTAATCTATAAAGCTGTCACTACCCTGTCGTTAGGTGAATTATTTTTAATAAAATAATATTTACTTTATATACAGTAATTTGCATCAACTATGTAATGTAATACATTGAGTTTATTCGCCGCGTAGAGACTTGTTCCATTGATTTATTGTTTTACGTCTTTTTACCTGATCAAGATATACCAATAGTCCGGGACCAACTTTTATAGGCTGTAAATTACTACGGGCTTGAGCGTCCAGAATTTCTTGTGGTCCACTACTTTTAACCGCGGGATGCACCGCATTTAATTTGGCACTGGTGGTGAGCAGTTGCTGCCCACGTTCTGATAGCAAATATTCTAAAAAGAGTTTCCCTGTCTCTTTGGATTTTGCTGCTTTGGGGATCAGTGCAAGGCGGGAAAGAACAGTTGTATAGTCTTCCGGGTATAGAATACCGAGATTTGGGGAGCTTTCTAATCGTGCTAAGGCATAAGACCCTAAAACATTATAGCCGATAACATACTTTCCACTGTTGACGTTATTGATGATGGCCGAAGAGTTTGTCGATAGTTTTACACCGTTTGCCCCAAAGGTTTTAACGAGGTTCCAGATGCCATTGTAACGTTCTGAATCAACACCCATAAACAGAAATCCAACACCACTACGTTCGATATCGTAGGTCGCAATACGTCCAAAAAGATCCGCGTGTCTTTCGGCCAGAAAACGTTGGAGTTCAAGGCGTGTTTTGGGCAGTGTATGGTTTTGGAAATACTTTTTACTATAAATTGTAACCGCGGGTTCCGATGTGAACCCAAAGACTTCGTTCCGCCACTGTGACCATGAGGGCATATCTTGCGCTGTTGATATTTCTACGGGCTGGGCAAACCCGTCGTTGGCAAGTTTCATCTGAAGGTCCATCGCCGAACTTATGGCGATGTCTGCTGTTACGTTATTTTTTAACGTTTCATTTTGAATGCGTTCGTAGAGTTCAAGGGATTGTAGATCGTGATAGGCGATTGAAATATCAGGAAACAGTTGTTGAAAGTCAGCTATTATACCTTGGAAAATATCAACATCGGTTACGCTGTAAATGGTAATGACATTGTTTTCTTTTCCCGATGTTGCTGGGAAGTCAAATGCTTTGGCGTAGCTTGAGCTTATGAATAAATGGCCCGCAAGTAATGCGCTTAACAATTGGAAAATGACAAACAGTAATTTGCATAAAGCTTGCAAACCTAATGTTCTTATTATTGATAGTCTTTTAATGATCCGAGCCCCTGATTAAGTGTGTGACCAATTTCTGGTTTCTGATTTTTCTTCATAACTTATGGTTCAAAGCTGTCGGGAACCTGTCATTAGAAAGAAAATAGATTTTCTTTGTTCCCGGGCTTTTCAAAACCCTTGGAACAAAGTTAGTCTTTTGCGCATGAGAATACTAGTCGTAGAAGATAATGCTGCTTTGGCGGATGGAATATCCAGTGCGCTCACCCGTATGGAAATGGCCGTCGATGTTGTAGGTGATGGGACCGAGGCAGACAATATTTTACGTACTCAGGAATTTAATCTGGTCGTCATGGATTTAAACCTTCCGGGGTATGACGGGCTAGAGATTTTAAAACGCTATCGTCAAAACGGTGGTAAAGCCCAGGTTTTAATTCTGACTGCACGGGATACATTGAATGATCGGGTCAAAGGTCTTGATCTTGGGGCTGACGACTATCTGACGAAACCGTTTGATCTTGTCGAGCTTGAAGCCAGAGTACGCGCACTGCTTCGGCGGCAGAGTGGGTTGAAATCCCCGGAAATAACAATTGGTGAATTGGTCTTTGATAGCGTTGCCCGACGTGTTTCTCTTATGAACGAGCCTTTGGATCTTCCGCGCCGAGAGTTCTGTCTACTGGAACTTTTGATCAGCAGAGCAGGGCATGTTGTTAGTAAAGAGCAAATTGCCGACAGCCTCGCCAATTTTGATCAGGACATCAGTCCAAATGCCGTAGAGCTTTACATAAGCCGCCTAAGAAAGAGGTTGGCAGCAGCCAATATTAACATCAAGACTGTTCGGGGTCTTGGTTACCTTCTGGAAAAATAATGAGCTGGCAGCGCAAATCACTTCGTCGGCGTTTGTTGCTGTGGTTACTTGGAGCACTCGCCGTTATTTCTGCTCTGATGCTTTTTGAGGTCAGATCCAGCGCAACCAAAGCGGCTAATGAAGCTTATGACCGGGTATTGTTGGGGTCTGCTTTGGCTATTGCCGAACGGGTTGTTGTTGTTGGCGAACAACTGGAAGTTGATGTTCCCTACGTTGCGCTTGAAATGTTAACATCTGCTGCTCAAGACCGCGTATTTTATCAAGTAGTTGGTCCGGGGAATGCTTTTATTACGGGTTATGATGATTTGCCGGTCGTTGATGGCAATGAGATCCCTAAAAATGATTCTCCTCTGTTTTTTGATGCGGATTATCGTGGTGATGCCATCCGGGCGGGTGTGATTTCTCGTCATATTTCGGGGGGACGCCTGTCTGCTCGCTTTACTGTGATGGTGGCCGAGACCGTAGAGGGGCGAAATAATCTGATTAATGAAATGATGACAGCTGCAATTGTGCGCCAACTCGTGTTTATCTTGGTCGCTGGCATCGTCTTGTGGATAGGTATCGGGTGGGGGCTAAAGCCTCTTGTTAGATTGGAAGCTGCCCTTAATCGCAGAACGCCCTCTGATCTTCGGCCGATAGAACATGAAGTCCCGCAAGAGGTCCGACATCTGATCGATGCGATTAATGATCTGATGAAAAGATTAGGGGCGTCTATAGAGGCTATGCAGCGATTTACCGCGAATGCTGCGCACCAACTAAGAACACCATTGGCGGCGATCCAGACACAGGCAGAACTGGCCAGTGATGCAAAAGACCCAGAAGAAGTTTCTAGGCGTTTGGAGCATCTAAACCGAAGCACCAAGCAAACTTCACGTCTTATTAATCAGCTACTTAGTCTGGCTCGAACGCATCAGGAGAACGAAAATTTCCAGTCCGAAGCTATTGACCTGAAAAGGTTAAGTGAAGAGGTGACAAGAACATATGTACCTCTGGCAGTTGCGCAACGAATTGATCTGGGGTTCGAGCCGCTAGACCCAACTTCGTCTGTCTTTGGAAATGAAGAACTGATTAAAGAGGCGCTAAAGAACTTAATTGAAAATGCCTTGAACTATTGCCCCGAAAATTCTACGGTTACAGTTCGATTGAAAAAGGTATCGAAGGATGTTGTTCTGGAAGTGGAAGACAACGGTCCCGGAGTTTCTTTGGATCAGCAGGATAAGATTTTTGAACGCTTCTATCGGTCTGAAACGCGGGACGACGAAGGGTGCGGTCTAGGGTTACCGATTATCAGAGAGATCATGGAGCGCCATGGTGGATCAATTGAATATCATGACGTCAAGCCGGGACCAGGTGCCTGTTTCAAATTAAGGTTTCCTTTAATTGCCCCCTAAGGGTATGTCTTGGGTTAAAGGCATTTCTTGGGGCATTTGAGTAAACCACCGACTTTCTATTTTGGATGATTAAATAAACCAACGAGGAAGATAACTTCCTCGTTGGTTATTGACCTCTCTGACCTATTAAATCGTATTAACCGATAACAGATCCGTCATCTTTGGTGACTGCAATGATCGCTGAACGAGGTGCTGTTCCTGCGCCGCCGGGGAAGGTGCTATCGCCTTTTTCGCCGGGGTGCTGGATGCCGACAAAGACTGTTTTGCGGTCTTCGCTCCAGGTAATGCCTGTCACTTCACACTCTTTCGGGCCAACAAGGAAACGCTGAATTTCACCAGTTTCAGTATCCCCGATCAGCATTTGGTTATTTCCCATTCCCGCAAAATCATCCTTGTTGGAATATTTGCCATCGGTCTGGATCCAGAGCTTACCGTTGTTATCAAATGAAATACCGTCCGGCGCATTGAACATATTGTGTGCATCAATGTTCTTTGAACCTGCATAGGCGTCGTTATGAACGGTGGGGTTGCCAGCCATTACAAAAAGATCCCAAGAAAAAGCATTTGAAGTATGGTTTTCTCCTTCTGGTCTCCAACGAACGATTTGACCATAGAGATTTGCCGCACGCGGGTTTGGACCCGTTACAGGTGTTTCGTCGCCACCTGCATTTGGTTTCTTGCCGCGATTTTTGTTGTTTGTCAGAGCACAGTAAATCTCTGCTTTTTTCGGGTGTGAAGCGACCCATTCTGGGCGATCCATCGTCGTTGCGCCAACCTTGGATGCGGCAATACGGGCGTGAATACAAACTTCAGCTTGGGATTTCATACCTGTTGTGTCAGGAGAAAGTTCCAGCCATTCACCACTTTGGTCATTATTGAATTTGGCAACGTAAAGTTTTCCGTCGTCAAGAAGGTTCGTATTGTCGCTGCCTTCAACGAACTTTCCTTTTGATACAAAGCGATAGATGAATTCACCACGCTCGTCATCGCCCATGTAAACCACTACATGACCGTCTTTGTTGATCACAACCTCTGCATTTTCGTGTTTGAAACGGCCGAGTGCAGTACGTTTTTTGGGCGTTGATGTTGGATCACTTGGATCAATCTCGACAACATATCCGGCTCTGTTTGGTTCATTCGGATTTTTACTGATGTCAAAGCGTTCATCTTCGGTGGCCCAGGCATAGCCCCAGTCTTCGTTCTTGACGCCATAGCGTTTCAGTTCGTCACTTGGCGTATAGTTTTCGTCACTGCTGGAAAAATAGCCGTTGAAGTTTTCTTCGCATGCGAGATAGGTGCCCCAAGGTGTACGACCATTCCCACAGTTATTCCATGTGCCGAGTGATTGTGTGCCGGATGGATCGGCAGATGTTTTCAACAGGTCATGGCCACGTGCAGGACCGGAAATTTCCATAGGTGAATCAGCTGTAATACGGCGGTTATATTTGGAATCTTTTACAATATTCCATTTCTGGCCGTCTTGTTTGACCTCGACCACTGTAACACCGTGAGCGGCTTTGCCTTTGCGAATATCATCCGCTGTTTCCGGTAACTTGCTCTCACGGTTGTCGTATATGATGTTGCGGTTTGTGTATTCATTGTTAGAGATCAGCAAGTGATGCCCATCAATGGTGAACAAGGACATACCATCATTGTTATCCCCAATGGCAAGTTCCTGGCTTTCTCCGGTACCGCGCGTTTCATGATCAAAGGGAGCAGACTTGGACCATAGCTCATCCCCCCATTTGGTCACAACTTGCCATGAATACCCTTTGGGAACAGTCACGGTATCCAAAGTGTTTGCAGGAATAGGTTCAAAGTTAAAATTGCTTGCAGCTTTGGCACTAAACGGCGTTAAAGCTGTTGATCCCAAAACAAGTGCAGATGCCCCGATGGCCAAACCACCACCTAGAAAATTACGGCGGGACAAAGCTTTTTCTACAACCCGTTCAAATCCGGTTACTTCTGGGCCGGGATTTATAATTTCATCAAATTCATCAAAAGAAAGGTCTTCGTTTCTGATTTTAGTCATCTTGCACTCCTGAGCGCACGACCGCCTTGGTGGGAGTCGGCTTTATCATTTTTGAATGCTTAACGGTTACTTACTTGCCATTGCACAAATATGACACTTCTTGGAACCTTTAAAAACAAGTCAGCTTTGTCTTGTTAAGATCTATAGCGGATCAGTAAAGGGTTATTTTTCCAGTAGTGTTTTGATAATCAAATCAAGATATGGGTTACTCTTGGCCGATTGTGCTGTCGTGATGACCAAAGTCCGATCCAGTGTGAGTGGTTTGTCGAAAGGAACGACCAGACTTCCATCTTTTAGGTGGTTTTCAACCAATGCCTTGTGGCCCATCATAATACCTGCGCCATTTCGGGCTTCTTCTATGGCAAGTCCATAGAGAGAATAAACAGGTCCATCGGTGCTTAAGGATGTATCAGGCAAGGCATGGCTAATCCATTTTGACCAGTCTTCTGCCCAGGAAGCGTCGTGGAGGCAAAGCGCTTTGTTCAGGTCTTCATGTTTATATAGTCGACTGGCAACCTGCGGTGAGCAGACGGGGAAGATGATATCCTTGCAAACTTCGTAGGTCGTGGAAAAAACATCCTTATTCTTGGAGAGGTTATCCCGATAAAAAATACTAATATCGAAAGGTTCGCGTTGAAGGTTTGGCTCTTTTTCCAAAGCCGTGACAGAGATTGTTAGTTCTGGTGCGGCCTGCCTGACAGAAGGCAGTTTGGGAGAGAGCCAGAGCTGGGCAATACTGGGAAGGGCGGCAATACGAATATGTTTGGGCGTGGCTTGCGATCGAAGTGTTTGCACAGCAAGACCAAGTTGATCAAAAGCAGCACTAAACTCGGAAAGAACGTTTTGGCCCAATTCGGTTAACTCAACGCCTTGTGATCGCCGAATGAAAAGGTCTGCGCCGACCCATGCCTCTAGTGATTTAACGTGTTGTGCCACGGCACCCGGTGTTACGCAAAGTTCATCTGCTGCGGTCGAAAAACCACCAAGTCGTGCCGCTGCCTCAAAGGCGCGGAGAGAATTCAACGGAGGGATTTGTGGCCGAGGAGGGACAATAGTCATGATATATCAGACTCAGTTTTTCTAGGCCTAAGATATAGCAAAACTGATTTGCAATGTCTATAGAATTAGCGCGATCATAAAGGTGTCTTCAAGAGACATTAACTTAAATGCGTCAGCTCAGATCAAGCTGACTTGTATATAATGGTTAAGCCTATCTAATTGGGCTGGCGCATACTTCTATAGGGATATTGCAGATGTCAGTGTTTTTTGACGCCCCAGTTACAGCAACTGATCCATTAATTGGTGAGGCTTTGCAGAATGAAAAAGCCCGGCAACAAGACCAGATTGAATTAATCGCATCTGAGAATATTGTCAGTCGTGCCGTTTTAGATGCCTTGGGGCATGAGATGACGAACAAAACGCTCGAAGGTTATCCGGGTGCACGATTTCATGGCGGCGGACGCTATGTGGATGTTGTTGAGCAGGCAGCTATTGATCGGGCCAAAGAGCTATTTAACTGCGCTTATGCAAATGTTCAGCCTCATTCTGGTAGCCAAGCTAATCTGGCTGTTTTTTTCACACTTCTCAAGCCCGGTGACAGGGTTTTGAGTTTGGATCTCGCCGCTGGTGGTCATTTAAGTCATGGTTTGGGGGCTAATCTATCTGGTCGATGGTTCGAAGCGCATCACTATGGTGTTGAACGGGGAACGGGGCAGATCGACTATCACAAACTAGAAGCTCTGGCATTGGAAATTCGTCCCCAACTGTTGATTACGGGGGGATCAGCCTACCCAAGAGAAATCGATTTTGAACGTATGGCGGCGATTGCCAAAAAGGTAGATGCGTTTTTTCATGTTGATATGGCGCACTTTGCTGGTTTGGTTGCAGGTGGTGTTCACCCTAGTCCGTTACCCCATGCCGATCTTGTGACCTGTACAACCACCAAAACACTGCGTGGTCCGCGTGGGGGGATTATCCTTTCCAAGTCTGTTGACTATGAAAAGAAACTACAGGCTGCTGTTTTCCCCGGCGTGCAGGGATCAATTCATACACAGGTTCTGGCAGCAAAGGCAGTCTGCCTTGGCGAAGCCCTACAACCAGAGTTTAAGTCTTATACAAAACAGATAAAAAACAATGCCCATACACTGGCCGAGACGCTTTTAGGAAATGGAATTAATCTGGTATCTGGCGGAACGGATACGCACATTGTTCTTCTGGATCTCAGTGCCCAGAAAAAGACAGGCCAAGCGATTGAAATACTTTTAGAGCGCGCAGATATTACATCGAACAAAAATCCGATCCCGTTTGATAGTAAGCGTCCTGCTGATTGGGTTGGTCTGCGCCTTGGGGTGAGTGCTGCGACAACGCGGGGCTTCAAGGAAACTGAATTCGTCGAACTTGGCCAGATGATTAGCGAAATGATTTCGACTGCTGGTGCTGAGCAAGAGGGCGCGGTTATTCAAAAATCTAAAAAACAAGTAGCAAGTATTTGTTCTCGCTTTCCAATTTATTCTTGAGGAAATGTTGATATAGAATTTAAAGTGCAGAATTTAAATCCGTGAGGCCGGATTTTGTGGGAAGTAAAAGAAACTTCCCATAAGCAGATAGATTCCCGAAATTGAAAGGGACGTCTCTTAAGAATATACACAGTTTAAGGTTATAGCAGGCGGATGATTTTCGCCTGCTAAACTGTAGAAATGTCATTATTTAACCAAGAAAGTTAACCTGAAATCAGTACCTCTCTAGCCATTGCTCAGATTGTTTTCTTGCTTTTGAAATTTCTGAATCAGACAACTTTGACGCTGCTAAATTCAGAGCTTCTTCAACAGATTTTTTTCCAGATACTTTTGCGGTAAGAAGCCACATATAAGCAGATAGATAATCTTGCTCTATACCGTATCCATTAAATAACATGGTACCCAGATTATATTGTGCAATTGGATGACCTTGATTTGCTGCCAAATTGTACCACTTGATGGCTTCCTTGTAGCTTTGATCGACACCAAGCCCGTTATAATACATATATCCTAGATTAAATTGAGCTGCGTTATGATTTTTATCCGCTGCCAACTGATAAAACGTCAAGGCATTCGAATAACTTTGATCGACACCATACCCATTAGAAAACATGGTTCCCAAGTTGAAAATGGCATCTAATTGATCTTGATATGAAGCTCTTTTGTACCAATAGATGGCTTTTTGATAATCTTGCTGAACATGGGTTCCAGAATGGTACAGAGAACCTAAATTATATTGCGCATCTTTATGTCCATGCTCTGCTGCTTCTCTAAAATATTTAATAGCGTTAGGTATGCTTTTTTCAACACTCAGCCCTTTGTAGTGCATTTGTCCTAAATTATACTGAGCATTCGCATTACCTTGGGCCGCAGATTTTTTAAAGAAGTTAAAGGCTTGCGTATAGTTCTGTTCTACGCCAATACCTTTAAAATATAGGTGAGCAAGATTATATTGAGCGTTCGATGCTCCTTGTTCGGCTGCTTTTTTGTACCAAGAAAAGGCTTCAGAAGGGTTCTTTTCTATGCCAAAACCTTTCGATAGCATAACAGCTAACTTGTACTGAGATGCTGCATGACCTTGTTCAGCTAACCTTGTAAATGTTCCTAATGCTGTTTGATAGTCTGCTCGGTCATATGCAGCCAAGCCATTCTCAAAATCACTAGATTTTGCAATATTGGACCACAAAATCAGACAAATGATCAGGGGGATGATTTTCAACATTTATTGGTTACTCATAAGTAGATATATTCTC
>NZ_CAKZMP010000423.1 GCF_937128705.1 uncultured Kiloniella sp. | reverse complement strand
AATCTTTATCTTATCTAGTTCATTTTCAATTTTTTTAGATTAAAGTTTACTTAAAGAAGATATCACCCATTGTTCTTTTTAAGAATCAAAAAAGAACGCCTTATTCCATAATGTCCTATAAGGTTAAAACTCTTCTATTAATTTATCTAATTATTCATATATTGATTAAGCTAATTCAAACATTTATTCTCATTCGTTAAAGTTTTATCTTCTTTCTTTAGCTTAATCTAGTTTACTGCCAAGTTCTTCTGAAAACTTTGCATGTTCTGATACTCTATTATATTAATTAAAAAGTTTTAATTTATTTATGCCATGGAAAGCACTGGATTTACTGAGCTTTTTGCGGTTTTAAATAATTTTCCAGATTCATTAAAATAATACAATGCAGAATCTAATTTTTGTTGATTAAAGTATTCGTCTCCTAAATTTAATTGTGCTGAAGCAAAATTAATAGAATCATCTTCATCTGCAGTTGCAGATAAAAGTCTTTGCTTTAATAAATCTATACTTCTTCTATAATAACTAACAGCATTTTTACTATCACCCATAATAGAATAAGCATCTGCAATAGCTATTTTAATACTAGCTTGCTCAAAAATTAAACCTTGATCTACTGCTATTTTTGAAGCAATAAGGTAGTTCTCTAAAGCAGTTGTTAAGTCACTTTTTAAACGATATGCATTTCCCATTTGCAAATATCCCGAATACAAATATTTTACAGAATCCATTTCTTTTGCAGATTCAATTAGCTCTTTACTATAAACTATTATTTCGTCTGTATCTGTTTCGTTGTCAGCAATGTCTTTAAGTATACCTAATTTATTAGCTCTTTCATAAGTATTATTTTTTAAAATTGTAATAAGTATTATTTTTTTATTACTACTTTAGGCTAAAGTATATTTTAAAAATGAAATAAACCCTGTAAAGGAAAATTCCCGTAAAGGAAAAGCTATGTCGCTCGTAAGTTTGAATGAAACGATCACAATCGCAATGTCGGTCACAGACCGTCACAAAAGTGCGGATTGGTACAAGGAAATGCTCGGCTTTGAGCTTATGTATCATGCGGATGAAGCCGGCTGGTCAGAGATTGTAACCAACACACAAAACGTGACAATTGGCCTTGGCGAACACACAAAAACCGCCCCCGGCAACTGTGTGCCCGTATTCGGCATCGCAGATCTGGATAGCGCACGGGGCAAGATGGAAGATGCTGGTGTTCGATTTGATGGCCCCACTGACGTGGTCGAAGGCATGGTCAAAACGGCAACCTTTTATGATCCCGACAACAATGCACTTATGCTTGCGGAAGATCTATCAGGAGCTGCTGGCTGATAAGCCTGAGGGCGCGTTCTTTATACTCGCTTTTTTTTGGGGGGCGTTGTTTGGAGCTTGTTATTTAGACTGTTGCAGTAGGTCCGATTAATGCCTGATTCTGATGGCATCAAGCAATTCCCTCCCTCAACCACCGCCCTAGAACGATCTTTTCCAGCGTTTAAATTTGGTGCCGATGTTCACCAAGCGGGCGTAGTGTTTGCCCCGGTCAGCATCGGTGCTATGGATTTCAGTGGCGATTTAAAAGGATGCCTCTACCACAGAGCGTTTTCAGCCAAGACAATTTTCATCACGAGGCAATTTTCATCACGAGGCAATTCTCCATTGGCATTTTTTGCCAGAAGAAGCGTTCACGCATGAAACATTATCTTTAAATCTGCGCCTTAAAGTCTGTGACGTTTGCCCTGATCAGGAATAGGTCATCCGGAAGGTGAGGCAGATACGCTCGCCCGTTGGTTTGTTGGTCTTGGGGATCTGGTGGAGCCAGTAGTGCTGGGTTTCGCCCTTCATCAATAACAGATTGCCCGCTTTCAGGTTGATATCAAACGGCAGGGTCTCGCCTGATTTTGGCTTGAATTGAAAAACCCGATCACCGCCGAAACTGAGCGAGGCGATGGCCGGATTTGTGCCCAACTCTGCCTCGTCATCCGCATGCCACGCGACGCTGTCTCGCTCGTGTCGGTAGAGATTGCAAAGCGCGCTGTTATAGGTAAACCCGGTTAAGTCTTCCACCCGTTGTTTGAGGCTTAACAGCAAAGGCGTCATCGGCCTTGCAGGCATGTACAGACGCGAATAGGTATAGTCAGAATCCCCGTACCATTGCTGCAAACGGGGGATCGGCACGGTCCGGCCATGGAGGGAGATATGCGCTTGCTGCCAATCCAGATCGGCTTTCAGCTGTTCAAAAATCTCTGCGCTTTCAGCAGCCGAATAGGCCTCTGGAAAGCATGAGATATCGGCTTGTGGGGCAGGATAGTGAATTACCCTAGTATCCGATGTGTCTAGGGTTTCAGATGTATCTGGAGTACCCGGCGTATTTGATGTATCCGGCAATCTACCCTCCCCCACTTACCTTAACAGACTTAAGAATTGGCGGCCTATTCTTCGTCAGTCTCTTCTGGGCCAGTATCTTCTGCACCTGTATCTTCTTCAGGAGCCTCTCCTGCGGGAACTTCTTTCTTGGCCGCCTCTGCCTCAGCAGATTTGGCCTCAACAGTCTTTGTCTCGGCAGTTTTTGTACTCATAGCTTCGGCAGTCATAGCTTCGGCCCAAGCAAGACGGTTGGCTTCGCTATCTTCTTTTTCACCAAGGAAGTCTTGATAACTCTCGGGATCAAAGGTGACGGGAACCAACGTGATGTCTTCTCTATTAAGCTCTATACGTGCGCGGGTGATCACCGTGCTGTACAGCTTGTGATAGCGGAATATTTTATAGAATCCCGGGTTCCACTCTTTGAACACTTTGTTGCCGAGATAACGTATAACGGGAACACTTTCAGGCTTACCTTTTTCTTCGACGATATCGTCGACGGTCGCCAGAATGTCTTCGGCATAATCCTCAATCATTTCTTCGAGCTTGAGCAGTTCTGTAGCTTTTTCATCAGGGATTTCGGACTTTCCCTGTACCCAGCTGAAAAGATCCCTTGCCGGGACTCTGAGAACGCCAGCGGCTTCGCGATGGGTCATGCCCATTCCAAAAATGATATCGTCCATTTGATCTGGTGTAAGTATTGACAATTTATAACGTCCTGTTTTGTAAGGGTATTGCTAAAACAACATGAACAGCAATAGCAATAAAGTTAGTAGGCCTCATCCGTGTTGAAGTTGTGGGATGGTATAAGGCCTGATTGTTCTGACGCCTATGTAGCATGATCTGACAGATTATGAACATATTATTTCAAAAGAATTTTGGCAAATTTTGCGTGACTGTTCCGGTCATTTTTTAAGTGGGTATTCTGGTAGGTATCAAATTGCCTTCAAAATGCGGATTACTATGCCTTCCGGTGAGAACAAGTTCTCTTGAAATTTTGCAGCCCAGAACTGTTGCAGAACTGTAAATGTGGTAGAACCAAGCGAACTCTGAAGGTCTTCCAGATCAAGATACACTGGTTTTGGGCAATTTATTCACTTGCCAGCACAGCTTATTGCTTGAAGACCGTATATAAGAAAATGCTTCTCATTGTTTTGCTTATGACGACATAGAATCTTAATGCTCCACCATTGCATCTACAATAATTCTACCTCAACCGTCCCAGAACGATCTTTTCCAACGTATTAAAGTCTTTGTTGCCGATGTCGATAAAACGGGCGCCGAGTTTGCCGTGGTCCGCATCGGCGCGGCGGATTTCGATATCGATCAAAAAGGGATCGGCCTTTTGCAGAAGGATTTCGAGGCTGACAATATCACCAACTTTCAAGCCTAGTCCTTCGATATCCAGCTTTTCGCCATCGTCAACAATAACGTCCATATCGCCGTATTCTTCAAGGTCGGTTTCTTCGCCTTTGATGCCCACGCCGCCGGGACTAATGTCATTAATTGTGACACGCACACCGTTGAGAATGGCCTCTATCCCCTTCAGCTTTGCGGCAAGGTTCACTGCGCGGCGATGATCGCGTCTTCTTTCTTTGTTATAAACCGCTACTACCTTCGCCATAA
>NZ_CAKZMP010000422.1 GCF_937128705.1 uncultured Kiloniella sp. | reverse complement strand
TCTAGGTTTTTTAAGTATTTGTTCCGCCACTCAAGATATTGCGGTAGACGCGCTGGCAGTTAAATCTTTATCCAAAGATGAAAGAGGACTTGGTAACTCAATCCAAACAACAGGTGGTTTTATTGGATCTATAATTGGCGGCGGTTTTGTTTTGTTAGCTTATGATTGGTTAGGCTGGAAGGGAAGTATGTTTCTTTTAGCTCTAATGACGACAATCCCGTTGTTGATGATAAGCAGGTACAAGGAACAGGGAATGCCATCTGTTTACGGTTCAGTACTGCCTCACCTAAATAGCTCTAATTCTATAGCTCGAACAACAGGTGGAAGGGGATATCTCCGAGCTTTAGAGTTTTTGACAAAAAGAGAGAATTTGAGCTGGATCCTTACATTAATAGCCTTCAGCATAAGTATTAGTGCGGTTGCCACCCTTCTTACACCAATGTTGGTTGATTTTGGTTGGTCGCTACAACATATCGGCATCGCTACCAATATAATTGGTCCTATATCGGGGGTGCTTGGGGCATTCTCTGCAGGCAGTATCTTGCTTCGGATGTTTAAGCGAAAAACGTCGATACTGATATGTGGTTTGTTTATGGTGGTGGCGATAGCAACTTTACTTTTGCCTGCTGGGGGGTATTCATCCTTGTTTATCATCTATGGTGTGATCGTATGCGTATACTTTGGTTATGGAATGATGGTTACAGTTTTTTACACTGTGATGATGGATAAAAGCAGTCATATTTCAGCTGGAACAGATTATACCGTTCAATATTCATGTTTCTCCATTATCGGCTACATATCGGCAATGGTTATGATGTCGATAGCTAGTGATTATGGTTATTCTGTTGCACTATATTGCGCCTTAAGCACAGGTATGATGAGTATTTTTCTTGTAATTATATTAAGTAACTCATCATTTACCTCTAAAGAAATTATCTCTCCCTGAAATAAATAGATAGTGAGATGCCTCTAGTTATCTATTTATTTTCTTCTCGTATGGTTCTGATTAGATCAGTCTGGGGTTTGTCTTCGAGGACTCTTTTGTCGTACGACTGCTTTAGCGATGTATAAAATCCGATCAGTTTATCTCGTAACGTGTGCGTCGTCAGAGTTTTTGCACCAAAGGTCGCTTGAACTAAGAGAGTTCAGTTCATCTGCTTGTTATTCAACTCGAATTATCGGTGGTTGCCTACCCCCGCAACCAATGAAGTACTTAAAAGCCTCCTCAGCACTAGATGTGGGGGCTTTTTGGTGTTTGTATGTATACTGTGAAACATTGCCATTCATGCGTTCCGTCAATGTATATGTTGACGGACAGTGTCGAAAAGATCGTTGCAAAGCTATTTTTACGGTTAATGATAAACTCAATATAATCCCGATAACCTTGAATAGAACGCTCCATATTCTAAGTTTCAAGCAGTTCAAATATATTCTCGCTCGGACATTGGGGTTTTATCAATTTGTGCCAATAACATATCTAGAAAGGCCTGTTCAGCGCGGTTCAGGCGTGCTTTGGGGTTCCAGACCGCATAGACATCCACAGCAGGAGGGGCGTCATAGGGTGGAAGGCGCCAGAGATGCCCGTCATCTATATCCCGCTTGACGACATGAATGGGGAGAGGGCCGATGCCAAGCCCGGCCATGATTAGCCTTCTGACTTCCTCTAGATTGGCAGAAGTGCCAACGACCCGATCTTCCAAATCTGCATCTGCACGCATTAACGTGACTTGCCGGAGGGCGTCACTCATATGATCGGTGACAAAGCTAACTGTCGAATGCCCTGCAAGGTCAGCTTTGGTTAGGTTTTTTAACCCGAAAAGGGGGTGTGAAGGTCCGCAGAACAGGCCAAAATATTCTCTGAAAAGGCGCTTGTATTCCAGTGCAGGGTTTTTGTCTTTGACCAGGCAGATTGCCATGGAAGCCCGACGGGCCATGACCTTGTCGATTACATAGCGGCTGGCTGATATATCAATGGACAAGGTTCCAAAAGGATGTGTCTTGTGAAACTCTGTCAATGTGTTGTCAAACAGCGGGCAGATAACATGGCTGGCCATGGCGATCTGAACATGGCCTCGCACTTCATCTACGGTTTCACGCATCAAGGTATTGAGCCGAAGTATGGCCCCATGTATCTCAATAGCCTCCTTTTCCAGAAGTTCGCCAGCCTGTGTCAGTTTAAAGTTTCCCGGTGATCTGTCGATTAGACGTTTGTCGAGCCGATCTTCAAGTCTTTTGAGTGCGCTTGAGATGGTAGGTTGTTTCAGCCTCATTTTTTCTGCGGCATCGGTAATGCTGTTTGATTTCGCAAGAACGACAAAGGTCCGCAGTAAATTCCAGTCCATGTCACGGGCTAATTTTTCTGCGCTGTCCGTGGAGAGTTTATCGGGCATAAATTAAATCAATACTCATAATTCTAACTATCTATTTGATCAATGCTATGCGATTTGAGAGGCTTTGAGGAGAGAAAAATAGAAAAAGACAATAGCCCACAAAACAAGACCTCTAAAAATCATATTGGGCAAAAGTCATATTCATACGCTTTCCAAAGTGAAGATTCACAGGATGTGACTCAAAAAACAGGGTAGATCAATGACACTCGAAAAACGTGAGGCGCGGCGTCCGTGGTTGCTGCTTTCTCCGGCTTTAACAACCATATTTTTTCTGTTGGTTGTGCCGGTAATCTTTGTTGTCGTCTATTCATTTTGGTTACGAACAGCAAGTGGGGCGGATCAGCCGGGATTTTACCTGACCAATTGGGCTGAAGTGCTGACAGATTCCTTTTATCGGGATATCTTGTTTCATACGTTGAAGATCGCAACGATCACGACGGTGCTTTGTGCGATATTGGGATATCCTGCGGCTTACTTCATTGCGCGTTCCCGACGGAACAAGGCTATGTTATTGATGTGCCTGATGTTACCGTTCTGGATTAGCTACATAATTCGGACCATGTCCTGGATTAATATTTTGGGGGTTTCCGGGGCGTTGAATTCCCTGCTTCTCGCATCGGGAATTATTTCGGAACCTCTTCAGCTTCTTTATAATGAGACGACGGTTATCCTGGGGCTGATCCATTTCTTACTGCCTTTTATGATCCTTAACATATACGTCAGTGTCGAAGGCATTGACGAAACGCTGGAAGATGCAGCCTGTTCGTTGGGTTCCACCAGATGGCAAAGCTTTCTAGAGGTTACGTTGCCTTTATCACTCCCCGGTTTGGCTGCGGGTGGGTTGCTCTGTTTTGTCCTTGGTGCGGGCACCTATATCACGCCCTTGATCTTGGGCGGTCCCACCGATGCTATGTTTGCCAACCTGGTGTTTGAAGCGATTATCACACAGCTGGATTGGCCGTTAGGGTCAGCACTTTCACTTGTTCTTGTCGCGGTATTGGGGGCCTTGATCCTTATCTACAACCGTTTCTTTGGGATGTCACAGCTCATGAAGGGGTTAAGCTAATGGGATGGTCGGTTATTCGTGCGTGGACGGCTGCTGTTTATCTGTTCATGTTTCTGCCCGTTGCTGTCGTCGTTTTGCTGAGCTTTAACAGCAATCAGTTCGGCAGTTTTCCAGTGACGGGTTTTTCCTTTCGCTGGTTTATTGAGCTTTGGGAGAACGAGGCAATTCTCAGGGCGTTCAAAACGTCTATGATCCTTGGGGCTTTGACGGCTTTGATCTCGACCTTCTTGGGAGTTCTCGCGAGCTTGGCGCTGGTCCGTTATAAAGTGCCCGGACGGGATTTTATTTCAACACTTTTGATTGCGCCGGTTTTGGTTCCCGAGGTTGTTCTGGCCGTTGCTCTTTTGCTTTTCCTTAATTTTCTTTCTTTGCACAAAAGCTTCTTTTTACTGCTACTGGGGCATGTGATCTTTACACTGCCTTTTGTTGTTCTTGTTGTGCAGGCACGCCTTGTCAGTATTCGCAGAGATTATGAAGAAGCCGCGATGAGCCTTGGCGCTAATCCGATCCAAGCTTTCCTGACCATAACGCTTCCTTTGCTTGCACCTGCCATCTTTGCGGGGATGCTTTTTGCCTTCACGATCAGTTTTGATGACATTACCGGAACGCTTTTCTGGAAACCGGGAGGGATCGAGACTGTGCCGACGCAAATTTTCTCAATGCTGCGGAATTCTATTTCTCCGGAAATCAACGCGCTGGGGTCCGTCATGATCATTTTGACGGTGGGATTACCCCTGATCGGGCTTGGTATTGCCCGGCGCATTGCCGCGAAACAAGCCTGATCCCTAAACAAGTTTAATTCTTGAACGTCATAAAAATAATAACCCTTAAAACAGAGAGAAGAAATCATGGACAATTCAAAAAGATATGACCGTTTACTTGATCGCTATAAAAATGGCGATTTGGATCGACGCTCTTTTCTGGGGCTGATCGGGGCCGCCGGGCTGGCGTATGGTGTCAGTACACCGTTTGCTAAAAATGCGCTATCCGCTGTTAAGGAAGTCCGTTTTGATGGTTGGGGTGGTGTGGTATCCGAAGCCCTCCGTAAACATGCGTTTGACCCCTTTACCAAAGAAACAGGCGTCAAGGTTGTGGACGGCACCTTTGGGAGCGGTGATGAATATATTTCCAGAGTAAAAGCCAGCCAGACAGGTGAATATAATATTGCCCACCTATCAGGGGTCTTTGATTACGCCCGCTATCATGAGCTGGGCCTGACAAGTACCCTGAATGAAAAAAATATTCCGAACCTTAAAAATGTCATTCCGAAGCTGGTTGATGTTTTTCGGGAGGTAACGGATGGCACGCTTTCTTGTGTTCCCTTTGATTATGGAACAACAGGTATTGCCTATAATCGCAAACACATTTCCGATGATGAGATGAAGGAAAAGGGCGCAAAGATTCTGCTTGATGAACGCCTGAAAGGTAAAATTGGTGGGTGGAGTGATTGGCGTACCCGGATTTGGTATGCATCACTTCAAACAGGACAAGACCCGAACAATGCAACTGACATGGATGCTGTCTGGGAGGCAATTCGGACACATCGTGATCTGCTTCTTAAATACTGGGGATCTGGGGCAGAACTGATGTCTCTTCTTGCGGAAGAGGAAATTTATGTCACTGAAGCGTGGTCCGGACGGGTCTTCGCCCTACAAGAACAAGGGCATGATATCGGGTACATGGATCCACCGAATGGGTTCGGGTGGCAGGAATGCCTTTTTGTGCTCAAAGGCTCCCCTATGGAAGAGAGCGAACAGCTTTTGAACTTCATGTTGTCTAAAGAGGCGTCTGTCGCTGTTGCAGAGGGGCAAAACTATCCGCCTGCTCTGGATCCGGCGAAAGTCGACCTTGGCAAGAAAATCCCGACCTTGCCGGCTTTTGACCCGACAGGAACCCTTTCGGGGCTGACCTTTGCCAACTCTGATTATTGGAACGGCAACCAACAGGCATGGTCCAAACAGTTTGGTCGTATCCAAAAAGGTTATTGATTGCCTGTTCTTACTTTCTTGTACTTCTCTCTGCCGTAGTTTTTACGGCAGAGAGGCTCTTTAAATACGTTCAGTTTCTGGAGATCTGCTGTGAGTTCCGTCAGCTTGAGAAATGTCGCCAAACGCTTTGCCGGTTTTACGGCTGTACACCCTCTGGTTCTGGATATCCCCGAAGGTAGCTTTGTTACCTTACTCGGCCCTTCAGGCTGCGGAAAAACCACGACATTACGAATGATTGCCGGGTTGCTTGATCCATCCGAAGGAGAAATCAGTATCGGGGATCAACTGGTCAATAATATTCCGATACACAAAAGAAATCTTGGAATTGTTTTTCAGAACTATGCCTTGTTTCCGCACAAAACGATTTATGAAAACATCGCCTTTGGGCTGAAATACCGCAAGGTTCCTGCGGCAGAAGTTGAGCGTCGAGTGAAAGATGTACTTGATCTGGTTCAGCTTCCGGATTTGGGGGATCGCTATCCTAATCAATTGTCGGGGGGGCAACAGCAGCGCATTGCTTTGGCGCGATCAATAGTAATCAACCCGGATGTCCTACTGCTTGATGAGCCTCTTTCTGCTCTGGATGCCAATCTTCGCGAAGATATGCGGATTGAGCTTAAACGTATTCAGGAAAAAATTGGAATTACCACAATTTTTGTAACGCATGATCAATCGGAAGCTCTGGCAATGTCAGATAAGCTGGTTGTGATGTCAGGTGGACGCATCGAACAGGTCGGGGCGCCCAAGGACGTATATGACAATCCCCGTAGTACTTTTGTGGCTGATTTCCTCGGTAGCTCGAATATTCTTTCGGTCAGGTGTGAAGACGCAGATGAGAAGAGAGTTCTGGTCAATGCAGGGCGATTAGGTGCTGTGAGCGTGCCCCGTGAGAAAGCAACGGATATTGGTGTGGATACGTCAGCAAAACTTGTCATTCGTGCCGAAAAACTTTGCCTTGTGCCAGCTGATGCAGCTCCTGATCAACGTATGAGTGTTGAGGCGGTTGTTGAAACTGTTGATTACCAAGGTCAAGCCGTGCGGTATTTCGTACGTGTCGGTGATCTTCAGCTACAGGCCCTTAATATGATCGAAGACCGTCCGTTTAATGAAGGTGAGGCTGTTTCAATACGTTTCAGGCCTCAGGACTGTGTTGTTTTGAGGGAAGATAGTTGATGAAAAAAGCAAGACAAAGCCATCTCTTTTATCAATCACATGGTCGCCGGCCGGTTCTGGATCAGGCCAGGGGAATTTATATGTGGGATGTTGATGGCAACCGTTTTCTCGATGGGTCATCCGGGGCAATGGTCTGTAATATTGGTCATTCCAATGATACCGTGTTGGACGCAATGCGCAGGCAAATGGATAAATCAACATTTGGCTATCGTCTGCATTTCGAAACTGAGCCTGCTGAATTATTGGCAAGCAAAGTTGCGGGTTTGTCGCCAGAGGGTTTGGATAAGGTTTTCTTTGTATCCGGTGGTTCCGAAGCGGTGGAGAGTGCGATTAAGCTTGCACGACAATACGCACTTTCAATTGATCAAGCCAAACGTTGGAAAGTGATCTCACGGTTCCCAAGTTATCATGGATGTACTTTGGGAGCACTGGCGCTGACAGGCTATACATCGTTGACCCAGCCCTTTGATCCGATGATGCAGGAAATGCCAAAAATCCCAGCCCCAACAGCCTATCTTGATGGGCGAGATCCGGATGATCCTGCCACAGGACGTTATTATGCAGATATGTTGGAGACCTGTATTCAAGAGGAAGGCCCCGAGAGTGTTTTGGCTTTCATTGTTGAGCCGATCGGGGGGGCTTCTACTGGGGCTTTGGTGCCGCCAGCGGGTTATATGGAACGCATTCGTGAGATCTGCACAGAATATAATATTCTTCTGATCCATGATGAGGTTATGACCGGGGGCGGTCGAACCGGCCGCTTTTTTGCAGGAGAACACTGGGGCGTTTCCCCTGACATACTTGTTTTTTCCAAAGGGTTTTCAGCCGGATATGCGCCGCTTGGGGCGATGGTTGCGCACAATGATATTGTCGATGCTGTATTGGCCGATGGAGGCTTTTTACATGGGTTTACCTATGCAGGTAATCCGCTGGCCTGTTCGGCGGGACTGGCTGTAATTGAGCAAATTGAGGCCCAAGGCCTGTTGGCGAATGCTGAAAAAATTGGGGGTATTCTGAAGCATCATCTGAGTGGGTTGATGGAACGCTATTCCTTTATTGGAGATGTTAGGGGTATGGGCTTACTTCTGGCTTTTGAGTTGGTGAGTAATCGGGAAACAATGCAACCGCTTCCTAAAGAGATATCTGCTTTTAATAGGCTGGTTGAAATTGCTTACAGCAATGGTTTGATTATTTATTCCCGTCGAACTCGTGGCGGTTTGGAAGGGGATCACTTCCTGGTGTGTCCCCCTATGATAACCTCTGAATCTCAAGTGGAGGAGATTATGACATTGCTGGTCAAATCTCTCGACACTTTTGAACGCGAGATTGCCCCCTATATCAAAAAGCAGGGCGGTTTATGAGCAAGATTATCATCAGCTGTGCCATAACAGGTTCTATCCACACGCCGTCTATGTCGCCTTATCTTCCCGTCACAGGCGAAGAAATTGCTGCCCAGTCAATTGCCTCAGCAGAAGCCGGGGCGGCGATTATTCATTTGCACGCCAGAGACCCAGAAACGGGGAAACCATCATCTTCCTATGAAAATTTCATGGGGTTTTTGCCTGATATCAACCGGCAATCCGATGCCGTGTTGAACTTATCTACCGGGGGCAGTGCCCTGATGTCTTTGGAGGATCGTTTGGCTGCCCCTTTGCAAATCGAGCCAGAGATGTGTTCGTTGAATATGGGGAGTATGAATTTTGCGCTGTATCCTATTGCTGAACGCATTAAAGACTGGAAGCATGATTGGGAAAAATCGTTCCTGATGAATTCTGATGATCTGGTGTTTAAAAATACCCCACGGGATATTGCTTTTATTCTTGCTGAAATGGGGGAAAAGCGCGGCACTCGGTTTGAGTTTGAGTGCTATGATCTGGGGCATCTTTATATGCTTGAACATTTCGTCAGTCGGGGACTGGTGCGCGGACCGCTTTTTATCCAGTTTGTTTTTGGTGTCCTGGGGGGGATGGGGGCAGACCCTGAGAACCTGACCCATATGAAACGAATGGCTGATAAGCTCTTTGGTGATAATTATGCCTTCTCAATATTGGCGGCAGGACGGCATCAGATGCGAATGGCCGCGATGTCGGCAGCTATGGGCGGCCATGTCCGGGTAGGGTTGGAAGATAATCTGACGATTGCAAAGGGAGAGTTGGCAGTATCAAACGCGCAGCAGGTCGTAAAGGTCAGAGAAATTGTCGAAAACCTTGGCCGTGAGGTCGCGACCGCAGATGACGCGCGCAGCCTGCTTCAGTTGAAGGGCAAGAACGATGTCAGACTTCAAGCGGCAGGAGCAGCCTTCGACAAATGATATGTTCCAACAAAACACATCCCCAAAAACACCCAGAAAATACATGCCCAAAAATAAACTCCAAGTACTAGAGGTAACGTATGAAATATGTCTTTGATGAACGTCAAAAAAGGCATGATCCTAAACACTTTTTTGCGAATGGTACGCCGCTTCCCAACCCTGAACAGCCTGAGCGGGTGACGCTTTTACTGAAAGGTGCAAAGGCGGCGGGGGGCGAACCTGTGCAAACTGTTGATCATGGTCTGGCACCTATTGCAGCGATACATTCCGCAGAATATATCACCTTTTTGCAAAATATTCATGAGCGGTGGCAGCGAATAGAGGGGGCGTCGGATGAAGTTATTCCAAATATTCATCCTGCGACCAGAAATGCCAACTATCCGAAGTCTGCGGTTGGACAGGCCGGATATCATCAGGCTGATACAGCTTGCCCCATTTCTTCAGGGACATGGGAAGCTGCTTACTGGTCTGCACAAACAGCCCTGACAGGGGCGGAATTGATTTTGGAAGGTGAAAAAGCGGCCTATGCCCTTTGTCGCCCTCCGGGACACCATGCTTTTGCGGACATGGCCGGGGGTTTTTGCTTTTTCAATAATTCAGCTATTGCAGTCGAACAGCTCCTGAAATCAGGGCGCAAGCCTGCTATTTTGGACGTAGATGTTCACCACGGGAATGGGACCCAAGGTATTTTTTACGAACGTAAAGATGTTCTGACCTTGTCGATACACGCAGACCCTGATCGTTTTTATCCATTTTTTTGGGGCAATGCTCAGGAACGGGGCGAGGGAGAAGGGCAAGGTTATAATCTCAATCTGCCTTTGCCGCGAGGGACGGGGGATGATGCCTATCTTGTTGCCTTGGAGAAGGCTCTTGAGCGGATAAATTCATTTGGGGCTGATGTACTGGTCGTGGCGCTGGGGCTTGACCCCTATGAAAAAGATCCCTTAAAGGGTTTTTCCATTACAACACCAGGGTTTACCAGAATAGCCAAGGCGATCAATACTCTTGGTATTCCTATCCTGCTGGTACAGGAAGGTGGGTATCTGTGCGAAGAATTATCAGATAACCTTACATCGTTTTTACTCGGGTTTGAAACGACAGGATTATAAACAGGATGAGACATACGTCGGATGTGCTGGTTATCGGCGGGGGAATAGCGGGTATTGGATCTGCGGCCCAAATAAGTTCGGAAGCAAGTGCTACGGTCTTGGAAACGATGAGTGCTTTTGGATATCACTCTACCGGGCGCAGTGCTGCGATCTTCATACGAAATTACGGCAATGCCACATTGAGGGCGTTAAATGCGGTCTCTGAAACAGTATTGTTAGAGCCCGGAGATATTTCAGATCATAGTCTTCTTTCTCCGCGTGGCGTTATGCTTGTCGCGACGGAATCTGAAACCGAGGCGCTGGATCATTATCTCGAAGGATCAGTCGGGATTGAAAGCCTGAGTGCGGATCAGGCTGTTGAGCTTGTCCCTATCCTGCGAAAGGAAATGATTGCGGCGGTTGCTTACGAGCCGCGGGCGCAAGACATTGATGTCGACAGGTTGCTGCAGGGCTATGCCCGGATTGTCAAACATAACGGAGGACAGATCGTCACGAATGCGCCTGCGCAGAAAATTTCCCGAAGCAATGGTGTTTGGCAGGTGGAAACGCCCGTTGGCATCTATGAAGCAAAAATTCTGATCAATGCTGCTGGTGGGTGGGCTGATGAAGTTGCTGCCATGGCGCAGGTGAATAAAGTTGGTCTGGTGCCGAAACGTCGCTCAGCGGCACTTCTGCCTGCACCAGATGGGCATGATATCATGAAATGGCCCCTTTTTGCGAGTGCGTCTGAACAATGGTACGCAAAGCCTGAAGGAGGAAAGTTGATGGTGTCGCCTGCCGATGAAGATCCTGTGGAACCACATGATGTTTTTGTTGATGATATGGTCCTTGCGGAGGGGCTTTATAGATATGAACAGGCTGTGAATGCTCCGGTCACGCGGGTTGATAAAAGCTGGGCTGGTCTGCGCAGTTTTGTAAAAGATCAGACGCCTGTGGTCGGTTTTGCTCCTGATGCCGAAGATTTTATCTGGGTGGCGGGTCAGGGGGGATATGGCATTCAAACTGCGCCTGCTCTTTCTGAATATGTCGCAGATATCTGTCTGGGGAGAAGTCCCCAACTACCCGAGGAAACAATAAAAGCACTCGATCCCGGACGCTTCCGGTAAACATATTTCTTTCACGTATAAAGGTATTAAAAAATGACTTCTATTACACGCATTGATCCCGGCAACAGAATGAGCCAGGCCGTTATCCATAATAACACGGTTTGGCTGGCGGGGCAGGTTGGTGTTCCCGGTGAAAGTGTTGCTGCCCAGACCGCGACAATTTTGAAAAATATAGAAACCCTTCTCGAAAGAGCGGGATCGGACAAGACTAAAATATTACAGGCAACAATCTGGCTTGCGTCCATGGATGATTTTCAGGAAATGAATGAAGTATGGGATGCCTGGGTGGATAGAGAAAATCCACCGACACGCGCGTGCGGTGAATCAAAGCTTGCGACACCAGATTACACGGTTGAAATTATTGTGGTTGCAGCCGTTTAAAAGAATTCTCAATCTGAAAGTTCTGGTCAGTAAGTGCGGAGAAAGTCTTGGTGATTGGATACTCCGTAATCAATCGAAACCCGGTAACTCATTTGAGTTGCCGGGTTTTGGTCTTTTTGAAGTGGAAACAGAGATAATCGAGGAAGCTATTTTTAAACGAGGGGAAGCGCAGATGCTTTGGCCCTGCTGTTTACATTTAAAGCTTTAAGAATAGCCGTTACATGAGCTTTAACCGTACTTTCTGCGCAGCCAATTTCACGTGCAATCTCTTTATTTGATGCCCCTTTACGCATACGATCGAGAACTTCTCGTTGGCGGGGAGTTAAAATATCTAGTCGTGGGGTTTCACCGTTAAGGTTATTTGAGCTCTGATCTAGATAAAGTGATGGGATGTAAATTTCGCCATCAAGAATCAGGCGTATTGCATTCAGCATAACGGCAGTTTTTGAGGTTTTTGATATATAGCCATCAGCGCCAAGGGCCAGAGCCTCTTTTACTAACTTTGCATCGTTATGGGCGGAAAGAATTGCGACAGGAATATCAGGTGCTTGTTTTTTGAGTATACTGATGTTGGATATCCCATTCATCCCAGGCATCGTGATATCCAAAAGAAGGAGGTCCAGTTCGGGATGCTGGGATAAAATTTTCTGTACCCCCTGAAAGTTTTCAGCTTCAAGAATTTCAAGGTTCTCATCCAAGGCAGAAAGAACGCCTTTAACGCCCTCTCGAACCATTTGATGATCGTCTGCAATCAGTATCTTCAAGTTAACCTCGTTACCTATGCACATTACACTCAACCTTTTAGTGGTTGAGTGTATGGGAAGGATAATAGCGAGGCATATACAAAGTTAGCAAGTCTTGGGGCTAAGTTTCTTTTGTGAATTGAATGTGTTTTCTTAAATGGTATTTCTAACAAATTCTTCTTCTCTGTACCCCTGTAGAAAGAGTAATGCGGTCAAGTCAGAATGATCAATATGTAAAGGCGTATGTTGTCGCAGACTAGGTTTCGCATTAAAGGCCACACCAAAACTTGCGGCCTTGATCATATCTTCATCATTGGCCCCGTCGCCTACAGCTATTGTGTCATCAGCCTTGATCTTAAGATCACGCATATATTGTTGTAGAATGGTTTTCTTGCTTTCCTTACCGAGAATAGGTTCGATGATTTTCCCTGTGAGACGCCCATCTGCTATATCAAGTTTATTTGCATGACAGTGATGGAAGCCAACTCTTTGCGCTATCCTTTCTGCAAAGCAAGTAAACCCACCGGACGCAAGAACCGTCGTGGCTTTAAAGGTGTTCATCGTCTGAATCAGTGTCTGTGCTCCAGCAGTTAGAGATACTTTGTCCCTGTAAGCAATTTCTATGGCTTTTGTGGGGAGATCGCATAACAACCTCACTCTTGCCCGTAAAGAACTGTCAAAATCGAGTTCTCCTTGCATTGCTTTGCTGGTAATGGCCTTTATTTGGTCCGATATTCCATGAATGCTCGCCAATTCATCAATACATTCAGAGGTAATTATAGTCGCATCCATATCGGCAATAAGAAGTTTCTTTCTTCTGTTTATTGTCGAGCAGAGGTTTGCATCAATTTCTAATGGTTTCAGTTGTTCGCGCAACTCGGCTAGATGAGTGGAAAAATCGCTGGCAAAAATTAACTCGAGACCCTTGTCGCCCAGAATATTAATTTTCTCTAGTTTAACATTTCTATTATCTAAAAAAGAAGCACAATGGTCTGTGATAGCAAAGGGTAAGTCTGCCTGTGAAGACAGGACCAGGACATGATTTTGTGTTTTCATAGGGGGCTGCTTTTAGTGGGAAAGGATTTGGCTCAGGAACAGTTGGGTCCGATCCATTTGAGGGTTATTGAAAAATTCGTTTGGTTCGTTTTCTTCAACTATTTCCCCGCCGTCCATAAAAATGACGCGGTCTGCAACTGATTTGGCAAAACCCATTTCGTGGGTTACGCAAAGCATAGTCATACCATCATTGGCGAGCTCTTCCATCACATCCAAAACTTCCTTGATCATTTCAGGGTCAAGCGCAGATGTCGGTTCATCAAACAGCATGACTTTGGGGGACATGCAAAGTGAACGGGCAATTGCAACACGCTGTTGTTGGCCACCAGAGAGTTGGCCCGGGTATTTTTGGCTCTGTTCGGCAATGTTTACGCGCTTTAGATAAGTCATTGCGAGGTCTATGGCATCTTTGCGTGGCATCTTCCGAACCCATATTGGGGCAAGGATCAAGTTCTCAAGAATAGTCATATGCGGAAAGAGGTTGAAGTGCTGAAAGCACATACCAACATCTTTGCGTACTTTCTCCAACGCTTTGGTGTTGTTGGTGAGTTCCTGATTATTAACAATAATGGTGCCAGACTGGTGTTCTTCAAGCTGGTTGATGCATCGAATCATAGTAGATTTACCAGAGCCTGATGGACCACAGATAACGATGCGTTCGCCTCTTTGAACTTCAAGGTTAATGTTTTTGAGAACATGAAAGTCCCCATACCATTTATTCATATCTACAAGAGAAATGACGGTGTCTTGTTCATTTTTTGCCGCGAGGGCTGCATTTTGTCCTGACATAACTAAATTCCTATTGCGTCCCTAATTAATGATGACCAACCTGACCGCGCTTTTCGAGCGAACGGCCATAGCGACTAAGACTGAAACAAAGTACCCAGTAAATGAAAGCACAGAAAACAAAGGCCTCTGCGTCAAAACCAAGCCATTCCGCATCCTGAGAGGCTGCTTTGGCAATACCGAGAAAGTCGAGCAAGCCAACGACCACAACGAGAGAAGTATCTTTGAGAAGTGCGATACAGCGGCCGATAAGAGGGGGGATAACAATCTTCAAAGCCTGTGGCAGAATAATGAAAATGGTTGTTTTCCAACGGTTTAAGCCTAATGCTACGGCTGCTTCGCCTTGTCCCTTGTCTACGCCCTGAAGGCCACCACGGACGACTTCAGCAATATAGGCAGACGAAAAGAGAATGATACCAAATTGAACCCGATAGAGAATACCGATCTCAACGTCTGTGGGCAGAAATAGGGGAAGCATAATGGTTGCCATGAAAAGGATTGTAACCAGTGGTACCCCACGGACCAGCTCAATCACACAGATGCAAAAGCCCTTGATAACTTTGTTTTGCATACTGCGGCCAAGCGCTAAGAGAACGCCGATTGGAAGAGAAGCCAAAATACCAACAACAGCAAGAACCAAGGTGAGCATTAACCCACCCCATTCAGATGTATCAACGACCTCTAACCCTAATCCGCCGCCGATAAGCCAGTAAATAGGTAAGGGAAGGATAAGCCAGGCTACAACTAGATGAGCAGTCTTGAGCATATGCCGGGCAGTGATGATAAAGAGCCCGAAGAGAAGAACCGCAGAAAAAATGGGACGCCAGGCCAATTCTGTGGGGTATGGTCCTAATAAGAATAGCTTTATCTGTGCATCAACAAAGGCCCAACAAGCGCCTTGTCCCTGTCGGCATGTCTCTGCAGTTCCTTGGAAAATGGCATCAATCAGGAGCCAGTTAACCAGAGGAGGAATAATATTTGCCAAAATAGCTAAACCAATAATGGTCAAAAGGCCATTGGCAAAACTATTGAACAGATTGTTTCTTACCCAGTGAAGAAGACCGGTCTGTGACGCAGGCGGCGGCATATCCGGAGAGGGCTGGAAAACCATAGTCATGATTAGCGCTCCACTAGTTGGAATTTGTTATTGGCAATATTCATCAATAAGGAAATGATCAGATTGATACAGAGGTAAACGCCCATCCAAATAGCGATAACCTCAATCGCTTGTCCGTTTTGGCCAATCATGGTGCCCCCAATCGACACCATATCAGGAAAGCCAATGGCTATGGCCAGGGAACTGTCTTTGACTAGGCTTGCATAGTCGTTGGTGGTGGAAGGAATTACCGTACGAAGCGCCTGAGGAAGGACAACATCCCGCATGGTCCGGTCTGACGATAACCCAAGGGCTGTGGCAGCTTCACGCTGTCCCTTTTGAACGGAAACAATGCCGCTTCGGACATTTTCCGCAATAAATGCTCCGCGATAAAGTACCAAGCCAAAAACTAAAGCTGCAAATTCCGGGCGGAAGACCCAGCCACCTTTAAAATTAAAGCCTTTAAGCTCTGGTGCTTCCCAAGTCAGGACATCGTTAAAAACTGCTTGGGTAATCACAGGTGGAATGATGACTAGAGCCAAGGAAATCCATATTGTCGGATAACTCTTTCCTGTTGCATCCAGGGTTTTCTTCGCCCATTTAAGAAAAAAAACTGTTCCGATAATCCCTAAACCAAGCGAAAGCATGAGATAAATAAAATTATCACCGGCTATTGGTCTGGGAACAAAGATCCCTCTTTGACTGAGGAAGCCGTCAGGAATGAATTCAATCGCCTGTTTAACCGATGGCAGGCCGACCAGAACAACTCCGTAAACAAATAAAAGAATCAAAAGAACGGGAATGTTGCGCATAACCTCAACATATACCTCGGCCATCCGGGCAATGAGTGGATTGCCCGATACCTGGGCAACACCCATTACAATCCCGACTATGGTCGCCAAGAAAATACAAAGGATTGCCGCAACGAAAGTGTTAATAATTCCGACCAGAAGGGCACGTCCGTAACTATCAGACGGACTATAGGAAATTAGGGAATCTCCGATAGGAAATCCCGCTTCTTGGGTGAGAAAGGAAAAGCCAGATTCAATGTGGCGTGCTTCAAGGTTTTCTTGAGTAGCCAGTAGAAGATAGTAGGCACAAGCGATTACGATGCCTGCTGTCAGCGTTTGATAGAAACAGGATAATAAATTGCTATAGGAAAACAGCCCACCAAGACGCTCGCTGGTAGTTTTCAACATTGTTTAACCTTTGGTCGGAAAGAGGGGGCAAGAATCTTTAGGTGAAAAAGCACCTTGAATTGCCGTTATGGCTCAGTAGATGAAACCCTTGTTCGTGTTGGTAAGAGCAACTCACCGATCGGCGAAACTGCTCTTACCATTTTTTGCTTTGTACTAGCCACACAAGCCAGAGCAAAAGGGAACTATCGTAGCGGTGCTACATACATTAGACCGCCATCTTGCCATAATGCATTGGTTCCGCGCGGTAGGTTAAGGGGGCTGTCTTTACCTAAGTTGCGGTCAAAAATTTCACCGTAGTTCCCAACTGCGGAAATTGCATTCACCATCCAATTATTTTCCAGGCCAATGTAGCTACCATACTCACCAGAAGCACCGAGCATACGCTGTACTGTTGGGTTGTTACGCTGTGCTTCAGCAAGATTGGAAACATTTTTTTGAGTAACGCCAAGCTCTTCAGCCGTAATCAGGCCATTGATGGTCCAGGTCACAAGATCTTTCCACTGATTATCACCGTGTTTGACTAAAGGAGAAAGAGGCTCTTTTGAAATGACTTCAGGTAGAACAACGTGAGCACTTGGATCGGGCATCGTTGTTCTGAACGAAGCCAGTTGGCTGTTATCTGTTGTTAGGGCATCGCAACGACCGGAACGGTATGCGTTTACGGCCTCTTTTTTGCCTTCAAAAACAACAGGTTCAAAGTTGAGGTTGTTGGCGCGAGCAAAGTCGGCGAGGTTTAATTCTGTTGTTGTACCTGATGTTACACACACGGTTGCGCCATCAAGTTCTTTGGCACTACTTACACCCAAATCTTTACGGGTCATGAAGCCTTGACCGTCATAGAAAACGATAGTGGTGAAGTCGACCCCCTCTTTGGTGTCGCGTTTCATTGTCCAAGTTGTGGTCCGGGATGTTAGATCAACTTGGCCTGTGACGACTGCGAGGATTTTTTGTTTAGAGGCAAGAGGAACAAACTTGATCTTGTCACTTTCGCCAAAGATTGCGGCAGATACTGCGCGGCACATATCGACGTCTAGTCCTGACCAGACACCGTCAGAGTTCGGGTTAGAGAACCCAGGAACGCCTTCACTGACGCCACAGTTAATGTGGCCTCGTGCTTTTACGTCATCAAGTGTGCCTGCTGATGCCTGTGTTGCAAAAAGGGCAAGTCCGGCGATCATCATCCCAGAAATTTTTTTACCAGTGCTTTTGTTTACAGCTAATTTTTTCATTGAATGCCTCTGAATTTTAAGTTTCCTGTTCTACACAGCACATTTTTTTGTTCCTTAATTTGGGAACGTATTTTTTTGAGGGCCGTGTTAAACCAATCATTCCCCAAAAAATAGAGATGCCGCAATTGGACAGAGGTATTGGGTATCGAGACTAAAGTCGTAGTTCATAGGGGTATTCTTACGATTAAGGTCGTACGCCACTGTATATTCCGAGGGGCTTTGATATAGTCATTTTACTGGGTAATCTATTTGAGGGTGCAAGACCGTGTTTAGATCAAATTTTTTCCATTCCGCGGCTTTGTTTCTTGTTTTTGGACTTAGCTTTTGGGGCGGCAAAACTTCAGCATCAACCCTTGATATCGTTAAAGAACGAGGCTATCTGACCTGTGGTGTCGGGGAGCATGATTTTGGGTTTGCCCAGCGTGATATTCAAGGGAAATGGCACGGATTTGATGTGGATTTCTGTCGGGCAGTTGCGACGGCCACATTGGGAGACCCTACAGCGGTTCGTTTTATTCCTGTGGATAGTCAAAATCGCATCACCACTTTATTAGAGGGCGAAATCGATCTTTTGACCAGAACGACAACCTGGACCCTTAGCCGAGATGCGGCAATGGAAATCAATTTCACACGTATTACTCTATATGAAGTTCAGGGTGTTATTGCGCGATCAGAGCTTGGCATTACTCAGTTAAATGAGGCCAAATCAGGTACAATTTGTGTGAATTCAGGTACGACAAGTGAGCTTAATCTTGCCGATTATCTTAATCGTAATCAGACAAATTTGGAAATGCTGGTGCTGGAAACTCAACAGGGAAGGTGGGATGCTTTTTTTAACGGTCGGTGTGATTTAATGACGTCGGATCGAATTGATTTGCAAGCGGGTGCGGCCATGTTGGCACCAAGTTCGGATGACTACGTGATATTATCAGACGTTATTTCAAAAGAGCCTTTGGCACCTGCGGTGAGAAACGATGATGATCAATGGTTTGATATTGTAAAGTGGGTGATTAATACGACAGTTGCCAGTGAGGAGTTTGGGATTTCGTCTCAAAATTTACAGAAAATGAAAGAGGAGCTTTCTCCTCAGCAAACCCGATTGTTTGGCAAGGTTAATAACCTTGGTGGTGCGCTTGGACTTGACCCGGATTGGGCAAGCCGCGTTATTGGAGATATCGGAAATTATGGAGAAATTTTTGACCGTAACTTAGGAGAGGGATCTCAATTCAAGGTGGAGCGGGGGATGAACAATTTATGGACCAAGGGCGGGCTTATGTATGCTTTGCCTGCGCGTTAAACCTGATTAGATGAATTTCAACGCTGATAAAAGATCCGGGATCCTTGGGCGCCGAATTGTTACGAGGGTATTGGCGAGTTTAAGTTGTATGGTTTTTCTGATCGCAGGGGCCAGCGTTGTTTCTCTCTATTCTTTTAATGACCTGCGAAATGGGCTGACTGATTTTACTGGGAACGACTTACCAAAAGTTGTTGCAGGGGCAAAATTAAATCAAATCTCTGCAAATTTAGCGTCTTTTGCACCAAAATTGTTGGCGACGAATAGTAAAGGTACTCGGCAGGCTGTTTTGTTACGGGTCGCCGATCAGGAATCTTGGTTGGAAGAGATTTTGGTCGAGCTTGAAAAAGGGAACTCTGAGAAAGAACTGCAGCGATTCCGGGAATTAAAAGATACTTTGGTTGAAAACCTCCATGCTGTAGCAAACTTGGTCAGGCAAAAAGCTTTGAATTCTGCCGAAACGAAAAAGTTACTTAATCGGATACCAAAACTGAACAAAGAGCTATTTTCCTTTCGAGTCAAGCTGTCACAAGTCACTGGGACTAATCCTAATTATCAAAAATGGAGTAATGCTTTCTCGTCGGCCTTACTGCTAATTCCAACTGCGGCAGCAAGTGATTTTCCTCTTGAATTAAAAAAGTTTGAAGAGCAAATAACGCAGCTTTTGAAAGAGATAGAACAAGAAACATCGTATTTTCCTGATGATGTCAAATTAACGGCTCAAAAGCTCGTCCGTGATCTTCAGATGCTTTCTCTTGGAGAGAACGGTATTATAAAGCTGAAGAATGAATCTTTCCAACTTGGGGATTTAGTTGAAGGTACAGTTAGCCAAAATAAAATCGTGGCAGATCGTTTTGTGGCCTCGGCTTCAATTCTGACTCGAAAATTACAAAATAATATTTTAGCCCGAAGTGAGCAGCTAGATCAGGATGCCCAGGATCGTAGTGTTCTTTTCTTGCTTATGTCACTTTTGGGCTCTGTCGCAGCGGTCCTTGTTTTTTTACATATTAATAAATCGGTTATTCGACGGTTGGCCAACCTTAACCGAACAATGCTTTCCCATGCTTCGGGGCAACGTCCGCCTATTACAAGTTCTGGGAATGATGAGATAACTGACATGACAAAGGCGTTTAAGTTCTTTGTCGATGTTATTGAAAAACGCGAAGAGGAACTGGAAGAGGCTAAGGATATCGCGGTTCGCGCGGATCAAGCAAAGTCGCGTTTTCTTGCCGCGGCCAGCCATGATCTTCGTCAACCCCTTCATGCGATTAGTCTTTTTGTGGCAACTTTATTAGATCGACGTTCTGATAATAAAAACAGTCCAGTTATAGAGAATATCGGAAAATCTGTTGAGCATATGAACGATCTGTTTGAGGCTATTCTCGACTATTCCCAGTTGGAAACAGAAGAGTTTGTCGTTGAGCTTCGCTCGTTTGGTTTGAAAAATCTTTTCTCCGCTTTGGAAACTGATTTTGCAATACTTGCCGAAGAAAAAGGTTTGAAGCTCACTGTTGAAGGGAGTGATCTTTCTGTTAAGTGCGAACCTCTTTTGTTGGATCGGATTTTACGAAACCTCCTTTCCAATGCTGTTCGTTATACCCAAGAAGGAGAAATTATACTCAAGGCCGTATCTTCGAGAAAAGGTGTAACGATTAAGGTTCAGGATAGCGGTCGTGGTATTTCAAAAGATCAACAGCAACAAATTTTTCACGAGTTTTATCGTAATGGAGATAAATCCGAAAAGGGCCTTGGCTTAGGTTTGGCAATTGCCCAGCAGATGGCAGCTTTGTTAGAGACCGAGATAACTGTTTTTTCTGACGTAGGAAAAGGGGCGATTTTCAGTATTGAACTTATAGAAGCGGATCGGGTTAATTCTTACGAACAGACTTCGGCTATTGTTGAAAAGAAGATCAATGAAAATGTTCTAAACAATCAAACAATTGTTTTACTGGATGACAATCCACAGATCATTGTTGCAATGACAGGGTTACTTGAAAAGTGGGGATGTAACGTACTGGCTGCTCAAAATAGTGCAGAACTAAAAAGATTGTTAAATGGAGCTGAAATACAGCCGCTGGCTTATGTAACTGATTACGAATTAGAGAGCGAGAAAACAGGCTTGGATATTCTTGATTCTCTCCTTACAAAAGGCGAAAGAAATCGCGGAATTATTTTGACTGGGAACACTGACCCGGAAATTGAAGCGGCAACAAAAAGAAAAGGATTTAGCTATTATAACAAGCCGATACGCCCCGCAAAACTAGCGGCGTTTTTAAGGCATTTAGCTCGGCAGGATATTTCACGGGTATGATTTTTGCTCATGTTGTACAAGTGTCCCATGTTGTACAAGCGTATTGTACCTGTTTGTGAGATTGTTAAACTCTTGGGCATATTAATCTGTGATAAGGGATAGCCCCGTTCGGGGGAGTTAAAATTTATGAAGTTTCTCCGTCGTTTATTCTGGATATGCGTATTTATCGGGGGCGTATTCCCCCTAACAATAATACTGTTTTATTGGGTCGTACCGCCTTTGGCGACGCCACTCATGTTTATCAGAGATGACCCCATTCAATATGATTTTGTCGCGTTAGAAGACATCTCGCCAAATCTTGTACGGGCCGTTTTGGTTTCTGAAGATCAGCGGTTTTGTGAGCATGCTGGATTTGATTGGAAACAATTGGAAATTGTTTGGGACGAGTTAATCTACACTGGAACGGCATCACGGGGGGCAAGTACGATTTCAATGCAGACGGCCAAAAATCTTTTTCTTTGGCCCTCGAGGAGCAAGGTTCGAAAAGTACTCGAAATTCCCCTGACTATCATGCTCGAAACTATATTGCCAAAACGCCGTATTTTAGAAATTTATTTGAATATAGCAGAGCTCGGCCCAGGAATTTACGGTGCAGAGGCGGCTGCTCAGGCGCACTTTAAGGGGAGTGCTAAAAAATTGACGGTGCGTCAAGCGTCCCGTCTTGCCGCTGTCTTACCTAATCCGTTAACAAGAAATGCCGCGCGGCCAAGCACAAATGTTCAAAAGAGAGCAGATAAAATTATGAGAAATATGCGCATCGCACCGGCATCGCTTTGGTCATGTATTTAATCACTGCGTAATTTTCGCGTAAATAATAATTGAAAGACCCCAGTACTATTAAAAGTCTCCTTTAGCTTTGAGGGGAGTCCTATACTTTTTTTTAATATTTCAGAATCAGGTCTGCTGATTGTCTGGCCTATTGCTCTATTCATCAACCGTGCTTTCATTTTCATTGTTGATGCCTTGTCTTAAATCCATAGAAGAATTTTACACCTATGGCTTGGGATGAAATGGCAAAATCAAATTGTTCTTTTTGAGAGGTAGTAAGTACGGGATATTATGAATATAGGCTTTTAGGAACTCTTTAACCTGCAAAATTGTGTGATTTTAAATAGTTAATGATTTTCTAATACTAGTTCTGCATTTTATAGGTTGGGTGATGAAGTTTCTTGACTTGAGAATTATTTTTTCTGATTGGATTAACTATGTTTGATATTAATTTATCGCGTAGGCTTGATATTGCTTTTGCCGGATATGTCGCTCTTATGTTTATTTTTGCGGCGGTTGTAATGTTTTTGATCAAAGATATTCAAAAAACTGTTCACGAAGCAGGCACACAACAAATTCCTCAATCAATATATTCTCTTTCGATGCTTGAGGAAATTAATGACATCAATGCGAATGTTCTGGAATATATTTTGGGCGAAGCTGAGGAAGAAGAAGAGTTTAGTTCAAATTTTGAGGAATTTTTGAGATATAGGAATTTGCTGGCTGATACGGGTGCCGATACACCGGAACTTCGTAGAGTGGATAGGTTGATGGAGGAGTACGCCATACAGGCTAAGGCGCAGGTTTTTGGTACTTATGATCCCAGGGCAGAAATAAATACACAAAAAAAATAAAGCATT
>NZ_CAKZMP010000421.1 GCF_937128705.1 uncultured Kiloniella sp. | reverse complement strand
CAAAGTCATCGGCTTTGTTAATGAATATCTATTCATGGAGCAATCGGTATTCTTTGTAATTTATCTTTGATTCACAGCAACAACAAATGCACATATTTTATAAAATATAACTTTAGCGCCGATGTTTTAAGTAGTGGAATATACGTATTAACAATAGCTCAATCAGATGACCTTTTAGAAACACTAGCCCTCGTGCACAATACTCATCCGAACGGTCAGGTATCGCACACGGGTTCCAGTCTGATTTAAGGCTATTTGTTATCTATTGTTTAGATCGAAAATTGGAAGTGATCAGAGTATATCTACATTCAGGCTATCTAAATCCAACAATGACTTGATTGCATCCAGTTCAGACGTACTACCACTGAGCAGGTTCACGTTATCCAGTTCAATTGTAACGCTATCGCCACCCTCTTCTTTGCCATTACTATCAATAGTAATGGTGGTATCAGAGCCATTGACTTTCATGTCAAGATAATCATCCAATACCCTAGCCAGTTCTGAATTATCACCATCCTCAATAGCAGCCAGTAACTCATTACCGGTCAATAGTTCACTAAGGTCCAAGACATCGCTCTGCTTGACATTAAAGCCGACAATGGTATCTGTGCCGCCCGCATCTGCGCCCGAGAATTGATAGGTATCTGCACCTGATCCACCGTTCAGCGTGTCATCGCCCGCACCACCAATCAAAAGGTCATCACCGCTTTCGCCAAAAAGAATATCATCCCCAGTGCCGCCGATCAGGGTGTCTTCTCCATCGCCAGTCCACATTTTGTCGTTGTCTGCCCCACCATCAACGATGTCATTGCCAGAACCATTTTGACGATCGTCAAAGGTATCATCGCCGCTACCTAGGGAAACTTCGTTATCCGCGGCACTTCCATAGACATAGTCACCAAAATCTGTCGCGATGAGGTTATCAACACCTTCGAGGCTGTCGTCACTAACCAGTTCTTTTGAGAGACCGACTTTGCCTTTGATTTCCGCATTATTTTTGCCACCTGTTGGCGCATTGGCACCGCCAACAGGCCCGCCGTCATAGTCCAGAAATGCCTTAATACCCGCTGATGCAGTTGAATAGTCAGCATTAGCACCGTCGACCGTCAAACTTAACGTACTGGATGTTGTATCTCCGTCACCATCGGTAACTTCATAAGTAAATTTATCTGTGCCACCAATATCACTTGCTTTCAAGCTTACATCATCAATGTAGGCCCCACGCGTATCTGCTGCACCAGTTCCTGTAAAGGATAAGACGGTATCGTTATTACCTGTCCCTGTAATGTCAATGGTAATGCTTTCCCATCCATCTTGATGTTCTGTCGAATCAATTTTCTTTACGAGCTCTCCATTCCAAAACACCTGCATATCACTACTTCCTGAAGCAGCACCTGGGCGAGGAGAATAAGAAAACGTCAACTGATATGTCTGACCTTCATTGGTGCCATCGACAACTTGCTGAATGGTTGCATTCGAATCACTTCCATGCCCGTCAAGTTCAACCTTTGCGGTACCATCATCAGCCTTTAGCTTGCCAATTTTACGAGAACTATTTTGAATTTCAAACTTTCCACCATCACCATTAGTCCAGCCTTCAATTTCGGTAAATGTTTTCCATTTTCCATCACCAAGGCCATGACCGTTCTCAAAACTACCATTTTTGATCAGGTTTGTTTTGTCAGGACTAAAAGCCGTATAGGTGTATTTTCCATCCGCAGAAATCTGCAACGTACCATGATCACCAACAATCTTTGTTTCTTTGCCGGCAACAACGTCATGCTTTACATCTCCAAAGGTAACAGATGTAACCGAACCACCATCCGCGCCAACACCATCATTATAAAGCACATTGTCCGTTACAGTGGTATTCGTACCTGTCCCAGCCAGGGTTTTTGTATCATCAACGGCAACGGGAACATCATCTTCGATTGTAACCGTAACCGCCGTTTCAAGAACAACCTCGTCACCATTGGCATCAAAAGCCTTGAACGCACCGGAAATATCCAGATCAAGTGATTGACCGTCATCATTGGCAGGGTCGTTTGGTGTATGATCAATCTGATCTTTAAGGGCAAAGTTAAAATCATCACCGTCTTTGGTCAGCTCAAAAACAACACGTTCCCCATCGCCAGACCCGGCAACACCCTGAACAGCAATACCTGAACCATCGGTAATGACTTTATAGCTTACGGCTTCGCCCTGGGACGTTAGGCCAACAGGACCAGAAATATTTTCGTTAAAATCAAATCCACCCAGGCCATCGGTTCCGGCATCAATCGTTGTCGCCAAGGCTTCAGAGGTAATGGTAATCTCTGTTGTCTGATCCTGACCGGATTCCGCATTGGCCCCTTTCAGGGCATCTTCATGTACCTCGACATTAACAGGCGCCGCACCATTGTTCACCGGCACGCCATTCAGCAGCTCTGCCAAGGTTTCTTCGTCGCCATCGTCCAGCAGGTTAAAATTAAGTTCTGTGCGTCCCAGTGTATCTTGCGCATCCAGCAGATCGACAAGATTACCTGTTTCATCGTCATACTGGCTACCGCCGCCACCTTGAGGACCAGCACCTGCACCCGCCGCTGTTTCCAGGGTTTCCCCTGCGCTCAATGCCTGTGCCTGACCGATCAAAAGACCCGCGGACAGTTCAACGCCACCGATAATGAGAACAGGTGCATCAGCGCCCTGGGATGCATCAACCAGGTTTTCAAAAACAATCCGACTGTCGGATGAACCATCGCCGTTATTATCAAAGGTCAAAACAAAGTTATTACCCTCAATAACCGGGGTGGCACCCGAAGCATCAAAGTTGAGATTAACCGTTTGCCCCTTACCAAGCACAATAGTCGATGTCTCACCCACGTTCGGTACAGTTACATCTACTACGGTAGCTGCTTGTCCAATAAGCTGCTCTTGTTCCGTATTGCCAGAAACGGTTTGATTAGATGTTAAGCTAGAGATTACTTCGCTTGTAGTATTGGTCAAAACATTCACCATCGGCTAATTTTTTATGTGTAACTCTTGTTAAATTTCATTTCAGAAATTTGAACGTGAGCAGTGTTTTTTATTCAATAAAAACTTAGCTGGATTTGTCGTTGAATAATAGAAAAAAAATTAAAATAACTATATATATATGTATGATTTATATATCGATAATTATTACAATTTTATCTTTAATTTTAAATATATAGATGAAAATGTGTATTGAATAAAATTAAAGATAAAATACCATTTGTAATAAGTCGATTTTGAGATGATTTTATTTAAAATTTGATATGTTTTTTATGTGTGCTTTTTAGGATTTATCTATTGCCTGTCGGATCGTTGTAACGAGGTCTTCCAGGAGCTCTACTTATTCTTTCTTTATTCTAGATTTTGCTTGGGTGAGCCTTATGTTCGTGGAGAGTTCGTATCTCTATTTGTGATTGCAAAGATATTTACGCTCTCCTTAGGGTGCTATTGTTGCTGTTCTCCCCAAAATCGATCAAGTTTTGGGGAGAACAGCAGTCATAAAATGAGTTCATTTGCCAAGTCGTTGGTTTAAAGGAGCTCTATTTTTAAAAATCCTTTCTATACGTTTACGCAAAAGATTTGGAGAAACTGGCTTTATCAAATAATCATTGGCCCCAGCAAGTACAGCTTGTTCTATATACTTACGCTCAGAATGAGCCGTTAACATTATAATTGGAATTCCTGAAATATCTGAACAATTTGATGAGCGAATTTTTTTTATTAGCTCTAAACCAGACATAGGTTTCATAGTCCAATCAATAAAAATCAAATCAGCCGGCTTAACCTCTAACAAATCAAAACCATCAATTCCGCTTCTTGCTAACCGAATATTACGCACACCAAGCGAGCTTAAAATTGACTTTATTAGTCGTTGAATAAAAGGTTCATCGTCCACAATACAACATTCAAGATTTTGAAAATCCATTATGCTAGTCTCTTTATAAGTTTTTTTATCAAATGACCTGCTATCAGATCGTAGAGCCTTATTCAAACCCACTATTTGATTATGTTGTTCGAAAGTTACAAGAAAGTCAGTCTGTAGGGGGAGATGAGAAATGCAGCTCGAGGTACCATAATAATACCCCGTTGGCTGCGTTTCCGCTTGTTGTACAGAAATTTCCTCTCATTCAGAAACGTGTCCGCAACATCATTTTCCAAATTCAAAATACTTCATCTGAATTTTACGCGATTAATTCGTTATTTTCTGATTGGAAGTTTTGATTTTCATCGTTTGGATAAGCATTACTCGAATCATCGCCACCATCCTGAACCTCATTTAAAAAAGCAGAAACTTCGTTACGTAATTCGTTTGTTTGCTGGGAAAGCCCGTTAGAAGCTTCCGTAATAGTTTGAGCAGCAGTACTGGATTGTTCTGCAGCATGTAACACATCCTGGATTGAGCTGGACACGCTTTCTGTGCCTCTAGCAGCTTCTTCAACATTTCTAGCTATCTCAGAGGTTGCGGCTCCTTGTTCTTCAACAGCTGCAGAAATTGAAGCCGAAACCTCATTAATAGTGCCAATAATCTCTGAAATAGAATTAATTGCCCCAACTGCTCCATCTGTTGATGATTGCACTTCAGCAATTTGAGTGCTTATTTCTTCCGTTGCCTTTGCAGTCTGGCTTGCAAGGTTTTTAACTTCCGATGCTACAACAGCGAACCCCTTACCGGCATCACCCGCTCGAGCTGCTTCAATAGTAGCATTCAGGGCGAGTAAGTTTGTTTGCTCTGCAATATCATTAATTAGAGACACTACAGCGCTAATTTGAGAAACATTTTCTTCTAAAATTTTGATTTGTTCTGAGGTCTTATTTGCTTCACTTACAGCATTATTCGATACACTGTTAGACTGAGCAACTTGACGACTAATTTCTGTGATTGATGCCGATAGTTCTTCCGCA
>NZ_CAKZMP010000420.1 GCF_937128705.1 uncultured Kiloniella sp. | reverse complement strand
AATGACCTGAGCGGTGCTTAGAAAGTTATGACCAACCATGATACGACTAGGCTGCTGAGAGGAAGGTGCGAGTTCTGTTCGCGCAGGCGCTTGCCCTGGTAGAGCAGGCATTAACGCATAAGACGGCCCTAACAAATGGACGGCATCTGGGTTCGTAAGTCCTTCGTAAGCCGAAGCGGTATTGCTACCGCGCCATTTAAAATCAATTAAAACATCGCAATAGTGCCGACGTTTCACATCATCGATAACCACAAGCTTTGTCAAATGCGGGGCTACTTGCTGCTCCCATGCTTCATCTATGCTGTAGTGATCAGCGATAAGTGTCGCAATGTGTTTCGATTGAATAAGACGAATGACTTCATCAGCCGCTCTCGTTGTAACGATACACTGAAAATCGTCTAAGAAAGTAGCGATGTCTTGTGAGTACCAGTCAACCGCGAATAAACAGTCGATGTTTTTATCAGCCAGAAAACGCGCTAGATCTCTGCATCGCACAAGATGACCTAACCCTTTTTCAGGTAACGTTGAAACGACAAAAAGGCATCGCATATCAAGCCGTTCCTTTTGAGCTGGTATTGGCGCTAAACATTGCTTCTGCTCTGATCCAGTCGTCTAACGTATCGATGTCTTGCACCAAATGTTGCGGTAAAACAATGGGCAAACTGTGATTTTCAAACATATTTAGGCCTTTTGAGAAGGCATCAGTTTACACTTAACAGCAAGAATATGAAAAAAATGCCGAAAACTGATATACAGTCCGGGCGCTCATCTTTATGACATCATCATCTTTTGAACAGCGTTTTGTCTGGATGCCTTGTGAATATACTGCTTTACCTTGGAACTGTCTTGATTTGGGGAACCACCTGGCTGGCAATCGCTTTTCAGGTTGGAACAGTGCAGGTCGAAGTGTCCGCCTTTTACCGCTTTGCCTTGGCGGCACTCGCACAAATCATTTTCATGCTTGCTTTAAGAAAGCTTACATGGGTTCCGATCAAACAGCATAAGTGGTTTGTACTACAGGGTTGGTGTCTCTTCTGTTTGAATTTCATTTTCTTCTACAATGCAGCTAAATACCTACCCAGTGGGTTGATCGCGGTTGTCTTTTCCTTGGCAAGCATATTCAACATGATCAATGCCTTTATATTCCAGCAAAAGCCGCCGTCTGTAAGATCACTTATTGGCTCTTGTCTTGGTGTTTTAGGGGTTTGCGCCCTCTTCTGGGAAGACATTCAACTCGGTAACGGAACCAGTTTTGGCCTCGTAGGCTTACTGTTATCCATAGCAGGAACCTATTGCTTTTCCCTCGGCAACCTGGTCTCACAACATCAGCAAAAGGCAGGGCGAAATGTCCTTGTCTCGAACTCCTATGCGCTGGTTTATGGCAGTATAACGCTTGGGCTTTGGTGCCTGTTTCAAGGTTACTCGTTTGATATAGAGAACTCCTATAAATACTTGGGTGCTCTTTTTTATCTCGCCATTCCCGGCACTGTGATTGGCTTTGCCATGTACCTCAAACTTATTGGACAGATCGGCGTAGAAAAAGCCGCCTATTCCACAGTCCTTTTTCCAATCGTTGCCCTGTCACTTTCTACCATTTTTGAAGGGTATATCTGGACAGAAACAGCTGTTTTAGGTGTTGTTCTTGCTTTGGGCGGAAACCTGATTGTTTTCTCCAAATGGTCCCCCAGACATAAGATCAAGCGCCCGACCTGATCATATTCCCAGATCAGGGCCTCAGCTTCAGGACCTTAGATAAATGCCTCTGATTCGGGGACAGGATCAGGCTCTATTCATCAAGCCCAACTATACTCCACGCAGCTTCGGTCAAATCTTGGGTAAAGCTTTTATAATCCTGTGTCAGGCGGCCATAGACGTGGAAAACGGCAGGCTGAACAACCACGCCCAGGACCATTGCTGCCATGAGATCAGGATCACCTTGCTTTATCGTTCCATCATCCTGTCCCTGCGCGATTAAATCACGCAAAACAACAACTGGTGTAACCATGTCATCGGGGACTTCTTTGAGCTGTCCATGTTGCGTCAGAAGTAAAAAAGTAAAGAGCGCCTTGTCTTCTGCAAATAGCTGGCAAAAATTGACGATCATATCCGCAATTTTTTGCTTGGAATCTTTATCAGCAGAAGCAATTTCGTGTAAATAGTTCCCTTGTTCTTCGTAGAGAGACAGAAACAGTTTTTTCACCAATTCATCTTTGCTTTTGTAATGGCGATATATTGTACCTTCGGCAATTCCCGCGCCTGCGGCAATATCTTTGGTCGTGGTTTCCGTCACGCCCTTTTCAGCAAAGAGCTCCATAGCAACCCGATTTATTTTGTTTTTCGTCGCCGTGCCGTCACGCATAACTAAATGAACTCAATATCTATTGTGATTAAGCACTCACTATACTACTGAATATGAAAACGAAAACCCAAAAGAACTTAAGATCCCTCAAGCTCCTCTGGGTTAATGCATTAAAGCTGTCTAAAACTATCTGGCCTGACTAACCAAAGCCATACAGACATCAAACTCTTTTAGAAATTGATCTGCATTTTCCATCGTAAGGCACACTGGCGGCTTGATTTTCACCACATTATCCAGCGGGCCGTCCGTTGAAAGCAGGATATTCTTTTCTTTCATAAGGTTGACAACCTTGCCGGCTTCATCTGTTGCAGGCTCCAGCGTTTCTTGGTCATATACCAATTCAACCCCGATAAAGAGCCCCCGCCCGCGAACGTCACCGATTAATGGATAGCACGCCATCATCTCTGTCAGACCATCCAGAATATGTTGACCAACTTGAGCCGCATTATGCTGCAAGCGCTCATCCCGAATAACCTGCAACACTTCCCGCCCTATTGCACAAGAAACTGGGTTTCCACCAAAAGTATTGAAATACTCCATACCATTGAAAAAAGCATCTGCGACAGCCCGGGTTGTGATAACGGCCCCCATAGGGTGTCCATTTCCAATCGGCTTTCCAAGAGTAACAATGTCCGGCACAACATCCTGCAATTCAAAGCCCCACATGTGACTTCCAACGCGACCGAAACCAACCTGAACTTCATCAGCAATACAGAGACCACCCGCACTTCGCACTGCTTCATAAACACGTTTTAGATATCCATCAGGCAAGACAATCTGTCCACCACATCCCAGTAAGGATTCAGCAATAAAAGCCGCAGGTTTCCGGCCTTGTTTTTGCAAATCCGCTAGCTGTTCAATTGCCTTAGCAGCGTACTTATCACCACAATCAGGATCATCCCATTTAACAGGTCCGCGATATCCGTCAGGCATCGGACATATTTTAACATGATCCGGACAGCCCTTCCCCCCTTTGCGATTAAACTTATAGGGGCTTAGGTCAATGAGGGTCGTTAAGTTCCCATGATACGCATGATCAACAATCAGCACATCTTTTGACC
>NZ_CAKZMP010000419.1 GCF_937128705.1 uncultured Kiloniella sp. | reverse complement strand
CGACGAAATATTTTTCCGGATCTGACTGATCCACTAAAACAGTGACTGTATCCCGTTGTATATGATCGGTGGGGTTAAACCAGATATTATCACTTTTGAAGAGATGCAATGTGTTACTTACGGGGTCTCGCCATTGCGCGGTAATTTGGAACGGGGATCTGCCATTAACTTTTATACGCGTGTTTTCCTTTATAGAATTTATTTTGGCGGTAACGGAGGATCCGTGGCGTAATAGATAATTTTTCAATTTTTCTTTTTTGTATAAATAGATGGATATGCCAATTCCAAAGGCCGCGAAAATAAGGCCCACGATGCTCAAAATGGCGGGGCCGAACCAGAGTGAAAAGGTGTCATTAATCTTTGCATTTTGAGGGCGTTCTGATTCGTAGAGAACGTTAACGCTTTCTCCTTTGCTATAAGCTGGTGAGTTCGATCCGGAACTTGATTGGAACGTTATTTCTTCGCCTGTCGCAGTCTGGAAGATAACTTCTGGACGATATACATAAGAGCTGCTTGTTGATGAGCTAGAAGGCCGTGACTGAACCAGATCAATTACTATGCCCTGTGCAGAATGGGCGGTATCTATAAAACGAAGAGTCGTATAGGACCAGATGCCCATAAAAAAGGGTGATCAGACCAATGCCTATAAAAATGTATTTGAGTATTCGGATTGTTTTCATTTGCAATTCTTCTTTATGTGCGCGCCGGCAACGCTGTTGGAATTGATAAATTATAAAAGATTGGTTTTTTTACAAAAGGTCATCTTCTGAACTGATGACTAAATCCTGACACGTGATATGATCTTTCCATCAGATTTTTGGATTCTTCCATCCTAGCCTTAGCCACCTTAACTTTTGCCATTTTAACTTTTGAAGGAAAATTAATGCGTCAGTATCTCGATCTCATGAAAGATGTCCTAGAGAACGGAACGGATAAAGGAGATCGGACAGGTACAGGAACAAGGAGCGTTTTTGGACGTCAGATCCGGTTTGATCTTTCTCAGGGATTCCCCTTGATGACGACAAAGAAACTTCACCTTAAATCTGTCGTTCACGAACTGCTTTGGTTCTTATCCGGGGATACGAATATTAAATACCTTAAGGAAAATGGGGTTCGGATCTGGGATGAATGGGCTGATGAAAATGGTGATTTAGGCCCTGTTTATGGACATCAGTGGCGTTCATGGCCCACACCTGATGGCACAACAGTAGATCAGATCACGGGCCTGATGGCGCAAATCAAGAATAATCCTGATTCCCGGCGGCATATTGTTTCTGCCTGGAATGTGGCGGAAGTGGATAATATGGCCTTGCCGCCGTGCCATAGTCTGTTTCAATTTTATGTTGCCGACGGTCGTCTTTCTTGTCAGCTTTATCAACGATCCGCAGATATCTTCCTTGGTGTTCCCTTTAATATCGCGTCCTATGCGCTTCTGACTTATATGATCGCGCAGCAAGCAGATTTAGAGCCGGGTGACTTTGTCCATACCTTTGGTGATGCCCATATCTATTCCAATCACTTTGAGCAGGTGAAAACCCAATTACAACGTGAACCACTCAAATTACCAAGCCTGCGGATTAACAAAAAGCCCGACAGTATCTTTGATTATACGTTTGATGACTTTGATATCTTGGACTACGAAGCGCACCCGCATATCGCTGGTAAAGTATCTGTTTGATTCTAAAACAGCGTTCTAATCGGTTCGAGTATATTTCAACAATAATATCGGTTGCGAGAAACTATAATGCCTTTCGATACCCTGACAACGCCGGCGCTTTTACTTGATAAAGATGTATTTGAAGAAAACTGCCGCGTGATGCAAGAACGCGCCCAAGAGGCTGGGGTCAAGCTACGCCCACATATGAAAACGGCGAAAGCTTTAGAGGCTTATCACTGTGCAACAAAAGACGGCTTTGCTGGTATTACAGTTTCTACTCTGGCGGAAGCTGACTTCTTTGCTAACGGAGGTGTCACAGATATCCTCTATGCCGTGGGGATTGTTCCATCGAAGTTATCCCAAGCGCAGAGGGTACAGGATAAAGGTGTTAAATTGACTTTGATCACTGATAATCCCGATGCCATTTCCTTGTTGGGTCATGAAGCGAAAAGACTTGGGACAACCTTTCCTGTGTTGATTGAGGTCGATAGTGGCGGGCGACGCGGCGGGGTTCTTGCTGGTTCTCAGGAGCTTTTGAGTTTGGCCGAGGCTATTACGCGATCACAGTGCCTGAGTTTGGAAGGGGTTATGACCCATGCTGGCCATTCCTACCACGTCTCTACACCAGAAGAGATCGCCGAGATAGCAGAACAGGAGCGGGAGGCCGTTGTTAGTGCTTCTGCGCGACTTTTGAAGGCAGGTTTTTCCTGTTCTGTCGTCAGTGCTGGTTCAACGCCGACAGCCGTTTTTGCAAAAAGCTACGAAGGTCTTACAGAAATCAGGCCGGGCGTTTATATGTTTGGTGATGTTGATCAGATGTTTATCGGGGCCTGTAAACAAAACGAGATCGCGGCAACGGTTCTTGCCTCAGTAATCGGACACAATAAAACAGCAAAACGTCTTCTTATAGACGCTGGTGGCTTGGCTTTGTCGAAAGATGTAAGTGCCAGCGAATTCTCTTCACATACAGGCTATGGCCTCGTCTGTGGGGTGGATGGCGAAGTAATCGAAGAGTTATATGTAGAATCTGTCCATCAGGAACACGGCCTTATTGCATCAATTTCCGGTGACCTTCCCTATGAGAAATTCCCGGTTGGGAGCCGTCTTCGGATCTTGCCAATCCACACCTGTATGACCTGTGCGGGGTTTTCTCATTATGAAGTGCATAACGCGGAAGGGGAGCTTTTGGGGAAATGGGAGCGGGTTAATCGTTGGTAACAGCATAAAAGTTTTATGAGGCCGACATGAGTTTTCTGAATCGTTTCCGAGATGTCTTTGTTTTTGTTGGCAGTCTTTGGGCTGTTTTTGCCTTGAACTGGATGCTGTCCGGCGCCCTTTATCAATATGGTCTTGTGCCAAGGAATATAGGGGCACTTCCGGGTATTCTCGTTTCGCCCTTTCTGCATGCGGGTTATGTTCATCTGATATCAAATTCAGTCCCTCTTTTGATTTTAGGCTGTTTGGTGTCACTTGAAACCCGGGGTGGACGGCGAGGGCAGTTTCGTTCAATTTGTCTGGCCCTTATTCTCTTTTCCGGTGGTTTGGTGTGGTGCTTTGGCCGAGAAGCGCTTCATATCGGGTCTAGCGGTATTGTCTATGGATTGCTTGGGTATCTATTGGGATCTGCCTGGTGGCGTCGCGATTTTCGATCAATCATCATCGCGGTATTTGTTCTTGCGCTATACAGTGGATTGATCTCTGGACTTTTTATCCCAATGAGGGGCGTCTCATTTGAAGCACATCTGTTTGGCTTTCTGTCAGGCGGATTGATTGCCTACATTGTTTATTCGTCAAAAAGAAATAAATAGAAGTGTAGCTTGAGTAGGCAATTTTCGCCTATTTTTTTTACATCATCCTTTGATTGTTTAATCAAATATCATCTTTAGGTTAGGGCGTTATTTGGGGGGTAAGGTATTTGTTGTTTATGTGTTATTGGGTTTTTAAAAGTAAATATTTTTCTTTTTTAACAATTTAAGGTTGTTTTTTTGTGTTGATTATTTTTCATTGTAATTAAATCTTTAATTTTATTTGAATGTGATGGTGTTTTTGAAATTAAGGAAAAATAAATACTATATGTCTAATCGTGATTGCTCGAGAGTTTATTGTGGTTAGGGGTAAAAATGTTGAAGTCCTTGAAGATTAGTACCAAAATTGTCTTTTTGTTTGTGTTTATTATTGCGATAACGGCTTCTATTGTAGGTGGCTGGGCTGCATGGACTTTTAAAGCAGATTTAACTCAAACCGTCATTGAGCAACAAAATTCTAGCTTGCGAACCGCTGCCGTTCTTCTGAAGAAGAAATACCCCGAAACAACTTTCTCTGTTGATGCTACAGGTAAAGTGCATGATTTGGTTATGAACGGTATTAGTGATTTTGACGATCATAGTATGATTGACGAAATTGGGACAACAACTGGTGAAACGGTTACGGTCTTTCGGTGGGAAGATGAGAGTAAAGATTTCTGGCGCGTGACGACAAACATTATAAAGGGTGATGGAAAAAGAGCCGTTGGAACACCTTTGGGACAAAAGGGAAAAGTTTATCCCGTTATTTTATCCGGAAAAACTTTTAATGGAGAAGCTAATATTCTTGGGAAAGATTATTACACGATATACGAACCAATTCTTTCTCCTGAAGGGCAAGAAATAGGAATCCTCTATGCTGGTGTTCTTAAAGAAAAAATAAATCTCGGTTTAAATAATATTATTAACGCACTCATAGTTGCTTCATTAATTGCTACTCTTATTGGCGCAGTTATCACGATTTTTGTTCTTCGTGGCTTGATGCGCCCAATTCCGATACTCGCGACCATGATGGAAAAGGTTGCGGGCGGAGATCTTGGTATTGAAAATACTTACGTTGATCGAGGTGATGAAGTTGGCGAAATGGCCCAAGCATTAGAAGTTTTCCGCACGAATGCTGAAGAGAAAGAACGATTAGAAAAAGAGCGTATTGAAGCTGAAAAGCAATATGAAGTTTCTGCAACACAAGAAAGAAAAGCTCTCTCAGAAGAGTTTAAGGCTTCTGTAGAGACAATTGTAAAGCAAGTATCATCTTCTGTGCAAAACCTTGCCGAGATTGCTCAAAATATGTCTTCGGATTCAGAACGGGCTCTATCTGGTACCAATCAAGCGTCTGGTTCTACGCGGCATGCGACTGAAAGCGTAAATGCAGTGGCTGCTGCATCGGAAGAACTGGCAGCTTCAATTAATGAAATCATGCAACAGGTACAAAGATCAGGGAAGGTTGCGACAAGTGCGACAGACGAAGCTGTCGGAGCAAATAGTAAAATGGAGCAACTGACGACAGCGGCGCAAAAAATTGGTGAAGTTGTTAGCTTAATTGCCGAGATTGCCGAGCAAACAAACTTATTGGCTCTTAATGCTACGATCGAAGCTGCAAGAGCAGGTGAAGCAGGTAAAGGATTTGCTGTTGTTGCATCTGAAGTTAAAAGCCTTGCATCTCAAACAGCTAAAGCTACAGAAGAAATAGAACAACAGGTAAATGATATTCAATCTGCAACTGGTTCTGTTGGCGGGGCGATCAAGGGAATTCAAACGATCATTGAGGAAATCAATGAGATCTCTACAGTGATTTCGTCTTCTATAGAAGAACAGAGCAGCGCGACGGCTGAGATTGCGAGTAGTATTTCAGTTGCGTCTCAAAATACCTCTACGGCATCGGAGCAGATAGTTTTAGTGGAAAACTCTGTAAACCAAACAAATAGCGCTTCTCAGAATGTGCTTACTGCTTCGACTGAACTTCAAGGATTTAGTCGGGATCTTTCAAAACAAGTTGATGGTTTTATTAGTAAAATTGGTTAGTAATAGTTTAGTAGAACTAACTTCCTTCATACATGAACGCACTAATATTGATTATATGGACAGTGCGTTCATGTATAGCAAAGGGCTTTACGTCAGTAGAAAGCCTTTTGCATAGGGATCGCGATCATCAATGAAGATGTTGTTTAGGCCGTGGATGCGTGCCCAGCCCTCTATGGATGGAATAATGGCATCGTAGTCACCCACTTTTGTTCTATCTTCAACGCGGCCTTTGAACAGGCTACCGATGATACTCTCGTGCACAAAATCATCCCCGATGTCGAGTTTTCCGCGGGCTGCTAACTGTGCCATACGGGCAGAGGTTCCCGTACCACAGGGGGAACGATCAATGCCTTTGTCACCATAAAATACGGCATTTCGGGCGTTGGCGTCCGGATGTACTGGTGTACCTGTCCACTGTAAATGCGAACAGCCGCGAATTCGATCATCTTCCGGGTGAACAAAGTCGTACTTTTCATTGATCAGGTTACGGATCATGGGGCTTAAACGCTGGATATCCCCCGGCGTGATATCGCTCAGATCCTGGTAGTTTTCTTGTTCCTCAATGATAGCGTAGAAATTACCGCCGTAGGCGACATCAAATTTCAGATTACCAAAGTTTGGCACATCAACATTGAGGTTGGTTGAGTGGAGGAAAGAAGCAACATTGCGAATACGCACAGAATCAACGTAGTCACCGTTCTTTTTATACTCAGCGATTACCAAGCCAGCTGGTGTATCCAGACGCAAAACGCCTTCTTCTTTTGGCGTGACCAGGCCACGTTCAATCATGATGGTAACAGTGCCAATAGTACCATGGCCGCACATGGGCAAGCAGCCACTGGTTTCAATGAACAGGATACCGATATCACAATCTTCACGGGTTGGCGGGTAGAGAATGCTGCCGGACATGATGTCGTGTCCGCGGGGCTCAAACATTAATCCTGTTCTGATCCAGTCGTATTCAGCAAGGAAATGTGCACGCCGTTCCAGCATGGAATTTCCTTGAAGAAGAGGGCTGCCGCCTGCAACAACCCGGACCGGGTTTCCGCAAGTATGTGCATCAACACAGAAAAAAGTATGGTTTGCCACGTGTGTCTATCCTTATGAAGGCTTTCTGCCTAACTGGGGCTTTGTTATTATGTATAAAGTTGAGATGAATTAGTTGAAGCGGTCAATTCTAAATGGCTTAAGGTCAAAATCAGTTGGCCGACCGGAAACCATATCAGCAATTGTTCGCCCCGTTACCGCGCCACCAGTGATTCCCAAATGACCATGACCAAAGGCATAGTGGACATTTGAATGCTGGCTTGACTGGCTAATGACGGGAACGCTGTCAGGTGTTGACGGGCGGCGACCCATCCATTTTGTGCCTCCAGCCCCATTCAGGTTTGGCATGTAGTTTTTTGCGAGGGTTAGGAGTGTGTCACACCGTTTGTAATTGGGAACGGCATCTATTCCCGCAAATTCAACGGCCCCACCGATACGCAGGCCGACGCTCATAGGCGTGGCGACAAATTTATCCTCTGCAAAAAGGACCATGTTGTTAAGATCAACACCGGGTGTTGGCAGTGTTGTATTGTATCCACGTTCGGTATCCAGCGGAAAGTGATCGCCAAGTTTTTTTGCCAGACGTGCTGACCAGGCACCAGCACAGATAACCAACTGATCAAACGCAATATTTTGTCCGCCTTTGGTTATCGCAGACGAGGGTTGATTATCCTGATGCTCAATCTGTTCAACTTCATCTGTGATGTAGGTACCGCCATTACGGGTAAACTGTTCTGCGAGGCCTTTGACTAAATCAGCGGGATTGGCAAAGTGTCCCCATCTTGGTGTGTAAACACCGCATTTTGCTAACTCACCTAATTGAGGCTCGTGTTCCAGGATTTCCGATCGTGAAACATGATGCGCCTCAATATCGTTTCGGCGGATCAAATCCCAGTAATAAGCATCTTTTTCTCTGCCCTTTTCGCTTTTATAAACGGTCAATGACCCTTCTGTTTTCAAAAGCGATTGCAAACCCGCTTCACCAAGAAGGGGGGCGTAGTCATCAAAAGCTGTCTTCAGATAGGCACTCATCGCAGAAGTAGTTTTTTCTACCTGTTGATGGCTACTGGATTTGAGGAACAGATACAGCCAAGGGAGGAACTTTGGTAGATATGTCAGGCGAAGGGATAAAGGCCCCAAGGGGTCCAGTAACCAGCCGGGCACATCTTTCCAAAGTCCGGGAAGAGCAAAGGGAACAATTTCCGTCGCAGCAATCGCACCAGCATTACCACACGATGCGCTATCGCCAAGTGGATCACGTTCTACAAGGGTGACAGCGTGGCCATCTTTTAAAAGATAGCTCGCACTGCAAAGACCAATGATGCCTGATCCAACAACGAGTATATTTTTTTCGTTCCTGCGCTCATCCATAATCTCCAAAGGCTGAGTCGTGTTGCGTTGCCTTATGGCAGCGTATAGGCAGTTTTTACTGTTGTGAAGAATTCAGCAGCATAACTGCCCTGTTCTCTGCTGCCATAGCTTGATCCTTTGGTGCCGCCAAATGGGACATGGTAATCAACGCCTGCTGTTGGCAAGTTCACCATTGCCATACCTGCCTTGGCATTGCGTTTGAAATCGGATGCGTATTTCAAGGACGTAGTGCAGATACCGGATGACAAGCCGAACTCGGTGTCATTGGCAACGGCGAGGGCCTGATCATAGTCGGCAACACGGATGACAGAAGCAACTGGCCCGAAGACTTCTTCACGATTGATGCGCATTGAATTAGCTGTCTCGGTAAAGAGCGCCGGAGACAGGTAGAAGCCTTTGGTCGCACGTTCCAGAAGTTCGCCACCATAAGCAAGCTTTGCGCCTTCGTCCTGGCCGATACGGATGTAGTCCAGATCCTGTTTCAGCTGGCTTTCATCAACTACAGGGCCGATGTGCACACCATCAGACAACGCATTGTCGATTTTGAGTTGTTCAAGCCGAGTGATCACTTTTGCGACGAATTCATCGTGAACACCTTCTGTTACGATTAGGCGTGAAGATGCTGTGCAACGCTGACCTGTTGAGAAGTATGCCCCCTGAACAGCAGTCTCGACCGCTATATCAAGATCGGCGTCATCAAGAACTACGAGCGGGTTCTTACCGCCCATTTCAAGCTGAAATTTAGCCATGCGCCCAGCACAGGTGGCGGCAACATGACGACCAGTTGCGACTGATCCGGTGAAGCTGACGCCATTTACTTTAGGGTTGGTTAGTATTTCTTCGCCAACAACGGAACCGCGTCCCATGACGAGGTTAAAGACACCCTCGGGCAGGCCAGAGCGTGAGATAATATCAGCCAATGCCCAGCCGCAACCGGGAACAAGATCGGCAGGTTTGAAGACGACGGCGTTACCATAACAAATTGCAGGCGCAATTTTCCATGCCGGTATGGCAATTGGGAAGTTCCAAGGGGTAATAATACCAACAACGCCCAAGGCTTCCCTGACAACTTCTACTTCGACACCGGGACGGACAGAGGCAAGTTTGTCGCCTTTTAGACGAAGTGCTTCGCCCGCAAAGAATTTGAAAATTTGCCCTGCACGTGCGGTCTCTCCGATGCCTTCGACAAGGGTTTTGCCTTCTTCGCGCGCAAGAAGTTCACCTAGCTCTGCTTTCCTCGCAAGGAGTTCTGTGCCGATTGCATCCAGCACATCAAAGCGCTGTTGTGGTGTCGACTGTGACCAGCTTTTTGCCGCAACATCGGCAACATCAATTGCGTCGCGGGTTTGTGCCGCATCGGCTTGGGTGTAAACACCAACGATTTCCGATGTGTTTGATGGGTTGATGTTATCACGGGCTGTCGAGCCATCGACATATTGACCGTTAATGTAATTCTGTTTCAAAACTTCTACTCCCTTGGGTTGGGCAGGGCCATCATCTATTCGTTTGATCCTTTGTATTGGATCTCGATGACTGGCGATCATTTTTAATCATTAACCCGATGTTTTCGGGTTCTGGCTGACTGTTTTGAAATCTTAGTAATCGCCTTTTCTTTGTTCCGTCGTTTTGAAGGAAAAAGACGATAGACTTCTGAGTTTTTTGTCAAATCTGGTTAATCATTTCGGATATTATATGTATTCATTGGATATTGTATACAATATTTTTATGTAAGTTGAGAGTTTAATGGGTGAAACTGTATATCTCGTTGAATTTAAACTACTTTAAGAGAAACCCTTTACCGATCACATCATCGTCTTCCATGGTGAAAATGGATTCACCAGTGTAATTTGCTTTACCTTTGACGCGAACCCGAACTGCTTGATGAGGGCCGTAGTTAAAGATGTCTTCTGTTGTTGCGTTGAATATACTCTTGGTGATGCTTTCAAATTGACGTGTTTGACCCGAGTTGATCTGTCCTTTGGCAACTTGAACAGCTATACGGGCGGTAACACCAGAACCGGTTGGACTGCGATCTACTTGTTTATCGGCGAAGACACAGATGTTTGCTGTTGGTTTTGATGAAAAGACTTCTTCGCCATCTGTTAAAATTATTCCGTAAAGAAACGCAAGATCTTCAGATTCCGGGTGAGAAAAGGTCACTGATGCCTTTACTGCGGTACTAATGGCGTCTGCGGCTTGAACTAGATCACGTGTTGATGATTTATGCACATCTAGGCCCAATTGTTTAGCAGAAGCCAAGGCGTAAAAGGCACCACCATATCCAATGTCATAGTTAACAGTGCCGTAGTCAGGAATGTTAATACTCAGGTTTGTCTGGAAGGCAAATGCAGGAACAGACAGAAAGGAAACAGCGCCACTTTTTCCATCCTTTACATCGACATCGGCAACAACCAGACCACAGGGGCATTCAATTTTAACTGTTGTTGTCGGCTCTACGGCTTTGACGATGCCCTGATCAACTGCATACCGTCCAAGCGCAATGACCGCATGCCCACACATTGTGCTGTAACCTTCGTTGTGCAGAAAAAGAACGCCAAGATCAGCCTCGGGATGTGATGGCTCAACAAGAAGAGCGCCATACATGTCATAATGGCCGCGTGGCTCAAACATAAGGAGATGCCTCAGATGATCGAGGTTTTCTCGGACATAACGACGTTTTTCGAGAATGCTGGCCCCTTTGATCGTTGGGTATCCATCGGTGATAATACGAAGTGGTTCCCCGCCAGTATGCATTTCTACTGTTTTAATTTTGATGCCTGTCATAGTTTTCTCGAATTAATAGTTTTGAATATTTTATACAATAGTATAGGGCCAAGAAAAAAGCAGCAAATAATAAAGCTGCTTTTTTCTGTTAACCTAATGTTTGATTATGGCCTTACTCGTTCGGTAAGAGAAGGCTTAACCAACTGATTGTTCATCCAAAAATTCGATCAGATTCTCACAACCTGCTTCTATATGACGATCAAGTAGGTCTGTTGCAGATGCTACGTCACCTGCTTTACAGAATTTGAGTAAATCCCAGTGATCATCTCGTGCTTTTGCGCGTGCACCAGCACTGTGGAGCTGAATCCGCAAGTAGCGATCAATATTATTGTGCAAATTTTGAACAATTGCCAAAGTTTTGGGGCGTTCTGCTGCGATGTAGAGAATGTGGTGGAATTCTGCGTTTAGCTCTCCCCAGAGAGATATTTCACCATTTTCAAGGGCGACATCATACCGGTTGAGGATGTTTTCTGCGTCCTGAATAAGTTCTGGTGGCATTCTGGGGATTGCACGAGAGATCAAGTCGCCTTCAAGTAAGCGTCGGACATCAAAAAGTTCGCGGATTTCGTCACGGGATAGAGCCGAGACAACGGCACCTTTGTGGGCGTAAAAGGTAACGAGACCTTCTGCCTCCAGCTGTCTCAAGGCTTCACGAACAGGAATTCGACTAACGTTAAAGCGTGAAGCAATGGCGTCCTGTCTTAATTGGGCACCTTCTTTTTGCTGTCCGGAAAGTATTTCTTCTCTAAGAGCTTCGGCCACCGCTTCGGTGATTGTTTGGCGTTTAAAGCCGCCAGATTTATTATTGGTATCGGGCATTCGGTTTTGGGCTTCCGTTTTTATATTTGCTTAATTATGATGCCTTCATTGCCAATGATGGCTGGGCGGCATAATAGGATATTTTATCCTCCTTTGACCAGCAGCTTTCATAGATAAATCTGAAATCCAGCTTGAAAGACATGATCGCCTTATCATGATTTTGGGTATCTTGTAGTTATGCGTGATGGAAAAGAGTAAATTAATGACGACTATTTCCTTGATTGTGGCCCATGGGAAAAACCGAGCAATCGGGAAAGATAACGTTATGCCTTGGCACATCCCGGGTGATTTGAAATTTTTCAAAGCGCAGACGCTGGGCAAGCCTGTTGTTATGGGGCGTAAAACATTCCAATCCATCGGTCGTCCCCTGCCTGGGCGTCTTAATATTGTGATCACTCGTGACGGGAACTTTGCTGCGGAAGGTGTTTGTCTAAGCAAAAGTCTGGAAGAAGCGCTGGATTTGGCGCGCGAAGAAGTTAAACGTCAGGGAGGAGACGAGCTTATGGTTATTGGTGGAGCGCAAATCTATAGCCAAGCCATAGATTTAGCGGATCGACTTTACATTACCGAGGTTGATCTTGAACCCGAAGCCGATGCTTTCTTTCCTGAAACCAAAGCTCAGGAATGGTCCGAGAGTTCGCGTGAAATACATGGGCCTGATGGAAGTACACCGGGATATGCTTTTGTCATTTCAAATAGAATTGCATCGTGACGTTAATAGGCTCGGTTTTGTTGCGTGTTTGGGACGGTCAAAGCAATTTCTGATGTTCCCCTAATTTCACGTTTGAGTTTTTCTTTTAGTATGTCACTGAAAGCTTCAAAGCCCAGAACTTCAATCAGGAATGCGTTTTCGCCGCCAATAACATTTTTTAGATAATAGTCGCCGAGCCATGCAGAGGGGGCGCCGAAGCCGTTCGGGTTAGGGCGAAAGGACAAGACGGGCAATCCATTAATGGTTATACCCCGTTTAATGGCATCGTTTCTGGCCAGCTGAACATGTCGCCCATCACTATTTGGTCCATCCCCGGAAATATCAATGACCAATCTGGGGGCTATGAAGTTATTGTTCTCAATTTCATAGCTGGCAACATCAATCATTCTGCTAATGGATGTTGAGGGGGCTGAGCTGATCGGGCTATGAGTGAGTTTATCCGAAAAGTTATTTGCGCTTTCTAGGCCATCAAGAATGGTCCACTCAACGACTTTGATTTGATGTTGTTCGCCTGCCCATTCAATATAGGTCACGGCAATACGACCCAAAGGGCCAGATCGAATGCTATCAATAACTTCGGGATCTTTTAAGGCTTCTATATAACCTCTGCGTTGAAGGTTAGCTTCGTACTCATCAACACTAGAAGAAACATCTACCGCCAAGACGAGTTCCAAGTCGACAGGTTCTTGCCCGGTCCCGTAGTCAGCTCCATCGGTGGTCGTAATGCAAAAGTAGCTTCCCAAAAGCAATCCCTGTATCAATCGGGAAATGATGCCGCGAAGGCTTTTGAAATTTTTTATTATGACCCTCGGTATAACCCACAGCATGGAATGCACCACAGACAGTCTTACCAGATATGAATCCTCTCATAAAAAATCAAATTCTCATAACGGTATGAAAAAAAGCCCCGTGAAAAATCCACGAGGCTTTTTGCTGGAATAAATATTTTTGTTGAGAGAAGCGAGATTATTCCATCGAGATCGAAGGTGCTTTACGTTCTGACCCGGCTAGGCTAGACCAGACTTTGTCAGCGATAGAGGCATAACGTTTGGCATGTTCACCATCTGGCGAAGAAATCACGATGGGTTCGCCTTCGTCGGATGTCATTCTGATATCGATATGCAATGGCATTTCACCAAGGAAAGGTGTTTCCATTTTTTCAGCTTCGGCACGGGCACCGTGTTCTCCAAAGATGTGGGCTTCATGACCACACTCTGGGCAGATGTATACGCTCATATTTTCAATGATACCAAGAACAGGTACATCGACTTTGCGGAACATGTTCAGGCCCTTACGTGCGTCGAGCAGGGCGATGTCTTGCGGGGTTGAAACAATGACGGCACCGTTGAGTGGGACCTGTTGCGCCATGGTCAATTGTGCATCACCTGTCCCAGGTGGCATGTCGACAATCAGCAGATCCAGCTCTCCCCAAACCACATCGCGTAACATTTGGGTTAAAGCACTTTGAACCATAGGTCCGCGCCAAATCATAGGAGTGTCTTCTGCAACCAGAAAGCCGACCGACATACATTTAATGCCGTGTCTTTCCATTGGTAATAAGGTTTTTCCATCTGGTGACGACGGCTTTCCCGTTATTCCCATCATTCGAGGTTGGGATGGACCGTAGATATCCGCATCCATCAGGCCAATTTTTAACCCTTGTTTTGCAAGTGACAAGGCAAGGTTGATAGCTGTTGTTGATTTTCCAACACCACCTTTTCCGCTGGCAACGGCAATAATATGCTTGATGCCTTTGAGCTCGATCTTATTCCCGGGGCCCGGAGAGGGTGTCGATGAGGCTGTTTTTGGGGGCTGAGAAGATGCTTGGGGCTTGGCTTGGCCAGGGGCATTATCTGCGGTAAGAATCGCGCTAACGGATAAAACGCCATCAAGGGCATGGACTGCTTTTTCTGCGGATTTACGTAGCGTTTCCATTTCTGCAGCCTGTGCAGGATCAACTTCGATGGAAAACCCGACATTGCCTTCTTTTATGATGAGGCCGGAAATCATGCCAAGGCTGACAATATCCTTTTTGCTCTGAGGTTCTACTATTGTTCTCAAAATATCGAGAATTTGTTGCTCTGTAACCATACTCATCCCTGAATTCCCCTTGAATTCTTTGCGCCTTGAACAATATGTGCAGGTACTCTTTGTTGGTCTCTTACACGTTGATTAAAGTGTTATGCCTTGATTATATAGTGGGGTCCACGACAAAGATAAGGGGGAATTGACGCACCCTCTGCGGAAAATATTTAGTTTTCTGTTGCACTGGGCTTGAAAAACAGGTGCATTTAGTGACAGTTTCAAGCAAATTCGTTTGCATTATTAATTAACACAGGGAAAATAGATGCCTTGGGAAAATAAAGGTTCTGGCGGCGGCGGCCCTTGGGGCGGCGGCAATGGCGGCAGCGGTGGTGGTGGAGGACAACGACCACCTGATATCGAAGATATGATTCGCAAGAGTCAGGACCGGGTTAAAGAAATGATCCCAGGTGGTGGTGGATTCAGTGTTAAAGGCTTTGCCTTTATTCTTGGCGTTGTCTTGGTTCTATGGATCGCATCCGGTTTTTATCGTGTACAGCCAAACGAGCAAGGCGTGGTCCTCACTTTTGGTGAATGGACAGCAACAACTGAACCTGGTTTGCATTGGCATTTGCCTTACCCTATTGAGACTGTGATGACGCCAGAGGTCACGACTATTCACCAAATCAGTATTGGGTTTAGTGGTGGTTCGCGACAGGTCAAATCAATAGCTGCAGAAAGCCTGATGCTTACTGGTGATCAGAATATTATTGATGTGAATTTAACCGTTCAGTGGAAAGTTCGTGACGCTGGAGAGTTTCTATTCAACATACGTGATCAGGAAGCTACGGTGAAGATTGCAGCTGAATCGGCTTTACGTGAAATTGTTGGGCGTACTCTTTTTGATCAGGCAGTATCTACAGGACGTGATGAAATTCAGATAAAGGTTTTGTCGCTGCTACAAGAACTGTTGGATCAGTATAAGGCAGGTGTCCTTATCACAGAGGTCCAATTGCAGAATATTCAGCCTCCTCAGGCTGTTATTGATGCATTTGATGACGTACAGCGTTCTTTACAAGATAAAGACCGTGCCCGTAACGAGGCTGAAAAGTACAGAAATGATGCTATTCCTCGTGCAAGGGGGGATGCTCTGAAAGTTGTCCAGGCTGCTGAAGCTTACAAAGAAAGCCTTGAAAACAAAGCGACTGGTGAAGCCGAACGTTTTCTCTCTGTTTATCGTGAGTACAAGCAAAATCCAGAAGTGACGAAGCGTCGTATATACCTGGAAACGATGCAGAAAGTGCTTGGGAAAACAGATAAAGTTATTCTTGGATCTGATCAGGAAGGCGTTGTACCTTACTTGCCGCTTGATCAGCTTCGTAGAAATAGCCAGTGATAAGGGGTAATTACAATGAATAGCAAAATTACTCTTATTGGAGGTATCGTCGTTGCTGTCTTGGCTGTTTTGGCTAGCAGTAGTGTTTATACGATCAATCCTACAGAGCAGGTAATGGTCTTGCAATTTGGGCAGCATAAAAGAACTGTCCAGGATCCTGGGCTTCATTTTAAGCTGCCTTTCCTCGAGGATGTTGTGCGTTATGAAAAACGCGTACTGAATCTTGATCCTCCGGTAAAACGGATGATCCTTTCAGATAAAAAACCGCTTAATGTGGACAGCTTTGCCAGATATCGAATTGCTGACCCTCTTACGTTCTTTAAAACAGTTCGTACTGAAGCCGGTGCACGTGATCGACTTCAAGCTATGGTTATCTCAGAACTTCTAAAAGTAATGGGTACAGTAGATTTGAATGTTGTTCTTTCTGACGATCGCGAAATATTTATGGCTAAAGTCCTTGCTCAGGTTAATGCGCAGGCTAGCCGTTTTGGTATCGATGTTCTCGATATACGTATTCGTCGTGCAGATCTTCCTTCCGAGACGAGTCAGGCTGTGTTTGCTCGTATGAAAACAGAGCGTGAAAGAGAAGCTGCGGAAAACCGTGCGCAAGGCTTTGAACTTGCGGAGAGGATCCGGGCAACTGCTGATCGTGAGGTGACGGTTCTTGCTGCTGAAGCAAACAAAGAATCTGAAATTCTTCGTGGTCAGGGTGATGCCGCTCTTACAAAGATCTTAAATGATGCTTATGGGCAGGACCCGGAGTTCTTCAAGTTCTATCGTTCTATGCAGGCTTATGAAGGGGCGTTGGCCACCAACGGCACCTATATGGTGATTTCACCGGATAGTGATTTCTTTGATTACTTCTCTAGTGTAGATGCACCAGATAAATCAGCCAAATAAGTTGATTTAATACTTATGAAAGCGGCGGTATCTAAAAGATGCCGCCGCTTTTTTGTGATAGATATTCAGATTTTTGATGAATAAATAGTGATGTAAAAATGACTGAATTTTTGACGGCTTTGGCGATGGTTCTTGTTATAGAAGGGATTTTCCTGTCACTTTTCCCTCATCGATTACGGCAACTGCTAGAGCTATTGAACGAAATGTCACCCAGTGCATTGCGTGCTGGTGGGCTTAGCTGTGCGGTCATCGGTGTTTTTCTGATCTGGGTTATCAGATCGGTTTAAGTCAGTGTTTTCTGACATAGAGTACTCATGAGACAATAAAGGACGAAATGTCACGCGTAAGTCACAATTACGCCCATTTCCTCCCCCATCGTCAGAAGCAACATAGCTTGAATCTTCTTGGTTTAAGCATAAGTATTCGTTACTCGCTAAATGCGAAAGAATAGTTGGAGAAATCGTAAATGATAAAAGAAGCGGATCGTACAAGTAACCGCGCTGTGGCGGTGGCGAAGACCGTAACCGCCAATCAAAATTCACAAAGCGGTCAGAATTTACATAGATGGCTTATCGGGGTGACGGTTGCTATTGGTATGCTTGCTATGGCTGCTGCGGCGAAAGCCCGTTCAGCGCCCGATAGCTTTGCCGATTTAGCAGAAGAGTTATTGCCTTCGGTTGTGAATATCATTACGACGCAAACCATTGAGCCAAGTGAGCAGGCCGAGGGTGAACAACAAATTCCTCAGGGTGAAAACTTCGAAGAGTTTTTTCGTGACTTCTTTGAAAGAAGAGGTGGCCGTGGTCCTCAACAACCCCGTCGCGGTGGTGCACAAGGCTCTGGCTTTATTATTGATTCTGAAGGGCTGATCGTAACCAATCATCATGTGATCGATGGGGCAGACGAAGTTGCTGTTCGTTTACAGGACGGAACCGTTCTTGATGCCGAGGTTATTGGTACAGATCAAAAAACTGACCTGGCTTTGTTAAAGGTTGATACAAAAATCAATTTACCGGAAACCAAGTGGGGCGATTCCAATAAATCCCGGATTGGTGATTGGGTTCTAGCTATTGGAAATCCTTTTGGTCTTGGTGGGTCTGTTTCTGCTGGTATCATTTCTGCCCATTCACGCGATATTCGTTCTGGCCCTTATGATAACTTCATTCAGACTGATGCCGCGATCAACCGTGGTAACTCTGGTGGGCCACTCTTTAATATGGATGGCGAAGTTATTGGTGTTAACTCGGCAATCTATTCACCCTCAGGCGGGTCCGTTGGAATTGGTTTTTCTATTCCTTCGGCGATGGCGAAAAACATCATTGAACAGCTTCAATCGCATGGTGAAGTCAGACGTGGTTGGCTTGGGGTACACATTCAGACTGTGACGGAAGAATTGGCAGAAGGATTACGTCTGGATGAAGCCAGTGGAGCGTTGGTCGCGTCTGTTGCCGAGGGTGGCCCGGCTGAGAAAGCTGGTATCAAGCAAGGCGATGTTATTCTCGAATTCAATGGCCGCAAAGTTCCTGAAATGCGCAAGCTGCCGTTAATGGTCGCTGAAACACCAATCGGCCGCGAAGTTGATGTGGTGGTGTGGCGTAAAGGAAAACGTAAAACCGTTCAGGTTGACCTAGGTCAGTTGGATGATGATGTCGTTGCTGCGGCTGCGCCTTCACAGTCAGAGAAAAAAAGTGAGCGTAAAACAAGTAAGGTTGATGACCTTGGTCTCTACCTTGGGAAGCTGGATGACGAAACCAGACAGCGCTTTAAGCTGAACGACAACGTAAATGGTGTCGTGATCACTGATGTGGTTCCCAACAGTAGCGCTGCTGAGAAAAGCTTACGTCCAGGGGATGTTATTGTCGAAGTGGATCAAGAAGAAGTCTCCGATCCGGGACAGGTTGCATCACTTGTTGGTAAAGCCAAAGACGCTGGTTTTAGAGTTGTTACGTTGCTTGTCTTTAAACAGGGTGAATATTCTTGGGTTGCGATCAAACTTGATTCGTAATCAGAGAAATTCTTGTTAATAAAAAGGGCGTCCCTTTATCGGTGACGCCCTTTTTTATTTCAATCAATTGCTGGGAGTAGCCTTTTAAGCGAAGTCTTCTTTGCTATAGCCTTGGTAATAGAGCAACGCGAGATGGTCGGTGTGTTTGACCTGATATTCCGCAGTGTCCTGTACGATAGGCTTTGCGTGATAGCCGACCCCCATACCAACGGCGGACAGCATGGCGAGGTCATTGGCGCCATCACCGACAGCACAAACATCGTTCAGGGTAATTTCCAATTTCTGAATAAGATCTTCGGTTGCTTCCAGTTTGGCTTCTCTTCCCAGAATAGGCTCTGTTACTGTACCGTTCAGTTTACCGTTTTCGATGTTAAGGGTGTTTGCGCGGTCTTCGTTAAACAGGCAAAGATCGCGAATCTGGGCTGTGAAAAAGGTAAAGCCACCAGAAACCAGTGCCGTATAGGCACCATGTTTTCGCATCGTTTTGACCAGTGTATCTGCACCGGGGTTTAATTTCATAAGACTGGAAATTTCTGTGAGTTCGCTCTCGGGAATATCCTTCAGCAGAGCAACTCTTTCTCTGAGAGACTCTTCAAAATTTAACTCTCCGTGCATAGAGCGTTCAGTAATTTTAGCTATCTTGTCGCCGATTCCGTGACGAACGGCCAATTCGTCAATCATTTCTTGGCCAATGATGGTGGATTCCATATCTGCTACGAGTAGCTTCTTGCGTCGGTTAACTGTTTCCTGAATAGCAAAGTCAAAAGAACTTCCGAGCAATTCCTGTGTTATCAGATCCTTGGCTTCTTTGGTTGCGAGGCCAGAGAAGAAGATGTCACATGCTTCTCCGTCAGAGAGCCAGTCCTGTTCTTCCAATGACGCGCCATGTTCTTTGAGGCATGTGGAAATTGACTGAATAGTTGCGTGATCAAGCAGGGAGCTATTCGGACGGGCAACAAGGGTGGCAACAAAACGCATTGGGACGTAACCTCGGGTCTGATTTGTGGGTTTTGATTTGTTTTTGTAGCTCTTCAGATCAGGTTATAGTAGGAACCTGATAGACCTTGTTAAAGCAGAGAAGTCAGACGTGATCAACGATAAGCCTAAAGTAATTGTCATTACGGGACCGACCGCCAGTGGGAAATCAGCTCTTGGTGTAGATGCTGCCCTTGCTCTAGATGGTGAAATTATCAACGCGGACTCTATGCAAATATACAAAGAGCTGGATGTGATCACTGCTCGCCCAGATAAGGCGGCTTTGGAAAAAGCCCCTCACCATTTATATGGCACGATTCCCGGTTCAAGCAGGTGTTCGGTTGAACAGTGGCGAACTCTTGCGATTCAGGAAATTGATAAGGTCCATAAGCGCGGTAAAATGCCTATTCTTGTTGGTGGGACGGGGATGTATATTCGTGCCCTGGAAAAAGGAATCGCAGAGGTTCCTGATATTCCGGATGTTATTCGTGAAAGAGGGCGGACGCGGTTGGCGCAGATCGGGGGCGAAGCTTTTAAAGCAGAACTTGCTCTACTTGACCCTGAAATGGGGGCAAAGCTCAATCCGGGTGATAGCCAAAGATTAGCACGCGCATGGGAAGTCGTTACTCATACAGGGAAATCACTTCTGCATTGGCAGCGGGAAGCAGAAGGCAAAGTGCCGGATTATGATTTTATCCGTTTTGCTTTGGTGCCGCCCCGGGAAGATCTTTACGATAATTGTAATAAACGATTTGAGATCATGTTGGATCAGGGGGGCTTGAAAGAAGTGGAAGGTCTGCTCGCTTTATCTCTTGATTCTTCTTTGCCGATTATGAAGGCTTTGGGTGTGCCGGAACTGGCTGAATATATCCAGGGAAAAACGAGTCTGGAGGACGCAAT
>NZ_CAKZMP010000418.1 GCF_937128705.1 uncultured Kiloniella sp. | reverse complement strand
AATCGGTGCCGCCACACTTGATGCCTTTCAGGCCGCTATGGACGATGGTTACCCATCCTCAGCAGAAACCAAAGTCATCGAGGCCTTAAGAAAACGACTGCCGTTATCTTAGGGATCAATTTGAACATACAAACCCATAGCTAGAAAACGGTACTACCAGAACGGTATTATCAGAAAGAACGCCTGACCCAATACAATCTGGCCCTGCACATAAAAAGACCAGCCCGGAGCTATCAATCTATATGCCCTTCATCAGGCAATCCAGGCGGCTCCCCAAGGTACAGGCTTTTTCCATATATTCTTTGGCCTTGGTTAAGCTCTTGCCAACGCCACGACCTTTTTTGTAAAGCTTGGCCAGCTTTGAACACCCTGTTGGCAAATCATTATCACAGGCTTCACGAAAAATGGCTGCGGCTTTTTGGCTGTCTTGTTCAACCGGACCACCAAGATCATAGATATCCCCCAAACCAAGGCATCCCTTGGGATCACCCGCGTCACAGGCCCTTGTGAAATAGGCATAGGATTTATCGATATCTTTCTCGACCATATGGCCGATAAGATTAAAGGATCCCAAAATCGAACAGCTTTCTGTCCAGCCGATTTCACAAGAATGTTCCATCAAGCCAATGCCCTTTTCCACATTCTTTTCGATACCGTACCCCATGACCTGCATCATACCCAAACTGTAACACCCCTTGCCCTCTAAAGCATCGCAAGCCCTTGAAAACAGAGGAACTGCCTTTTGAAATTCAGGGGGATCATCCGCTGATAACATCTTGAGCATTCCGGCCCTGAAATAGCTGCTCGCCCGATTGGAACACCCCAAGGGATATTCCAGATCACAGGCTTTTTGATACAGCTTTTCTGCCTTTTTCTGATCCAGCTTTCCGGCGCGGCCACTTTCATATAAAGCCCCCAGATTATTACACCCGTCCCCGACATCAGCTTCGCAGGCGCGGTCGTATAAATCTGCGGCCTTCGCCACATCCTCATCAGTCCCGGTTCCGGTGTCATAGGCCCATCCCAAACCGGCACAAGACATCATCTCATCGCGCTCACACCCGCTTTTGAACATGGTAAAGGCCCGATCAATATCCTGATCAACGCCGTCCCCTTCCATATACATCCACGCCAGAACCTGACAGGCATCAGGCTCTTTTTCAGCACAAGCCTGTGTGAATATATCAGCGGCTTTTTCTTTGTTCTGTTCGACGCCTGCGCCGTCATAATAACTACGTGCCAAAAGGGAACATCCCAAAGTATCCCCCCCGTCGCACGCTGTGTTAAAATAAGCAGCTGATTTTTCAAAATTTTCGTCAACAACCAAGCCTTCGGCATGATACATACCCGCAGTCGTACACCCGTCAAACAATCCTTTTTCACAGGATTTTTCATACATGGACACAGCAGTTAAATCATTTTGTGCTGTGCCTTTTCCTTCCTGATGCAAAACCCCCAGATTAAAACACGCCGATGCGATATCCAGATCACAAGCCCTTTCATAAAAGCTTATTGCTTTTGCATAATCCTGTTTTAAAAGAGTTCCGTCATCGAAAAGAAAACCTGCATTAAAACAGCCCAGTCCATCGCCATTATCACAGCCCAACTGAACATATTTCAGTGCCTGATCCACAGATTGGGAAACGCCATCACCATCTTTATAAAGTACCCCCAGATTGGTGCAGCCATCCCCATGCCCCAAATCACAAGATTTCTGATAATACTGTGACGCCTTGCGATCATCTTCACGGACCAATGTTCCCTCATCGTAAAACTCTGCCAACCGCAAACACGCTTCGGCATAGGCGTCATCACAGGATTGATTGAAATAGGTAATAGCCCGGTTGATATCAACGTCCCGCCCCAAACCTTGTTCTGCGGCGATACCGACGTTAAAGCACCCAACATTATAGCCAAGGTCACAAGACTTGTTATAAAGATCCAGCGCCTTTGACAGATCAACACCGATTTCAGTTTCGTTTTCCCAAAACCATCCCAACCGGTTACACGCCCGCGCTTTGTCATTATCGCAAGCCATTTTGTACAGGTCTGCTGCTTTCTTTATGTTGGTATCAACGACATGGCCAGTTTCGTAAAACCAGCCCAGGTTGCTACACCCTAATGCATACCCTTGATCACAAGCTTTTTCATAAAGCGCAAAAGCTTTTGGCAGATCTTTTTCAAGCCCTTCGCCATATTCGTAAGACCATGCCAGGTTATTGCACCCAAGCGCATCGTCTAATTCACAGGCTTTTCGATACAGCTTAATGGCTTTTCCAATATCGCGATCGATGATCTTGCCCTCATCATAAAACCCCGCAAGATTAGAACAGGCTGTTCCTTCATCCATATCGCAAGCTTTCGTATAAAGCCTGATGCCCTCGTCAACATCCTGTTTGACACCCTCACCATTTGTATAAGTCCACCCCAGAACCGAACACCCCAATCCCTCACCATATCGGCAGGAACGATGATAGAGCTCTATCGCGCGATCAATGTTTTCAGGCATCCCCGAGCCTTGTTCGTATAACCGTCCCAAACGGTAACAGCCCAGCCCATCATCGCCATCACATCCGAATTGGTAGAGCTTAAAGGCAGCCTTGAAATCTACATCGGTGCCATGTCCGTACTCGTAGAAATCCCCTAGATTGGTACAGGCATAATATTCATTTGCATCACAGGCTTTGGTATAGAATTTTATCGCTTGTTTCGGGTCTTGGGCCACGCCATCACCCGCGTCATAGCTCCAAGCCAAACTATAACAAGCCCAGCTATCGCCCTGTTCGCACCCTTTACGATAGTTCTCGATACGAATGGCGCCATTCAACTTGCTCTCTGGGGCATGATCCTTGTTGTATCCCAAGCACTTTTCGTCATCATTCTCAACACAAGCCCCGCGATCTCTGATGTTTCCATCATCAAGACCCGCAGCGTGCACATCTCCAAAAAAAGATGTGGCCCCCGAAAAAGAGACTGCCCCAGCAAAAAAATACCGAAAAACATGGTTAAAGACAGTTTACGCAACACTAAGAACACAACACCCCCCTGTTGATATTTATTCTAGTAATAGTTGCCTTGATTGCCAGAAACAAGCCTAAGCTGTAAAAATCACCTTGATTATTTTCTTTCTTTTTGACAGCATCTGCGGCGATGGTTTCTGGATTTCAAAGCTGAGTCCGGAATGAAAAGGGAACACGGTGCGGTGTAACCATCAGGTGCCAATTCCGTGACTGCCCCCGCAACTGTAAGCGGCGAGCTATTCTGAGATTAACCACTGACCCCATAGGGTTCGGGAAGGTTCAGATGTTGCTTCGACCCGCAAGTCAGGAGACCTGCCATTTTTGTTATCAACGCTAACCGGGCGGGGTGCCTCGGAATGGGTGATAAAGATGGCTATCCGGCAATATACGCCGCGACCTGATATCGCTGTTCCTCCCTCTCTGCCCAGGCACGGAGGGTGCTATGAAAAAGAACACGACCCAAAAGTCATCAGACAACTTTCTGAACAATTGCCCCAACATTATCGGCAGTCGGGGAGACAAGAATAGAAGAGCGAAAACACAGCTCTTGCCTCTTGTCCTTTCTACGCGATCAACCTATGGGCACGATTGTGCGCTTCGGGGGATTGCGCCCCGGGATTATACCCTGTAGAAAACAATAAATCGAAACGTTATAACATAACAATTTATATTGTTTTTCATCCAAAATGAAACGTGCATCTCTACAGGATACATCTGGTTTGACCATATCTAATCTAGACGCCCCTGACTTAGCGACAAGGTCAGATCCAGCGTCACGAAAAACTTTCCCCCCTGAGCCACAATTTCGTGGGCCACAATTTCATGGGCCAAAATCCCGTGAGCTTAAATCTCATGAACCCAAATCTCATGCGGCAACATCTCAGAAGGCCCCAATGCTTGAGGCTGCATTACTTGAGGCCAAAGACCTTTCCTGGGGACCAAAAGGACAACCTGATTTGTTGTCTAATATCAGTTTTCGTGCAGCACCGGGACGCGTTCTGGGCATTGTCGGGTCTAACGGTGCCGGAAAATCAACCCTGTTGCGTTTGCTCTATCGCTTTCACCAGCCCCGAACCGGGCAAGTATTGATAGATAACGAAGATCTATGGGCCATGTCCCCGCGTTCAGCCGCGCAAAGAATAGCCGCTGTTCTTCAGGAACAACCTACTGATTTTGCCCTAACAGTCTGGGAAATCGTTGCCTTGGGTCGTACGCCGCACCGTCGTGGGTTTTCCCAAGTTGGGTCAGAAGACAAAGCGATTATCGAAAACGCCCTTGCAACCTTGGGCCTATTGAGTTTCGCCAAACGATCCTTTGGCACCTTGTCAGGCGGCGAACGACAGCGCGTGATGGTTGCCCGTGCCCTGACCCAAGAACCGCATGTTCTTATTCTGGACGAACCCACAAACCATTTGGATATTCGCCATCAACTCGAAGTACTTTCGCTTTTGCGTACTTTGAACATGACCATCATCACCAGTCTGCATGATCTCAATCTTGTGGGGCAACATACAGATGATGTTCTGGTTCTCGCCAATGGTCACAGTTTGGCCTTTGGCCCATCAGATCAGGTTTTGACTGAACCCCTTGTTGATCAAGCTTTTGGGATTACCAGTCGCATTCAGCGTCTGATGCCCAGTGATCAACCTCACTTTACCTTTCACCTTTCCCGATAGCCGCCTCTGTGTTTCCACAGAACAGCTTACATAAACTTACCTCTATCAATGGAAAATAAGATGTTTAAAAACTCACTGTCATCTTCCCGTCTTGTTGCAGGCAGTATCTTGTCTGCATCTCTGACAGCTGCTGCCATTCTGACCCCAGTACAGGCCACTGCCGACCCCGTCACGGTCCAAAGCTGTAACCGACAGGTTACCTTTGACAGCCCGCCGAAAGCAGCCGTATCTCACGATGTCAATATGACAGAAATGATGCTGGTCCTTGGCCTGCGCGATAGCATGGTTGGCTATACGGGTGTATCAGGCTGGAAAACGCTGGACGAAGAAATGCGTCATCAGGTTAAGGAACTGCCCGAACTGGCCGCCAAACACCCCAGCAAAGAAACCCTGATCGGGCACGATGTCGATCTGTACTTTGCCGGATGGAACTATGGCATGAAAGTCGGCGGCGAAGTAACGCCAGAAACCCTCGCCCCGTTTGGCATTAATGTTTATGAGCTAACTGAATCCTGTAGCCACATTATCGATCGCCCAAAGATTACAATGGTTGATATGTATAACGACCTGTTGAATCTGGGCAAAATTTTCGGCATCGAAGAAAAAGCAGAAGCACTTGTCGCCGGGTACAAGTCTGAAATGGCCACCATTCAGGACAACCTGAAATCACCGGAAAAACCATTGCGTGTTTTTGTCTATGACAGTGGCGAAGACAAACCCTTTACCGCCGGTCGCTATGCGATGCCGACAGCCCTGATCGAAGCAGCTGGTGGCAAGAACATCATGGACGATTTCGAAAAAAGCTGGGGCACAATCGGCTGGGAATCAGTTGTTGATCGCAACCCGGAAGTTGTCGTGATCGTGAATTATGGCAAGGTCACAGCCGAACAAAAGATTGCGTTCATGAAAAACAACCCTGCCTTTGCAGATGTTGATGCCGTCAAGAATGACCGTTTTGTTGTTCTTGAATATGTCGAAGCAACCCCCGGCCCTCGTAACATCAAAGCTGTGAAGAAGCTTGCCGCAGGCTTCCAAGGGTCATAAGTCCCAATGCCCCAGACCATAAGTTCAGGAATGACAGGCCCTGTATGAATTAATTTGGGGCGGGTGATTTAGGACGGTGATTTGTTTTTTTGGGGGGAAATCCCCACCATTGGCCCGTCCCATTCGCCCGCCCCTATCACGACGTAAGAACCCGTTACTGCTGCCTTCATTAGGGCAACAAACTAAGGAATTTGAGAGTATGAGTAAAAGATCCCCCCTTGGGGACGACACGGTTCACGGGCACTCTGCGTGGAAGACCACACAGCCCCGAAACCGAGTGTCGGTTTTATCATCCCAATTATCAGAACGAAAAATGACCGTGATGATCACACTGGGGTTATTTTTTCTTATTATCTCTTTTTCCCTAGCAGTTTCTATCGGTGCGATCTCTGTCCCTGCCCAGACGGTCTGGGGCATTGTTCTAAACAAGATTTCTCCAGACACGATCGAACAGACATGGTCCAAAGGGCGCGAGGCGATCGTGTGGGATATTCGCTTTCCCCGTGCCATCCTTGCCGGATTTGTCGGTGCCGGACTGGCTATTGTCGGCGCAACCCTACAGGCAGTGACCCGAAACCCGCTGGCTGATCCTCATCTATTGGGCATTTCATCCGGTGCTGCATTCGGGGCGATCATTGCCCTGTTACACACAGGCATGTTTTTGGGGCTGGCGACGGTTCCGCTTTTTGCTTTCTTTGGCGCGTTGGCCGCATCTGGCCTTGTGCTTTTGGTGTCCCGCATGACCGCATCCACATCTGCTGATCGGCTGATCCTTGCCGGGGTCGCCGTGTCTTTTGTCATTATGGCCGGGGCGAATATCCTCATCTTTCTTGGGGACCAAAAATCAACCCATACCGTTGTGTTCTGGATGCTCGGCGGTCTTGGCCTTGCCCAATGGTCACAACTGATTTACCCCTTGACCATCCTGACGCTTGGCGGGCTTTATTTCTATCTTAAATCCAGCGATCTCAATGCCATGACGGTTGGGGATGAAACGGCTTCGACCCTTGGGATACCTGTCGCGCGCTTCCGGCTTATTATCTTTATCGTCGGGGCCTTGGTAACGGGGGTGATGGTGGCCTTTTCCGGCATTATTGGCTTTGTCGGTCTGATGATCCCGCACATACTTCGCCGTCTGGTCGGCGGGAATTACAGATACATCCTGCCGGGATCAGCCTTGGTCGGGGCGATCTTTGTTATCTGGTCTGACGTTGCGGCCCGAACCATCATGGCCCCCGAAGATATGCCTATTGGCATTATAACCGGACTGGTCGGTGGCCTGTTCTTTATCTGGCTACTGGGCCAAGGTAAAAAGGGATAGCCCGCTTTTAAAAACTGAATATTCAAACAATAACATCACACCCGGAAATCATTATGCCTACCCATCACATTACTGTCCGCGAGATTACTGAAAACGATATCGACAACCTCTATGACCTGATCATTGCGATCGCCCGCCACCATGATCAGGAACAATACGTCCTGACAACACCCGAAAAATTACGCGAAGACGCCTTTCCGCCCCCGCCAGAAACCGCAACATTTGGCGCCCTGCTGGCCGAAGTAACTGACGCACAAGGACAAGTAACAGTTGCTGGCTATGCATCCTTTACTTGGAACTATTCAATCTGGTCCGGCGGGCGCTATATGAACATTGACGATGTGTTTGTCTGGAATCAATTTCGCGGACAAAAGGTCGGAGAAAATCTCATGCTTGCGGCACAGGATCTATGCAAAACCAAAGGCGTAGAGCGGTTGCGATGGGAAGTCCAGCAAGACAATCACAAAGCGATCAAATTCTATCAACGCCTCGGCGCTCGCGTGGATATCAAAGGTGTTTGTAAGTGGGCTGTCACATAAGGCCATTTGAATATACGCCCCACATTTGACAATACCCGCTCCCCCTCCCTCCCCTAGGTTAATGGGGTTAATGGGGTTAATGGCTACCTCACCATCAGCCAAGGGCGCAGGATACGGCTGAGAAAGGGCATAACAGGCCAGGTCAATAATGCGGATAACACAACAACAAGAATGAAGTCCTGTGCCAACCGTGGCAGAAAGCCGATGATCGGGCCGATTAGTTCCAGCAACAATATCAACATCGGATAAACACCGATCACGCTGAGGACAATACGCTTCCAGATTGGGGGCAAGCCGGGTTCTGTGCCTCCAGATTTTATCCCCTGCATTTGATCAAATCGTATATGATCAAACCAAAGCCCGACCCCTGATGCCACCACCATATCTGCTGCGCCCCCGGTGATGGTTTCGATTTGTATCAGCACGCTTTTGATCTGCGGGTTTTCGCGCCACTTCTTTGCAGACACTTCATCCACCCATCTGGACAGAACAGTGTATTCCATTTGGTGATCCCGATTATAACGAACCGTATCAACCGATAAGAAACCATCCTCGGTTTTAAAAAGCTGATGCAGCTCGTCAACCAGTGCCTCGTAACGATCTTGTTCTATCAACGGCACATGGTCTGTTACAGCAAGAACGACGGGGTTGTTCGTAACGCACTTTCCATCCCGATCCTTGGTTTGCCAGGTCATAATATTGCCTCTGGACCAACAGGCACAATGCCCGTGGGGTTCAATTGGCGCAGGCTACCCCAATAGTGGATCTTGATCTGATCCAGCTTCACCGTCTGCGCAACTGATCCCTGTTCATAGATCCGCTTTACCAACGCAGACAGGTTCGGGTAATCAGCAATGCGACGCAGGTTGCATTTGAACAAGGAAAAATACACCGCATCAAAGCGGATCAAGGTTGTGAACAGGCGCAAATCTGCTTCGGTTAATTGGTTTCCGACCAAATATTCTACGCCGTCAAGCCGCGTTTCAAGCACATCCAAAGCATCGAACAAACCATTTACGGCATCTTCATAGGCCGCTTGTGTGCCCGCAAAACCACAGCGATAAACACCATTGTTGATCTTTTGATAAACAAGATCGTTCACATCATCAATTTCAGCCCGTAACTCATCAGGGACAAAGTTAGTATCATTGCCCGCAACACCGACAAAGGCAGAGTTCAACATACGGATGATTTCTGCTGATTCATTACTGACAATGGTGTTGAGTTTTTTGTCCCAAAGTACCGGAACACTGACCCGTCCTGTATAGGTTGGATCAGCCGCTGTATAGATTTCGCGCAAAAAGGATTTACCAAACAGATGATCCGGATACCCGCCCTCAATATCCCCGGCAATATCACCAGAAACCTCTTCAGAAACATCAGTGAATTCCCATCCATCATCTTGCAGAACCGGGCTCACCGTCGATACAGAAATTGCATCTTCCAATCCCTTGAGCGAGCGCAGAACCAGGGCGCGGTGCGCCCAGGGACAGGCATCACTGACATAGAGGTGGTAACGACCTGCTTCGGGGGTAAATTTTATGTCGGCTTCATCTTTACCGTTTTCGCCTTCCAAAATTTCACCGCCCAAAATTTCACCGTCCAAACTTTTCGGCACGATCCAGTTACGGAACGACGTTTCCTCGCGACGATACTGGCCATCTTCGGATGCCTTGATGTCTTCTTCTCGGGTCCAGATACCATTGATCAATTTGCCGGGCATGTTACCAGTTCCTTTTGTTATCGCCGACTATTTCACCCAAAGCAGCTATATGAACCGAAGGTGGATAAGAATAGTCCGCGCGATTAAGTCATTTCCAAAAATTTGGCTGTGGG
>NZ_CAKZMP010000417.1 GCF_937128705.1 uncultured Kiloniella sp. | reverse complement strand
GCACTATTTTGTGCGCAGGATCTACAGAGCGTCCAATTGCCTTTGGTAATAATGATCGGCCAGGCATTATGCTTGCTGGGGCTGTTCGGGCTTATGTTAATCGTTGGGGCGCGCTTCCGGGCAAAAGAGTTGCTGTTTTCTCCAACAATGACGATGGTTGGCGTACGGCAACAGACTTGGCTGCCAAAGGTGTTGAGATTACGGCCGTCATTGATAGTCGAGATGGACAGCCACCTGTCGATGTACCAAAGGGTGCTGCTGTGGTTATGGGCGGCCGTATCGTAGATACTCAGGGAAGACATGGTGTCCGGTCAATTACGCTATCAAATGGCCAGAAAATGCCGGCGGATTGCCTTGCTGTTTCTGGCGGCTGGAGCCCGAATGTACAACTAACCTGTCATCAGCGAGGACGTCCGACTTGGCAGGAAGATATTGCTGCTTTTGTGCCCGGTGGTGAATTGCCTCAAGGAATGATGGTTGCGGGCGCTGCGGCTGGTAACTTGTCTTTGTCATCCGCTCTAGAGGATGGATATGATCTGGGTAATAAAGCTGTAAAAGACCTTGGCTTTAAACCAACGAAAGAAATTGCTGCCAAATCAGAAGAAGAGACTGTTGGAATATCAGCTTATTGGCATGTGAAAGAGAGCAAGGCGCGGGCTTGGCTAGATCTACAGAATGACGTGACGGTAAAAGACGTCAAACTATCGCATCAGGAAGGTTTCCGTTCTGTTGAGCATTTGAAACGCTATACAACGCTTGGCATGGCAACGGATCAGGGGAAAACAGCCAATATTCCTGCTTTGGCGGTTATGGCGGAATGTACGGGGAAAACAATCCCTGAAACCGGAACGACAATTTTCCGCCCACCATATACGCCTGTGGCAATTGGTGCCCTTGCTGGACGGGCCAGAGGAAAAGATTTCCGGCCTTCAAGGTTAACACCAAGCCATAGCTGGGCTGAAGAGCAGGGGGCCGTCTTTGTTGAAGCTGGGATGTGGTACCGCGCGCAATGGTTCCCGAAACCAGGTGAAACACATTGGCGACAGTCGGTTGATCGCGAAGTCACGCAGACCAGATCCTCTGTCGGTGTTTGCGATGTCACCACGCTTGGAAAAATTGACATTCAGGGCAAAGACGCTGCTGAGTTCCTGAACAAAGTTTACGCCAATGCCTTTGCCAAACTACCTGTGGGCAAGGTGCGCTATGGTATTATGTTACGTGAAGACGGCATCATGATGGATGATGGAACATCAGCGCGTTTTGCCGAAAATCACTTTGTTATGACAACAACAACAGCCAATGCTGTCGGTGTATTCAGGCATATGGAGTTTTGTCGCCAGTGCCTGTGGCCTGAAATGGATGTGCACCTGATTTCAAGCACTGAACAGTATGCGCAGTTTGCTGTGGCAGGACCGAATGCTCGGAGGCTCTTACAGAAAATTGTTGATCGTGAGCACGATATTTCTAACGATGCTTTTCCCTTTATGGCTTGTGGTGAAATCACGGTTTGCGGCGGTATTCCTGCACGGCTTTTCAGAATATCTTTCTCTGGCGAATTGGCTTACGAAATAGCTGTTCCGACCCGTTATGGAGATTCTTTGGTACGTACTTTGATGGCGGCGGGTGAAGAGTTTGATGTAACCCCCTATGGCACAGAGGCTCTTGGTGTTATGCGGATTGAAAAAGGTCATGCAGCAGGGAATGAACTTAACGGTCAAACAACGGCACAGGATCTCGGCATGGGGCGTATGGTTTCCAAAAGAAAAGATTGTATCGGTAATACGCTTTCTGAACGTGAAAGCTTAAACCAAAAAGATGGTTTAAGCCTTGTTGGCTTTCGTCCTGTTAATCCAGGTGATGAACTTAAAGCCGGTGCACATTTTATCGCGAAAGGTAAGGCAGTGAATATGGCTAACGATGAGGGCTGGATGTCATCTGTTGCCTATTCTCCGAACCTGGGACATTCCATCGGCCTTGGATTTATAAAACAAGGACGCGAACGCATGGGAGAAGTGGTTCGCGCTGCTGATCCTCTTCGCGGAGGCGAAATCGAGGTTGAGATTGTTTCTGCACACTTTATTGATCCAGAGGGAGAACGCCTCCGTGCCTGAATATACACTTACTGCCAATACACCTTTGGATGGATTTAGCCAGGATTTCGTGGGCGTTTCTATCAAAGAAGTTAATGATCGAGCTATTGTATCGATTGCTGTTCCCAAAGACGGTGAAAAGGAACTCGTGGATGCCCTGGCAAGTTCTTATCAAATTGAGTTGCCAAAAACAGGGCTGTTATCTGCTTCATCTCGGGATAATGCTGTTCTCTTCAGCATGGCACAGGATCAATATTTTTTTATATTTGATTATGAAGGTAACGCGGCCGCTTCAACTGTACGTAACGATCTTGGTGAAGCGGTTTATCTGACGGATCAATCGGATAGTTACGTTATGATACGGTTGTCAGGAATTAACAGCCGACGTTTGCTCTCGCGTATTTGCCCTGTTGATATTCATCCATCAGTCTTTCCTGTTGGTTCTGTCGCCAGAACGATCATGGAGCATTTGGGGGCAACAATTATACATGAAGGTGAAGATAGTTTTCTTTTGTTATCTGCCCGTTCTTCAGCACATTCGTTTCTTGAATCAATTGAAATGTCGGCTGTAAATATTGAGCCTATTAGCTAGATATTTTTTCCAGACAACGCACTTCTTTATGGGTAACCCAGTCTGAAACCAGCTGATCAAACGCTAGGAAGTGATCAGACTTTAGGTGTACATCAAATGAAGCGGCATTTGTATAACACTCATAAAGGAAGAACTTGTGTGGCTCTTCTGGTGCTTGGCAGACATCAAAATGCGTGCAGCCTTCTTCCTTTTCCAGAGAAGTATGTGCTTGTCTCAGCATCGCTTCGTTAAATTGTTTGATAAATTCTTGCTTAATCTCGAAATCTACGATGATCACATACATAATTATTTACTCTCACTAGAGACGAAAGCCTTGGCACTACCGTACCCTTTATTAAATTTTTCCAGTGCTTCATCCATTTGATTTTTATCCAAAATAGTTGGACCACCGGCAATGAGCGTTCGCCAATAAACATCACAGAGCGTTTCGACTTCCATTGCCATGGATAAAGCTTGTTTTAGGTTGCTGCCCAGAGCGATTTGTCCATGATTTGCAAGCAAACAAGCTTTACGGTCCTTGAGTGCTTCTACTGCGACAATTGAAAGCTCCTTCGTCGCAAAAGTTTGGTAGGGGGCGCAACGGATGGTATCCCCGCCAGCAAGACCGATCATATAATGGAATGGCGGTATTTCCCTTTGCATGCAAGCAATCGTCATGACAGCTTTGCCATGGGTATGGACAATGGCATTTGCATCTGGTCTATCATTGAAAATATCTTCATGAAAACGCCATTCACTCGATGGTTTTCGTAAGCCGTTTGGACTTTCGTAGGTTCCATTGAAACGTTTTAGGACGATGTCTTCTGGCGTAATATCTTCATAGGCCATGCCAGAGGGGGTAATCAGAAAACCTTCCGGTACTCTTGCTGCTGCATTCCCAGACGTTCCCTGGTTGATACCCATTCTATTCATTTGCAGGACAGTTTGGATTAAATCCTGACGCAGTTCCAAAAATTGCATTAAAAATAACCTTGTTATGATATTTCGTATTGCTTCAGTTGATTCAGTGCTTTTATGAAAAAGTCTTCTGTTCCAAAGTTTCCGGATTTTAGGGCCAATGCTATTGTTTTTTTATCAACAGTTGTCGTGGTCCAAGGAACACCCGGATCAATTTGTGGACCAATAGACATTGTTTTGACATCCAAAGCATTTATCACAGCCCCTGATGTTTCGCCGCCAGCAACGACAAAACGGCATGCTCCGAGCGCATGAAGTTGTTGCGCTATCTCACCTATTACGGCTTCGACGCGAGAACCGACGTCCACTTGATTCTGGTTGCTTTGTATTTGTTTAACAACAGCAGGATCTGCCGAAGAATATAGCAATACAGGTGTGTCAGCTTTTATGCGGTCAGCTGCCCATGTGACGGCTTTTTCTACGACGGCCTCGTTATTTAGTATTTCAACGGCATCCAAACAGAAACTGGGTAAGTGGTTTTGTGCATAGTTTACTTGGCTGCGCGTAGCTTCTGAACAACTGCCGGACAGAATGACACTGGGACCTTTGGGGGCTGAAAATAATTGCTCTTCTCTTCTTGAGCTAAGCAAACCCTGTTCTTGAAAATTTAGGGGCAACCCTTGCGCAACAGCTGACCCACCTGTGACAAGCTTCATATTTTTACAAGCTTTACCAATAGATCTGAGATGATTGTCATTTAATGCATCTGTGATGTGAATGGTTCTAGGACCAGTATCTTTTTCGGCAATTGTTTGTGAAATAACCTCGTGACCCATTTCTATCTCTTCAAAATAGAGATTTGAAATGTTTGCTGATGATTGGGTCGAAAGAATGCGGTTAAGATTGGCATCTTTCATTGGCGTTAAAGGATGATTGCGCAGAGATGATTCTGAAAGCAATCCATCGTTTACAAACAAATATCCCCGATAAACGGTTCTTTTGTTTTCTGGAAAGGCTGGGCAGGCGATTGTACTGGAACACCCAAGATGCGACATCAACGCATCTGTTACTGGACCGATATTTCCCTTGTCTGTTGAATCAAATGTAGAACAGTATTTAAAGAAGATTTGTTTCGCACCAAGAGATTGCAACCATTTGCAAGAGTTTATGGTCATTGAAATTGCTTCTTGGGCATCATTCGTTCTTGATTTCAGGGCAACAACCACTGCTTCGGCATCTGGGGCAGGGGTATCAGCATTTGGTTCCCCTACAACTTGTACTGTTTTCATACCTTCACGAACCAAAATCATGGCAAGGTCGGTGGCGCCGGTCAGATCGTCTGCGATGCAGCCTAAAATGATACTCATAACTTTTCTCGTCTATTTCTGCTGGATACGTTTGATGATTTCTTTGGTTACAGCTTTTGTTCCCATATCACCGCCAAATTCCATTGGACGAATAGCATTATCTTTAAAACCTTGATAAACAGCCTGTTCAATAACTTTTGCTGCATTTTCCACAGATAGAACGCCAGACTTATCTGCCAGATAATCAAGCATTAAAGCACCGCTTAAAATCGCTGCTAGCGGGTTCGCTTTATCCTGCCCCATTATATCTGGCGCACTTCCGTGTGCTGGTTGGAAAAGTCCGTGGTTATCGCCAATCTCTCCGCATGATGCCATGCCCATACCGCCGACGAGCCCGCCAGCGAGATCTGAAAGAATATCGCCAAACATGTTTTCCATCACCAGAACGTCAAAATCCCAAGGTCGTCTGATAAAATCCAAAGCCTGTGCATCAACATAGTTATATGTTGCTTGAATGTTTTTGAAGTTTGATTTTCTTTCATCAAAAATCTGTCGGAAGAAAGCCATTGACTTAAAAACATTGGCTTTATCAACACAGGTGACTTGTCCTTTACCCCCCCGTTCTTTTCTTTTTTGTGCTAACTTGAAGGCAAAATCATGTAATTTTTCAGTGGTTTTGCGTGTTATACGGACAATATCCTGTACTTCGTTGTCTGTTTGTACTGGGCATCGGTTATGTACTGCAGCTGAATAGAAAAGACCTTCGGTGGATTCTCTTAAAATAATCATATCGATATCGGCTGCTTTGGGGTCAGCAAGGCGCTGTGGGGCATTCGGATATGCCTTGATGGGGCGTACACCTGCATAAAGCTGAAAGCGATCTCTTAAGCGTAAATGGGGCGATATTTCTGTACCATCGTCATAACGGATTGAAGGAAGACCAATAGCACCAAGGAAAATAGCATCAGCTTTTCCCGCAGCTTCTTCGCCACCTGTTTCAATATCACTACCTGTTTCTTTGTAGTATCCAGCGCCTGCTGAAATGTAATTATACTCAAGGCTAAAACCTTCGACTCTTTGTTGTGCAGCATTAATGATGGCGAGTGTTGCTTCGGTTACATCAACCCCAATTCCGTCACCTTTAATTGTAGCAATTTGAAAAGACGGTTTACTCATTTTTTTGTCCTGTTTGGTTTTTATCTCTTCCTGAAAATTGTTAAGAAGAGTGAATTTCGTGCGGTTGTTTTGAAGGAAGTTAATTTATTAGTTGAAGTCTTTTAAAAAATAAATTTCGCCTAATGAAGTAAAATAATTCATACAAAACAAACCTTTAGTGTTGATTTGGCATTTGTTGTTGGTTTGTATTAGATAGATAGTTTTAGTATGTGTCAATGTATACATTAAAAAATACATTGACACATACTTTTAATAATTTATCGTGATCCGGGTTAGAGGTTGCTGTTGATGTTCGTATTTTGGAACCATTCAAAGCAGTAACTCGAATTGAATTTAAAAACGGTAAAACATGCCGTTAGCTGGGGAGGCTTAAAATGTTAAAAAAAATATCAAAAATAACGACGGGAACACTTACCGCGGTCACGTTGTTAGGTACATCTATGATGACAACTGGTGATGCGTATGCTGAAAAAGTTCTTCGTTTTAGTCACACGGATAATCCTGGAGGATCCCGACAGGCTGCAGCAGAAGTGTTTGCGGAAAAAGTCGGCGAATATACTGAAGGGCGTTATAAAGTAAGAATTTACCCATCTGGTCAGCTTGCGAATGATCCAAAGGCTATTGAACAATTACAGTTGGGTGGTGTTGATTTTACGGTATCCGCAACAGGAAGCTATGCTACACATCAACCAAGCTTGAATCTAACGGCGATGCCTTTCCTTGTTGATACATATGAACAGGGATGGGAGTTTTATGATAATTCTGCCTGGATGAAATCTGAGTTTGCAAAGTTACCAGAAAAGGGTTTCCGCGTACTTTCTACTTGGGAAGCTGGCTTTAGAAGCTTTACAACAAGTGATCCCCTTGCATCGCCAAAAGATGCAGAGGGCAAGAAAATGCGTGTTTATCCTAATGATATGATTCGGTGGACAATGGAAGCGATTGGCTTCCAAACTGTTGTGATGCCAATCACTGATGTTTATCTTTCTATTCAACAAGGGGTTGTTAATGGACAGGAAAACCCAGTAGATACAATTAAATCGCTACGCTTTTATGAAGTAGCACCAAACATTACACTTACTCGCCACGTTTATAGTCCTTTACCACTAACAGTATCAGAGCAGACATGGCAGAGCTTCTCTCCTGAAGATCAAGCTGCTGTTCAGAAAGCTGCGATTGATGCGTCGGCATTCAGCCGTAAACTGGTTCGCGATTCCGTAAATGGTCAAATTGAAGAAATGAAAAAAGCTGGTGCAACAGTAAGTGTTCCGGAGATTGGCCCCTTCCGTGATGCCGTACAATCTGTGTATGAAAAAGCCAAAGGCATTTATGGCGATGCAGTTGAAAAGGTTCTAGCCGATACTGCTGAAATTCGTAAAAAACTCCCAGCAAATTAAGTTTCAAGTTATTGAAGTGCCTTTTCTTTTGAGGAGGCACTTCTTTTTTATTCAGATTGGGAGCCCGTATTGTGGATTACCGAAGTCGATATCCCGCTTTGTTAAGATATCTAAGCCAATCGATAGATATTTTTCTTGTTTGTGGCGGTGTGATTGTTCTCTTACTTATATTTTCCAACGCAGTTTTACGCGGAGCTGCAGGCTTTGACTTGGCTTGGTCGCTTGAGATCACAGCGTTTTTGTTATTATGGCTGACTTTCTTGGGCTGTGCAGCAGCAACAGCACGTGGAGCGCATATGCGTGTTACAGAAATAGTTGAAAACTTAGTACCTTTAAGGCTGCAATCAGTTCTACAAATTCTGATCAATTTGGTTATCACTGTTATACTCGTAACGGTGCTTTATAACGGAAGTAACATTGCCTTACATACCTGGGCTCAAAAGACGACTGTTCTATATTGGCCCGTAGGGCTTTTGTACGCATCTTTGCCAATTGGCATGCTCTTTACTCTGATTTTTCATCTGTATAATTGCCTAGTGGACGTACAGAATATTTCTAAAAATATTGATGGCGGGATTTCGAAATCCGATGACCATAGCTGGGAGGATTTCGAATGATATTACTCTTTATTTGCGCCGTATTCCTTTTTACGATTGTGATTGGCATACCACTTGTCTGGGCTATTCTTATTACTGCTATATTACCCATTTTTGTCTTTGATTTAGGATATCCGTTACAGGCTGTTTATCTCAATTTTATTGGGGGAGTTGAGCCAAACCATTTCATTGCAATACCATTGTTCATTTTTGCAGGTGAATTAATGGGCAGAGGCGGCGTTGGCCAACGCATTATTGATTTTGCAAAAGAAGCTTTTGGCTTCTTACCTGGCGGTCTTGGTTTTGTCGTTGTCGGTGCGTCGATGCTTTTTGGCGGTATTTCGGGATCAGCAATTGCAGATTCTGCTGCCATTGGTTCCGTCATGATTCCAAATATGGCTAAGCAAGGTTATAGCAAAGCATTTGCTGGTGGTCTGGTTGCCGCAGCAGGAACGATTGGTATTATTATACCGCCATCCATCCCAATGCTTATTTATGGCTTTGTGGGGAATGTTTCAGTCGCTGATTTGTTTTTGGCGGGTGTTGTTCCCGGGCTGATTTTTGGCCTTCTGTTTATGGCTGTTTGTTATTATATCGGCAAAAAAACCAACTGTGATCCTGGGGGGCAAAGAACATCGGCTAAAGCCCTTTGGCGGTCTTTTGTTCGGTCAGCGCCGGCATTATTTATGCCTGTTTTGATATTAGGGGGCATTTTTGGTGGTCTAGTTACGCCTACTGAAGCTGCTGCTGTTGCCGTGGTATATGGTTTTTTCGTAACTGTCGTTCTCTACAGGGACTTCAGTATCAAGGAAATGCCTAAGCTAATCATTGATTCCTTTATAACCAGTGCCATTGTTATGGTTGTAATCGGTGCTACAACAGTACTGGGGTGGTTGATTACACTTGAACAACTTCCTCAAATGCTTGCACAGTTTATCAATAGCGTTTCGGAAAACCCGTTTACCTTCTTGTTGTTGGTTAATGTTGTTTTACTGATGCTTGGTTTGGTTCTGGATCCGCTACCTGCAATCCTGCTGACAGCACCGTTGTTTATTCCTACGGCAATGAACTTTGGTGTAGATCCTGTACATCTTGGCGTCATAATGACGTGTAATGTTGCTGTTGGACTGTTTACGCCGCCAGTTGGTGCAACACTTTATGTCGCATCACGGATATCAGGCGTAGGGGTTCTTTCTATCGCAAGGGCTATGGCACCACTGTATTTAGCTGCTATATCGGCTTTGTTACTCGTGACTTACGTTCCTGCAATATCGATGACAATGGTCGAGTTATTCAGATAGATTCCTCACGCTATGGTATGATGAGCCTGGATTAAAAAGATAAATTCAGGCTCATTCTTAATAATGAGTATTTAAGGTATGAGTACGATGATAAGTCTTGATAATATTGAGAAAGTTGGCACAGGCCTAAACAGACCAGAATGCGTCCTGAGTACATCAAACGGACGTTTATATACGGCTGATTGGCGCGGCGGCGTCGGGATAACAGAAGCCGATGGTTCTCAATGGTATTTGTTACCGAATGATAAATCCTTAAACCTAAAACCGAATGGTATATGCCTGATGCCGGATGGTTCTGTTCTGGTCGCTCATTTAGGGGATACGGATGGAGGGGTCTATCGAATAGCCCAAGATGGTACAACAACCCCGTTTTGTCTGGAAGTTGATGGCGAACCTCTACCGCCGAGTAATTATGTACATCTGGATGAAAAGGGACGTGTATGGATAACGATTAGCACACGAAAAATGCCTAGAAGCGAAGGTTATAAACCTGATGTTTGTGATGGGTTTGTTGTGCTGGTGGATACATCATCAGAAGATGTACCGCCCAGAATAGTTGCCGATAATCTTGGTTATACGAACGAATGTTTGGTTAGTCCTGACGGCAATAAACTCTATGTGAATGAAACCTTTGCACGTAAATTAGTATCTTTTGATATTGCTGAAAATGGCGATCTTTCAAATAAAACCACTGTTGCTGAATTCGGTTTGGGAACATTCCCTGATGGTATGACATTTGATACAGATGGTGGCATTTGGATTACATCTATTGTGAGTAACAGGGTTATTCGTATAGCATCAGATGGCTCTCAAACAGTGATGATCGAAGATTGTAATAATGAGCATCTAGAGTGGGTTGAGGCTGCATTCCAAGCTGGAGAAATGGGGCGTCCACATCTGGACAATGCACAAAGTAAAAAACTTAAAAATATTTCAAGTCTTGCGTTCGGTGGATCAGATTTAAAAACCGGGTACCTCGGTTGTTTATTGGATCAATCAATCTATTCGTTTGATTCGGACTATGTCGGACATGCCCCGGTGCATTGGAATTTTGACGGCCCGAACAAACCTACAATGAAAAGTGAGACTGAGTCCTGATGAAGCCGTCAAAAACGTTAAAGGTCGCAACTGTCGGTACAGGATATTTTAGCCGCTTTCAGTATTCTGCTTGGGCCAGAATTCCCGAAGTGGAAATGGTTGCTGTATGTAACCGAACAATTGAACCGGCTCAGGAATTGGCGAATAAATATCAGATTAAATCTATCTATCAGGATTTTGATCAGATGCTGGATGAAACTAAACCTGATCTGGTTGATATTATTACCCCCCCGGTAACGCACCAATCCTATGTGAAATCGTGTGTGTTGAGGGGGATTCCCGCGATTTGCCAGAAACCTTTTACAGCTTCGCTCACAGATGCAACTGATCTGGTAGCATTAATCAAAGAAAAAAAGGCAAAGGTTATCATCCATGAAAACTTCAGGTTTCAACCCTGGTACCTGAAAATCAAAGAGCTTTTAGCACAAAATATTCTAGGTGAGCTCTATCAAATTTCTTATGCGTTGCGTCCCGGAGATGGTCAAGGTCCTGATGCATATATGGAACGGCAACCTTATTTCCAACAAATGGATCGACTTTTAGTGCACGAGACAGCTGTGCATCTAATTGACGTTTTTCGTTTTCTGTTTGGAGATATGAAATCAATTTATGCTGACCTAAGACGTTTGAATCCTGTGATTAAAGGTGAGGATGCCGGGATTATTATTTTCGATTTCGTAAATGGATCACGCGGTGTTTTTGATGGCAATAGGTTGTCAGATCACAAAGCGAACAATCGACGCCTAACCATGGGAGAGTTAAGAATAGAGGGGGCGAAGGGAACACTGTTTTTAAATGGTGATGCTGTACTCTCACTTCGTCAATATGGTGAAAATACTGATAAAAAAATAGAAATCGACTCTTCTCAGAATATAAAAGAGTTTTGGGATTAAAATGTATGATGTCATAATAATTGGTTCTGGTGCAGCGGGTCTTAGTGCTGCACTAAGTGCGAAAGAAAAAAACTCTAAAACCTTAGTTATATCAAAAACTCAAGCAACACATTCACAAACTGTTCAAGCTCAAGGTGGTATCAATGCAGTTTTATATGAAGATAAAGATAGTATAGAACAACATGTAAGTGATACATACAATGCTTCTAAAGAGATATCAAGTAAAGATAATATCAACTTTATGTGTAGTAATGCTAAAGATACAATCAACTGGCTTGATGCTATTGGAGTTCCTTTTAATAGAGATAAAGAGAATAAAATCTCTCAAAGAAAATTTGGAGGAACTAAAAAAATACGTACTTGTTACTCAAGTGATTATACAGGTTTAAAAATTCTTCATACATTATTTGATCAATGTATCAAAAATAAAATTGAGTTTCTTAATGAACATGTTTTATTAGATTTAATTGTAGAAGATAAAATCTGTAAAGGTGTAGTAATTCTAGATATTTTATCTGGTGAAATAAAAGAGTTATATTCAAAAAGTATAATATTAGCTACTGGTGGATATGCAGGGTTTTCTTCGTATGGAAAAGGCTATATCGTGGCTGGAGACTCCGGAAGTTTAGGGAATGTTCAAGATGAAGTATGGGAGTATAACCCTGGCTCTAATTCATGGCTTTTAGTTGAAGAGTTTGAAGGAACTAGCCGTCGGTTTGTAGTTGGGTTCAATATCGGGGATCGTGGTTACGTTGGCACGGGAACCAACGGAACAAATTTCAAAGATTTCT
>NZ_CAKZMP010000416.1 GCF_937128705.1 uncultured Kiloniella sp. | reverse complement strand
AAACTGATGATGCCCGCGCCACGACCCTGGTCAACGTTGATTCTTTCAACAGCTCATCAATCGACATCATGATCTATTGCTTTACCAAGACAACAAATTGGGGGGATTGGATGAATATTAAAGAAGATTTCGCCCTAAAATTAAAAGAAATTGTCGAAGGTAACAACAGTGCATTTGCCTTCCCGACGTCAACCTTACATGTGGCAAGCCTGCCGGAATCACCGGCTCAGGTTCAAAACCTTCCTGGTCTTGAACCTGAGACACCGCTCAATAAGGGCTAAAACGAAAGGGGCTCTTATGAGCCCCTTTCGTTATCAGTACAGGTCTAATTTTTACCCTTCATTCCAGGGCATAATCGGTACAGACGTAAGCGAGTTCTTCGGGCTACCCTCGATAACTCTGTCACTATAGACGAGATAAATCAGCACATTACGTTTCTCATCAAAGAAGCGAACCACCTGCATGGTTTTGAATACAAGAGATGTGCGTTTGGTGAAAACTTCTTCGCCATCCTTTAGCTCTTCTCGGAATTTAATAGGCCCAATCTGGCGACAGGCAATTGATGCATCAGTTGTATCTTCGGCCAATCCGACAGCACCCGAGATGCCCCCCGTTTTCGCACGGCTGAGATGACAGGCAACACCTTCGACCTTTGGGTCATCAAAAGCTTCAATTACAATTTTATGGTTTGGCCCTAACCATTTAAAAACGGTATCAACCTCGCCAATCTCTTCCGCCTGGACAGCCGAGAAAAAAAGCAACAGACCAGCGCCAAAACATAAAGACATCTGTTTGATAATATAAGATAAATTCAAATTCATTTTTACAGCTCACTAAGTTCTAGGTGCGTGTTTTTTATAACAAAAGCAGTCAACAGTATGGTCGTTAACCATGCCGCACGCCTGCATAAAAGCGTAACAAATTGTCGGCCCGACAAAGCGAAAACCATTTTTCTTCAACAACTTGGAAAGCTTTTCAGATTCAGCTGTTGAAGCTGGTACTTGTGACAGGTCTTTCCAGGCATTCACATGGGTTTTATTATCAACAACCGACCAGACCAGGTCGCGAAAAGACCCTTCACCCTCTTTCATAATTTCCAACCAGGCTTGTGCATTGCTGATAACCGAATTGATTTTCAAACGATTGCGAACCAAGCCCGTATCCTGCATCAATCGTTCAACATCATCCCCGTTAAAGTGGACAATCTTTTGCGGGTCAAAACCAACAAAGGCTTTTCTATAATTCTCACGCTTTCTCAACACAGTAATCCAAGACAGTCCAGCCTGTGCACCTTCCAGGATAAGCATCTCAAAGAGTTCGCGATCATCTGTGACCGGAACGCCCCACTCTTTATCATGGTACTCAAGATACAAGGCTTCATCACTGACCCAGCCGCAACGATTCTTGCTCTGATTATTACTCAAGACCATCCCTCACCTTAACTTTCAAACACTTACCTTCCTTTGCGCATCAAAATTTGTAAAGCAGTTGCGAAAATGTTTACAACATATTGATAACGGGATACTGAATCCCCATTTGGGGATACAATTAACGACTATATAGGATGCCAAATGAGCGAAATCAATTCACTGATCAAAGGCTATCATGCTTATCACACAGTAGATTATCGCAGAGATGAAGTGCTATTGCAGTCTCTTGCCGAAAAAGGCCAATCACCCAAAGCAATGGTCATTAGTTGTTGTGACTCCCGTGTTGAACCTTCATCAATACTTGGTACCTTACCCGGTGACCTTTTCATGGTTCGTAATGTCGCTAATCTTGTCCCCCCTTGTGCTGCAGATGACCGCCACCACGGGACATCAGCCGCTCTTGAGTATGCGATAACGCAACTGCACATCCCGAATATCATTATTATGGGCCATGCAATGTGCGGTGGTATCAAAGCCCTTGTTGACGGAATTCTCGACGACTCCAATGACAGCTCATTTATTTCCAACTGGATCGAAATTGCAAAAGACGCAAAAGAAAACGTCAGCTGTTGTGGGAAAGATGGGGAAGAATTACAGCGTGCAGTCGAACAAGCTTCTATTCTTAACTCATTGGAAAATTTGATGACTTTCCCCTTCATTGAGGAACGGGTTGCTGATGGAAGAGTCCAGTTACATGGTTGGTATTTTGACTTTTCGACTGGTGAATTATTTAGCTATGACAAAGAAAAAGACACCTTTATCAACCTTTAGACCCTAACTGATTCAAATCGTTAACTTTTAATCAAATGAATCGAGTCACACTACCCTCACAAGATAAACTTTTGGGGGTAGTGTGCGCCTGCGCATTACAGGGGACATGGCATTGGTTGAGTTAGACGAAAGAACGCCCAACAAAAAAGTACAGGGCAAGAACATTGAAAAAGATATAGATAGAAAAACTGACTCTTCTGAAGATCCCTTTATCAAGCATTACTTTAGTCGTATTGATCCCGATATTGCCGCCAGTTTCTCTAATGATCAAAAACACGCCATCAAACAGATGTTTGGTGCACGCGGCTATGCTAAACATCCCGTTGAAGTCAGAAGATCTATCCCCTTTGGCAAGCACAGGTTCTATCTAATCTTTTTGCTTGGCCGTGAAAGAAGAGCATATGAACGCTTGAAGTCAGAAGGGCAAGCTGCAGGCTATATTACCTATGCACTTGCCAGTGCTTTTTGGTTGGCACCGGCCATAATGATTGCCGCACTCGTACATTTTTTCGCATAGCATTACTTCTTTAAAGAGCACTCATTTCAACCAGTGAACACCGATTAAAAAACCGTCTTACGATGACTTGCTTTTATCAATTTTTGCGATTGTACTCGTTGTCGAAAAGCCGTCTTTAAGGTCCGCGAGAATGACCTGACCTCCGTTTTGGATCACGATATCCCCACCAACAACTTGATCCAGGGTGTAATCAGCACCTTTGACCAAGACATCTGGAACAATAGCTTCGATCAACTTCAAAGGCGTGTCGTCGTCAAACAGGACAACCTGATCTACTATTTCCAAAGCTGCCAATACCGTTGCCCGTGCACTCTGATCCTGAATTGGGCGGCTTTCACCTTTGTAGCGTTTTACAGACGCATCCGTGTTTAACCCTACAATTAGGCGGTCGCATGCCGATCTCGATTGCTGTAGCGACGCAATATGGCCGGGATGCAGAAGATCAAAGCTACCGTTGGTAAATCCAATTTTATACCCCGCCTTACGCCATTGATCGACACGGTGCAGTACCGCATCAAGCTCAGAAACTTTCTCTTGGGACGAATGCCCATTTCTCGCCAACAAAGCCTGTCGGATTTCACTGCCATAAGCAACAGCCGTGCCTGTCTTACCGACCACGATGCCCGCTGCAACATTCGCGAGGCACGATGCCTCCAAAAGATTTAAGCCGGCGGCAAGAGCAGCCCCAAGCACAGCAACAACGGTGTCGCCAGCCCCTGAAACATCAAAGACTTCCCGTGCCTCTGCCCCAAGGTGTTCAACGACACCATCTGATGTGACCAAGGTCATTCCTTCTTCGCTACGCGTAGCAAGAACGCCCTTAATCCCGCAGGTTTCAATCAAGTGACGACAGGCCGCGACAACGGCTGCATCTCCGTCAACGGACATGCCAGTGGCTTCATGTAGCTCTCTACGATTTGGCGTCACGATGCTCACGCCTTTATAGATGCTATAATCCCGGCCTTTCGGATCGGCAATTATTTGGCAGCCTGCCTCAAGAGCAGAACGAATAATCGTACTCAAAGTCTTTTGATTCAAAACCCCTTTGTCATAGTCTGACAGAATCAGAACCGGGACTGAAGAGAGGTTCTCTTGAACCCGATCTATTATCTGGGCACAGGTCTCATGCGCGAGAGGGCGATCCATCTCTCGGTCAGCCCGCAAGAGCTGCTGATTACTTGCGACAAAACGTTCTTTAATTGTTGTCTGACGTTTTGGCTCAACAACAAGGTTCAGAGGTTCTGTACCGATTTCCTTTTGCACAAGACCACTAACTTCCTGTCCAACCGCATCATCCCCTATAACCGCAACAAAATTCGTTGAAGCACCAATCGCGGCCAAATTACGAAGGACATTTCCTGATCCGCCCAGCATTGAAACCTGGCGATTGATCTTTAGAACCGGAATTGGCCCTTCGGGGGAGATACGATCGACACTGCCATAGATAAAACGATCGAGCATCAAATCACCCACGGTACGCACACGAGCACCAGCAAGGTCATCAACCCGTGCAACTAAATCCAATAAATCAATAGAAGGAAGAGTTTCCGCAGTCATCCGAATTTGAACCATGTATCCATAAAGTTTCTTGCCTCTCTTTTGCAATCAATTCAAACGACGAGCAAGTTTTTTAAGGGAAAGTCTTATTCCACAACTATATTTTAATTGTAAAAGGCATAAATATAGGTCATTCCGGTAAGGTTAACGAACTTTGAAGACTCTCAAGGTTAATAATGTTACACAAGCTGATGCAATCTGGATGTAATGTAGTCTACCCTTATGGATAACTCGACCTCAACTAAACAACCTGAGGGCCAATTCAGTCAAGAAAAGGTCTTTTTGGATTATGTGAAGCGGATCGGAAAACAAACCGAGAACCGCCGCGCAGTTCATGTACATCTATCGCGTCTGCGACCCTATCATCAGCGAGACCACCATCTACGCATTGCACAAAATGCCTGTGAAGATCTGGTTGCAAAATTTTCTGGAACTGTTTTCAGGCTACATAATAACGATTTGGTTGTTGTTACTTCTGGTGCATCCGTTGCCCAAATAGACGAAACGATCCTAAGGCTCCGCTATCTTTTTAGCGATGACCCTATGCTTGCCGGTGACTATGACCTTCAGACAGATCAATTCTGTAGTTGGTTTGATCTCGACCACGAATATACTGATCTGATCGCGCTTGCTGTTAAGATGAATGAAGATCTTGATACGCAATTACGCCGAGAAAAAGCAGAAGCAATAGCAGCAATACACGGAAAACCACCCGCAAAGCCCAAAATTCCGCTAATGCCTTCGCATCTAGCTGCAGTGTCAAAGGCAATCAATCAAGCCGATTTATCAAGCCTAATGAAACGGCAGTCCATTTTTTTAGTTAACAAAGATAAAAAACCTGAAGCCCTATTCAAAGAACTTTTCTTTTCCATTGATCAGCTTCAACAGACGCTACTACCAACCCACGACTTACTGTCAAATCGTTGGCTTTTTCAGGACCTAACGCGTTATCTCGATAAGCGAATGTTAGTCATTCTTCGACAAAATGATGATTCTAGCCTCAGTCGATCCTATAGTTTGAATCTCAATATTTCGACAGCATTATCCGACGAATTCTTGAAGCTGGATCATACCCTAGGCGAATCAGTTCGTCGGTCAATTGTCATAGAATTTCAGCTTCTGGATGTTTTCGCTGATATCGGGAGCTTTACCTTTGCGCGTGATTTTCTAAGAGAGCGCGGCTACAAAATCTGCCTTGACGGTATAACCCATCTTTCTTTGCCAATGATTGATCGTCGAACGATGGGTTTTGACTTGATTAAACTGCAATGGAATCAAGACTTAACCAAATTCCTGACAACTCCGCGTGGTGATGAAATCAGAAATACGGTTAAGAAGGTTGATCCAAACAGAATGATTCTCTGCCATTGTGGCGCTGAAGATGCCATCGCAACTTCGCACGAGCTCGGAATTAAGCTTATGCAAGGTTTCTATATCGATAAATTTGTCAGAAACTGGGCCGCATCGAAAAAAGAAGAGTCCAAAAATCTTGCCGACGCTATGGGCCGCCACCGTGCAGAAGCTGACCACGACGCCTGAGCCTTTACCGACGTAATAAACGATAAATTTAACGTGGCAATTTTCTCGCTACAGCAAACGTCTAAGCGTGCGGGGCATACTTTGCCAGAATACGTTGTAGCGTACGGCGGTGCATCCTCAAACGTCGAGCTGTTTCAGAAACATTACGATCACATTGCTCATAAACCCGTTGAATGTGTTCCCAGCGGACACGATCTGCCGTCATGGGGAGTTCAGGCGGGGGCGGCATATCCCCATCGACACTTGACTGCAGAAGAGTTGCAGCGACCTGGTCAGGGTCTGCAGGCTTTGGCAGATAATCTAATGCACCAACCTTCACAGCAGCCACAGCGGTTGCGATGTTTCCATAGCCCGTGAGAACAACGACACGGGCATCTTTGGATGTTTCGTGAATGGCCTTTACAACATCAAGACCTGAACCGTCCTGAAGTCTTAAATCGACAACAGCATATTCTTGGGATTCGGAATGCGCCAATCGGATACCGTCGGCAACAGAGTTGGCAACAACAGGCTCAAATCCACGCCGATCCATCGCTCGCGACAAGCGTTCAGCAAAACGCTCATCATCATCAACAATCAGCAGCTTCTTTTTCTCCGCATCTTGCGACTCTGACATTACTTGTTACCCCTAGATTAATTCTATTCTTTGTTATCTCTAACCATTCTAAGCTTCCAGATACAGGTGGTCAAAGATGTATTAAGCTCGTCTGTCTTGCAAAATATTCATACGACAAGCTGATCACCAAAATCCAGAAGTATGTCACTTACACTGGCTGAGTCGCAACTTCCAGACGGTTCCTTGGCCAAACAATCTCAACGACGGCACCGCCTGCCTCATGATTGGCATAAGTCACCTTCCCCCCCGTATGGGACAGCAAGGTTGTTGCGATAAAGACACCCAAACCCATATGATCTCCATCCTCTTCCTTACGGCGTTCTTGATTTTTTGGGGCTTGATTTTTTGGGGCTTGATTTTTTGGGGCCTGAGCTTTTTGAGCGTGTTCTCGATTAGAAAGCAAGGGATCTCCTAAACGCCCCAGAACTTGTGGGTCAAAGCCTGGTCCATCATCATGTATTGTCAGGGAAATTGTTCTTTTATCCCAAACCAGCGTTATATCCACTTTTTCTTTTGCGAACTGGATAGCGTTTTGTGCAAAAAGCCCCAGAGAGTGTAAAATTTCAGGACTGCGTTCTACCATTGGATGCTCAGATCGGTGCTCTGGGTTTGAGTTCTCACCATCACCTTCACTTGAAGATGCTTGTATAACAGTTTTAATATCCAACTTCTCATAGGGAGTAATAGCAGCTTCAACCAAGGTTTGAACCGGTATAAAATTATATGGATCTCCACCATCTTCTTCCGGCCAAGCAGCAAGATTTTGCAGAATTTCCCGACACCTGAGAATCTCACTAATCAGAAGTTCTACGTCCGGCAGATAAATATCATCAGGCGGTAATTCTTCTTTCATTTCTTTTGCAACAACCAGCATCGTTCCCAAAGGACTACCCAGTTCATGGGCTGCAGCTGCAGCCAAGCCCCCCAACGCAGACAATTTTTGTTCCCGCGCCAAAGCCATTTGCGATGCCACAAGAGCCATCCCCATCGACCGCGCCTCTTCTGTTAGGGAAGAAACATAAACGGCCAAAAAAATCGCCGTAAAAACCAACGCAGCCCACAAGCCATAGAGATAAAGCGAATGAAGGAAAAAGCTACCTTCAGGCCAAGGTAGTGGTAAATAAAAGAAAACATCTGCTGTCACCGCGACAATCGCCAAGATACCTAAACAGATTGTACTCCGTCTGGTAAGAATAGAAGCGGACACCGTTACCGGACCCAAAATCAGGATTGAAAAGGGATTTGTCAGCCCCCCTGTCAGAGACAGCAGCACTGATATCTGAATCAGATCAAACGCCAATGCCATAGTTGCTTCTTTGTTACGTAACCAAGATGATGCCGGGCGCGTCGCAACCTGTGCTACATTCAAAACACCAGATGTAAGAACGACCAAGAACGCTGCAATCAAAGGAAGTTCTAACCCAAGACCGAAATGAGCGATCAACAACGCAGCTGTTTGGCCACAGATTGCCATCCACCTGATAAAAACCAGTGTCCTCAAACGGACCCGGCCTTGTTCAGGGTGTAACCCTACTTCGGGCTCCAATCGGAATGCACTACTCACTGCCTTGTTCCATTCGCTTATCTTTGCTTTCCCGATAGAAATTTAGGTTGTAGATTAGGAAACTGTTACAATTCATAAGATTTTTATAGCGTGATATTCTAGTAAGTATCATTCTATAGCAAAACAGAACAAGATCCCTTTCCCAATCATGTTATATTAAACCTATGGTCCAGCACGCTATTCATGTCGAGAACCTCAACAAAAGTTATGATGATGTTCTTGCCGTCAAATCAATTTCATTTACGGTGAAACCTGGCGAAACCGTCGCGCTTCTGGGTGGGAACGGCGCAGGAAAAACCACAACAATATCTATGCTTCTTGGCATTCTGCTACCATCATCAGGGACGATTCAAGTCCTTGGTGAAGATATGGTCAAAGACCGTTTCAAAGTCATGCACCGCCTGAACTTTTCATCACCCTACGTAGATCTGCCCAGACGGCTGACCGTTCGACAAAACCTTATGTTTTTCAGCAAGCTCTACGGCATTATCAACGCCCGTGAACGTTTGATGCATCTGGCCGAAGAACTTAACCTTCTCGAGTTATTAAACCGTCCAACGGGAAGCTTATCCGCGGGTCAAAAAACCCGAGTTTCAGTCGCCAAAGCCCTAATCAACGAACCTGAAATTCTCTTGTTGGATGAACCAACCGCCTCTCTCGATCCAGACACTGCTGACTGGGTCAGAAGCTATATAAAAGAATATCAAAAAAGAACCAGCGCTGCGATCTTGCTAGCCTCTCATAATATGACAGAGGTAGAACGAATTTGTGACAACGTTCTGATGATGAAATATGGAAAAATTGTTGATCAGGGTACACCTGCAGATCTGTTGCACCGTTATAGTCGGACAAACTTGGAAGAGGTCTTTCTTGATATCGCCCGTGATCGGAAAAACGCTCCAAAGCAAAAAGACACTGGCACACCCGGGGAGAACATCCCCAGAAAGCCGCCTCATGATGATTTAGAGTACGGGGATATTTAAGATGTCAAATTCATCAAGCCAAACACCCCAAACCACATCCCCTATTCCCAAAATAAGGCATAATCCATCCGCCTTGATCCGTATCCAGTCGGTCATGATGCGGCATCTTTATCTGATGCGTGCTTCCTGGCCTCGTATTTTTGAAATGATGTACTGGCCATCAATTCAAATTGTGCTTTGGGGCTTCATTACACAGTTTTTGTTAACAAACAGCAGCTATGTCGCTCAAGCTGCAGGGGTTTTGGTTTCTGCAGTACTTCTGTGGGATATTCTCTTTCGTGCACAGCTTGGGTTCAGCCTTTCTTTTCTCGAAGAGCTTTGGTCCCGTAACATTGGAAATTTGGCCGTAAGTCCTCTGCGTCCCCATGAGTTCCTCACTGCCCTGATGGTCATGAGTATGATCAGAACACTCATCGGCATTCTTCCCGCTACATTCCTCGCGATCCTTTTTTACGAGGTTTCACTCTACGATCTGGGGCTTCCCTTATTACTTTTTTTCAGCAACCTGATGATGATGGGATGGACCATTGGTCTTTTAGTCTGTGCTCTCATTCTCAGGGTCGGGCTAGGCGCAGAATCCATGGCTTGGTTGACCATCTTTTTGATTGCACCAATTTCAGCAGTCTACTACCCCGTAGACATCTTGCCCGAATGGCTACAGGCACTTGCCTGGGCATTACCAACAGCGCCGGTGTTTGAAGGCATGCGCGCTATTCTTTTTAATCAAGGTTTTCAGCTTAACCTCTTTATCCACTCTCTGCTTTTGAATATCCTCTATTTCTCTATCGCAATCGGGATTTTTTTGTGGGCTTATCACGTTGCACGGAAACGCGGCCTCTTATTACAAATGGGGGAATAGCGTCGCTACTCCCCCATAAAATCGTTCGTGTTTTTACATAGGCCAGAGTAAACCGGGGCCAGAGTTAAGCCGGACCACTAACCCCGGCTTCAGCAAATGTGGCCATGCCATTATGGCAAGCACAAGCCGCTTTCAGAATTTGTATTGCGAGAACAGCCCCGGAACCTTCACCCAGACGCATATTGAAATCCAACAAAGGCTCTTTACCAATATTTGTCATTAGAGACTGGTGTCCAGGTTCTACGGACTGATGCCCGACAACACAGTGATCAAGAAGCCTGTCATCAATTGCATGCAAAATAGCCGCCGCTGCCGTACAAGTATAACCGTCCAAAACAACAGGTGTACGGGCAAGCCGTGCCGCAATAATAGCCCCGACAATTGCCGCGAGTTCAAACCCACCAACACAGCGTAGAATCTGAAAAGGATCATCAGTAAAGATTGGCTTATGCAATTCAATCGCCTGATTGATCAGCTTGGTTTTCAGAGCAAGTGTTTCGTCATCAACACCTGTACCACGACCAACCCAATCAGCAGCATCCCCACCATAAAGCGCCAGACAAATCGCAGCAGCTGACGTGGTATTACCAATGCCCATCTCGCCAACAGCCAAAACATCAACCCCTTCTTCAACCGCCATCATTCCATAAGCGATCGCCCGTACGAAATCTTCTTCTTCCATTGCCGGTTGTTCGCTAAAATCAGCCGTCGGCTCATCAAGGGCGAGTTCATACACACGGAGATCGGAATCGGCCAACCCGCAAAGCTGATTAACTGCCGCACCACCGTGGATGAAGTTCGCAACCATTTGCTTGGTAACTTCGGTCGGATAGGCAGAAACCCCCTTTGCTGCAATGCCGTGATTTCCAGCAAAAACAGCGGTAAAGGGCCGTTCGACCTGTGGCTTCTTTTTTCCCTGCCATGCAGCAAGCCAGATTGCCAGTTCTTCTAAGCGCCCTAAAGCTCCCAAGGGTTTTGTAAGCTGTGCCTGCCTTTCCTCAGCGGCTTTTGCTGCCTCTCGGCTTGGCCCCGGTAATTCCTTGAGCAGAACATGAATTTCATCCAGCGTCGAAATAGATGCCGCGTCTGACATAGTTTATTATCTCCCTTGCCCCTGATTTAACACAGGATTGCGATGCCTTCAGGCTATCAAATACCTTTACAGAACCGCTTTGGGGCGGCATTTGTTTCTTTGTGCGTTGATAACCCGATTTAATCGGTTTTAAAGCTCTGGCCAAAGCCATACCATAGCAACAAGCCATTGTCTTTACCTCAGAACCACTCACTTTGTCGCATATACACCGGATAAGGCAACATGACAGCTCAACAGAATGACAAACCACACCAATGGCTGAACATGATAAGGCAGTTTGAACAGGATATACGTATTGCTCTTGCCTTTATGACACGCATCCCGGTGCCCTATCCAATGGATAACGAAGGCAACCCGACAAGTCGAAGTCTTGCCGAAGCATCCTGGTCTTTTCCTCTTATTGGCATTCTGGTTGGATTTCTTAGCTCTACCATTCTGGTTTTAAGCTTCTATCTATCGCTTCCGCTTTATGTCTGTGCCCTTCTGGCAATTGTCGCCAGTATTTTAATCACAGGCGCCCTTCACGAAGACGGTCTGGCCGATGTTGCCGATGGCTTCGGCGGCAGTCACGATCCGGAACGCAAGCTTGAGATCATGAAAGATAGCCGCGTTGGGAGTTATGGTGTCCTGGCCCTTGGTATCTCTGTTCTAATGCGCACCCTGTTGTTAGGTAGTTTGCTCTCTTTTGCACAACTAAGCCCAATAGGTGCAGACAACTATCAATGGGCAATCCTGACCCAAATCTTTGCTATTTACATTTCCGCACATATGATTGGGAGAGGCCTTGCCCCCTTGATAATGAGCCACCTTCCCCTAGCGAAAAAAAGCGGAATGGCCGCAACCGCCGCAAAACCTAAATTACGAAGTAGTTATGGCAGTCTGCTTCTGACTTTGTTCTTCCTTTTTATTTTTCTCCCCCCGCTGTCCATCTTGAGTGTTCTTGTTTCCAATGTCCTAATGATTCTGTTTTTATCATGGCTAACAATGCGACAAGTTGGCGGGTATACTGGTGATGTCCTTGGCACTGCGGTCCAACTGTGTGAAATCATGACCTATCTTGTCCTATTAAGCTATATCGCCTAGGAGGCACAGGTGACACAAACCAGATGGTGGTGGATCAGGCACGCGCCTGTAACCGAAAACAACGGTACGATATACGGTAATCTGAACCTTAACTGTGACTGCCATGACAAAGAGAGCTTTCAGGCTCTCGCTGGGATCCTGCCCG
>NZ_CAKZMP010000415.1 GCF_937128705.1 uncultured Kiloniella sp. | reverse complement strand
AACCTGTCTCCGCCTGTTTCAAAAAGAAGAGGTATATCCAGAACAACTAGTTCTCTCCTTTGTCTGGCATAACGATCGATAAAACGATGCATCTTTTGTCGGACGAGGGGGTGTAGAATTGCTTCAAGCTGTTTCAATTTTTCCCGCTGCCCAAATACGGCATCACCAAGCTTTTTACGATCGATTCCGTTTTCTGTCTCAGTTTCAGGAAAAAGGTCAGAAATTTCCTTAACTGCTGCCCCGTTTTTACTCATTAATCGATGAACAGTAGCATCTGCATCATGCACAGGTACTTTCAACCGCTGAAACATCTTGGCAGCAGTCGATTTCCCCATTCCAATAGAACCCGTAAGTCCAAGAACATGCATTAAGATAATCCGTTCCCGATACAATAAAACCCCAACAACAGCCCAATACTATCCCGCCAGAACAAACTTGCGCAGATCCTCTGTTACCTCTGGTTTTACGCCAAACCAGGCCTCAAAACCCGGTCTTGCTTGATGTAATAACATACCGAGACCATCTACAATTTTATTGCCTCTTTTCTCGGCCATACCAAGAAGAGGGGTGATCAAAGGCGCATAAACGATATCCGTGACCACGCAGGATTTTGGTAATTTATCCAGTGATAATGCCAAAGGTGGTTGGCCTGCCATACCAAGGCTCGTCGTGTTTACCAATAGATCACAGCCGTTAAGGACATCATTGCGATCATCCCAATCAGCAACTGTAATCATGCCATCAGCACCTGATGATAAATCAGCCGCAAGAACTTCTGCGCGCTCTCTTGTTCGGTTCAAGAGAATTATATTTTTAACGCCAGCATCCTGAAGAGCAACAATGACACCACGGGATGCGCCACCAGCACCTAAAACAACTGTTTTTGCTGTGGAAAAATCAAGGTTTTCAGCACTTTGTCTCAAGTTTTCTATAAACCCAAACGCGTCGGTGTTAGAACCATAAGAACGTCCACCTTTGAAAACAATCGTATTAACAGCACCAATTCGTTTCGCTAGCGGATCAACTTCATCACAGAATGCTAACGCAGCTTCTTTGTGTGGAACTGTGATATTCACCCCACCAAACCCGGAATACATCAACCCCTTCAAAGCGGTTTCAAAGTTTTCAGGTTCAATAGCAAGGGGGAGATAGGTACCATCTATCCCCAGCGCTTCCAACCAATATCCATGTAATCTCGGCGATTTTGAATGGGATATAGGCCAACCGATTACCCCGGCCAAACGGGCTTTGCCTGAAAGAATCATCTAAGCCAGAATCCTGTTGTGTCGCAAAAACGTGAGGAGAGGGAGAAGCGGAAGCCCCAGAATTGTAAAATAGTCCCCCTGAATTTTATGGAAAAGTTGTGCACCGATACCTTCTAGTTGATACGCCCCAACAGAAGAAAGGGCCTCATCCCCCAGTGCATTTAAATACGACAATATAAAGTCATTATCTAAATCACGCATGGTCAGAGAAGCCGTTTCATTGTGGTGCCACAGCCTCTCGCCATTTTTGACCACACAAACAGTACATTCCAACTGATGGGTTTTCCCGGATAAAGCCTTTAGATGTGCTGCGGCATGATCCAGATCTGTCGGTTTATCAAACCAGACCCCGTTACAATTGAGCATCTGGTCTGCGCCAATGACAAAAGA
>NZ_CAKZMP010000414.1 GCF_937128705.1 uncultured Kiloniella sp. | reverse complement strand
CCTTACGACTTATCAACGAAGTTAGCAGCTTGCTCTCTTAAGACGAACTTTTGTATTTTGCCCGTAGATGTTCTGGGAATGGATGTGAAAACAAACTTTTTGGGGACCTTGTAAGAAGCCAGATGCTCTCGACACCAATCATTTAGCTCCTCAGAACAAGCATTTTGCTCAGAAACCAATTCGACAAAGGCACAGGGTGTCTCTCCCCATTTTTCATGCGGCATAGCGACGACGGCGACGACAGCAACTGCGGGATATCGATAAAGAATTTCCTCAATCTCAATGGACGAAATATTTTCTCCCCCGGAGATAATAATATCCTTTGATCTGTCCTTGAGCTCTATATATCCATCTGGGTGCATCACCCCGAGATCACCAGAGTGAAACCAGCCCCCCTCAAAGACCTCTTTTGTTGCTTTATGATTGCGAAAATAGCCCTTCATAACAACATTACCCCGGAACATAACCTCTCCTAATGTTTCCCCGTCACGAGGCACTGGGATCATCGTCTCCGGGTCAATAACATCCAACCCCTCCAAAGGTAAGTAACGCACACCTTGGCGCGCTTTGAGACAGGCCTGTTCCCCAGACGGAAGATCTGACCATTCTTGATGCCAATCATTCACCACAGCAGGCCCATAGGTTTCCGTAAGACCATATAGATGTGTTACATCGAATCCAGCAGACTTCATATCCGCCAACAATTTTTGGGGCGGAGGCGACGCAGCAGTTAAAAACTGTACGGTATGGTTTAGATTACGCTTTATCGTCTCAGGCGCAGAAATCATCAAAGACATGACAATAGGGGCGCCACACAGATGCGTCACACCATGATCAGCTAATGAATTCCAGATCTGATCCTCGCGCACCTGCCTAAGACAAACATGTGTTCCGATGACAGCCGAAAGGGTCCAAGGAAAACACCAGCCATTACAGTGAAACATTGGTAACGTCCAAAGATACACAGAATGCTTCGCCATCGAGGTCGTCAACGCATTTCCCTGCGCCAAGAGATAAGCCCCCCGATGATGAGACACAACACCTTTGGGGTCACCCGTTGTACCCGACGTATAGTTTATAGAAATCGCATCCCACTCATCTTCGGGCATCATCCAGCTAAACGCTGGATCTCCTTGCGAAAGGACCTCTTCGTAATCCAGCGCATCAACTATGGTTATTGGCCCTGTATATTCAGGATCATCATACTGAACAAGCGTCGGAGTAACTTTTGCCAAGGTCAAAGCTTGTTGCGCCAATGGCATAAACTCACGGTCAACAATAAGCACTTTAGCACCAGCATGATCTAGCTGAAATGCGATGACAGCGGCATCTAGCCTTGTATTTATTGAATGCAGAACAGCCCCACACATAGGTACACCATAATGACATTCCAGCATTGCAGGCGTATTGGCCAGAAGAGCTGAAACAGTATCACCACGTCCAATGCTCTGCCCAACAATCTGCGTTGACAAGGCAGAAGCCAACCGCAGAGAACGCTCGTAAAAATCCGCATAATTACGACGTAATTTTCCGTGAATAATCGCAATGTGATTCGGAAAAACACTCGCGGCACGCTCGAGAAAAGTCAAAGGCGTTAAAGACTGATAATTGGCCTGATTACGATCAAGACCAGTGTTATAAGGGTTACTCATCTCCAACTTACTCATTTCGGACCTATTTATCTCGCCATTGTGGCTCACGCTTTTCAACAAAAGCACCAATGCCTTCTTCGGCATCAAACGCCAGCATGTTTTCAACCATCACATTCGATGCGTACTCATAAGCTTTCGACAAGTTCATTTCACGCTGTTCATAAAAAGCACGCTTCCCTGTCGCGAGCGTCAGACTGGATTTTGATGCAATCTTCTGTGCCAACTTAAATACGGCATCGCCTAATTCTGATGCAGAAGTAACCCGATTAATTAAGCCAATTTCTGCAGCTCGAGCCGCAGAAATCATATCTCCTGTCAAAAGCATTTCCATAGCATGCTTATTTGATACATTACGAGACAAAGCAACCATGGGTGTAGAACAAAAAAGTCCTATATGAACACCCGGCGTACTGAATTGTGCCGTATCAGACGCAACGGCCAAATCACAGGTTGCAACCAACTGACACCCTGCCGCTGTCGCAATTCCTGAAACTTCTGCAATAATCGGTTTCGGGCAAGCCACGATCCCCTGCATGACTTCGGAACATAACGCCAGTATTTTTACAAAGTAAACACGACCACGATCATCATGCTCTCGCGCCGCCGTCATTTCTTTGAGGTTGTGTCCAGAGCTGAATACAGGCCCTTTCGCGGCAAGAACGACGACACGCACAGATGCGTCAGCAGCAGCCGAAGAAAATGCATCTTTTAACTTGCGCAACATTTCTTCTGACAGGGCATTACGTCGCTTGTCATCGTTCAAGGTAAGCCTCAATATTCCCGCTGCATTTTTCTCACTGAGCAAAATACCCTGATCAAGTCCAGTCTCTGGCACAGTCCCTACTCCCTAAGTTGCGCAAATATTGATTTCAACGCTATCAGCTAATGTATTCGCAATAAAACAATAACGATGCGCACGATGTTGCATTTTATCCAGCTCTTCTGCTGTAATCGTAAAATTAGCATCAAACTCAACAACTGGATGCAAATCAATTTTTACAACAGACATTTTCCCATTAGAATTTTTACCCAAAAAAGCAACAGCACGATCTTTAAAACCAACGACAGGCCACCCTGCTTTGGCCGCCAAAGCAAGAAATGTCATCATATGGCAACTTGATAAAGCTGCCCCTAACGCCTGTTCAGGGTTCGTATTTCCTCCATCTCCACCCCAATCAGGTGCAGCATCGACCTGTACTTTATAATCGTCATTATAACGGACAGTGTGAGCGTTGGAATATTTACCCGGACGCAATTCAGATTCAGAACGTTGCCAAGTTAGCTCGATAGAAAGTTCAGACATAATTTTAAAACCATTATTTGTGGCACGGAATATTTAATTCGGAAATCAAGTAGTTAGGCAGCGACAGTGATCCTTTTCCGTGGATCAAAAAACGGCTTTTCAACGACTCTAGCCTGTAAGATCTCTGACTGAATTTCAATGTCAAAAATAGTGCCAACCTCACTCACATCAACCGAAACCATCGCTAAAGCAATATTTTGATTAAGACGAGGGGAATAAACAGCAGAGGTCACTTTTCCGACAATATTATTGTCTTTCTTCACCTTCCAAAAGGTCGTATTTGGACCCTTAAAATTCTGACCATCGATAACAAGTCCAACCTGTTTGCGAGAGACTCCGTTTTGATGAATCACTTGCAAAGCATCCTTGCCAATAAAGTCAGCCTCCATTTCCAGATCAACCAAACGATCCATCCCCAATTCGTAAGGATTGGTCATAATATCCATATCAGCGTGATAAGATAGCATCCCACCCTCTATCCGTCGGATTGATGAGGTATGACCGGGCTTTAACCCCAAAGGCGTGCCCACCTCCATAATTTTTTCCCACAACGCATCACCTTGCGCACTATCGCAGAGATAAAGCTCATACCCAAGTTCGCTTGACCAACCAGTGCGCGAAACGATCAACGGGATTCCATCAAGATTGATTTCGCGCAACCAATAGTAACGAAGATCCATGATACTTTCACCAAACAGTGCCTTCATCACTTCGCCAGATTTAGGCCCTTGCAACTGCAAAGGAGAAACATCAGGCTCACCAATTTTGACATTAAGGCCGGAATAAATTGCGACGCCTTGCGCCCAAAGTAAAATATCGCTATCGGCCAAAGATATCCAATAACGATTTTCACCCAAACGTAACAAAATAGGATCATTCAACACCCCACCATCAGCATTTGTGATCAAAATATACTTACATTGCCCAACCGCAAGATTTGATAAATTTCGGGGAGTTAGCAGCTGGACAAATTTCCCGGCATCGGGGCCTGTGATTTCAACCTGTCGTTCAACTGCGACATCACAAAGGATCGCATCATTCACCAGATTCCAAAAATTTTGTTCCGGATCACCAAAATCGCGGGGAATATACATATGATTGTATACTGAAAATGCTTTCGCTCCCCAGCGAACAGTTGCGTCAAAATAAGGGGATTTACGAATTTGTGTACCAAAACCAAAATCATCTGTGTTCGTCATGCTACTTGCCTCTATTTGGGCAGCTTTTGACGGCTGCCACGTCTTGAATGAATTTATCAGACATTAGCAGCGACTACAGAAAAATACGGGCTAAGTTTTCCTGCACAAAAGACCAAACAGACCATTATTATCCGGCCATATAAACCGTTTGGTCTCTTATAGTTTTTATCGGATTATATCAGGCTTCTTTACGGCTTATCGTCATGTCAGCATTTCTGAGCTGGAAGCAACAGATTAAGGTTTGGTGAAACAGATTTCACCTCTCTCGTAACAATATAAGTCATGTAACGATCAATACCTAACTCTGCAGAAAGCATTGCATCCATGATTGCTTGAAAAGAAGAGAGATCCTGGGAAAACACCTTCATCACATAGTCCGTACCGCCGCCCGTTGCTATACATTCCACAACAGAATCCTCACCGCGTATATAGGCTTCAAAGCGTTCAAAATCTTGCTTGCGGTGGCTTGTTAATGAAAGTGACACAATAACCCTAGACAGATTCACAATACTGTCGAGTGCAATCTCAGCGGAATAGCCTTTGATCAATCCAGCTTTTTTAAGCTTTGCCAAACGTATCCAGCAAGGCGTTGGGGAGAGATTCACAATTTCAGCAAGTCTGGATTTACTAAGCTGCCCATTTTGTTGTACAGCCACAAGAATACGAATATCAGCGGCATCCAGAACAATCTTACTCATCTATTTTCACCCAATGCTGGTACTATAAGGCTAATACCAGTGTTTAAGAATATTGCGGCGTCAATTTCAGATAAAAAGTTTTTTTCAAAAACTTATTTAATCAGAAGAACCGATCCGAGAATAGCAAAAGAAAACAAGTGAATCGCCCCAGATAGCGACAAAAGCACAAACAATCAGATCCAGTTTTATATAAATAACTCAGAATATTCTCTTCAGCCAGATCTTCACGATAAGATCCCGAGCAAGTCTCTATTCACTGAATAATACTTCATCTCATTTTTGCAAAAAAAATTTATCAACAAAATCAATCCAAAAATTTATTGAGTAGACTTGGTATTTTAAAAGAAAATCAAGAAAATGGAGAGATGAAAGCATTACCAATACGAAAGTGAGCATTTTTTGCAGGGCAACCTGACATTCAACTCATTGGGTTTCCAAACGCGAGTTACAATCCTTCACTTCCGGTCTGGAAGACACGCGAAACGATAAGCAAGGTGCGCATCCACTCAGTAGGCAACCCGGCAGTTGATGAATCAGCATTAATCCAAAAACCCTTCCCAAAACTTTCTATATTTGCGTCACTTTTAACTAAAAAAGAAAATGGCAAGGGTATTAACCGGCATTCAAGCCACGGGCATTCCTCACCTCGGCAACCTCCTCGGAGCGATTCTTCCAGGTATCGAATTGGCCAATCAACCGGGCAACGAAGCTTTCTTTTTCATTGCAGATTTGCATTCGTTGACCACCATCCACAATCCAGAAATACTGGCGCACAACACCTATGCCACTGCCGCTGCGTGGTTGGCATGTGGATTTGACACCGATAACGGCTACTTTTATCGGCAAAGCGATATTCCGGAAGTTACTGAGTTGACGTGGTACCTGACTTGCCACTTTCCCTATATGCGCCTCGCACGCGCCACCTCCTTCAAAGACAAGTCCGACAAGTTGGACCAGGTTTCAGGCGGCCTCTTTTTCTACCCCATGTTGATGGCAGCCGACATTCTGATG
>NZ_CAKZMP010000413.1 GCF_937128705.1 uncultured Kiloniella sp. | reverse complement strand
CGATAAAAACACTGAAAAACTTACCACAACAAGAAAGCGGGCAAGTTCTGCGAACAACCGCCGAAGGAATAAAAAATGCCTTTGAGAGAGCCAGAAAACGCGCCAAACTGGAGCACTTTAATTTCCATGATCTCAGGCACGAAGCTATCTCAAGGTTATTTGAGGCAAACTGGAACGTCATGGAAGTAGCTGCAGTTTCTGGCCATAAAGACCTTCAAAGCCTTAAACGTTATACAAACCTTAAAGCAGCCGATCTCGCTAAAAAGATGGGGTAATATTAAACAAGGTAAGCCGTGCAACTACCCTTTGCTGGCCCCTCATGCACACCCAACAGAAACTACCTGCTTCCGCGTCACAAAAAACGCCTTAGTCATTTCCGACTAAGGCGTTGATTATATTGGTTGCGGGGGCACGCGACCACCGATAATTTTAATGATGCCCATACATACCGACCATACAGAAGCCCTCTATTAATCGTGAGAGGAAACTATTTGATCAGTTAGTCAGCCAGAAAAGTACAGTAAAAACGTATGGGGAATTTATATGTGCCATGTTAATTTCCTATGGATTTTTAAGATATGACACGAATTGAGCTCTAACCGAGAAGATATTATGACAGACACGATTACGAATAAAAAAAACACGATACTTATTGTTGATGATGAACCCCAGATAAGGAAATTACTCAAGATTACCCTAAAAAGTGAAGGGTATAAACCCGAAGAGTGTGAGAGTGGAGCTCAAGCTGTCAGGATGAGTGCATCAATTAAGCCTGACCTGATCATTCTTGATCTTGGCTTGCCCGACATGGACGGTAAAGAGGTCATTGACAGTATCCGAGAGTGGTCTCAAGTCCCGATTATTGTTTGCTCAGTCCGTGACGCGGATAGCGAGGTTGTTGATGCACTTGGGCGCGGAGCAGATGACTATGTCACAAAACCATTTAATCCAGATATCCTGCTTGCACGTATTGAAGCCAACTTGCGGAAATCGGCAACACAAGAGGCAGGGGAGCCCGATTTAGAAAATGGTCGCATCAAAATGGATCTGGTACGTCACGAGGTTTTTGTTGATGGCGAAAGTACATTCTTCACACCAAAAGAATATGAGTTGTTGCGCTACTTCATGATTAATCGCGGCAAGATGATTACCCACAAACAGCTTTTAAAAGATGTTTGGGGCCCTGCACACGGCGAAGATATGCAATATCTCCGCGTTTATGTCAGTCAGCTTCGGGAAAAGATCGAACCCGATGTCAAAGATCCCACTTACGTCATTACAGAGCCCGGTATTGGCTATCGAATGGAAATAATGGACGCGATAGCTTCATACACAAAGGCCTAGACATACCCTTTTTCACAGGCGGTTAAAAAATTAACTTTCTTCGCCAGACAGAATAGTTAGAAACAGTAGAAGAAGCTTCCATATATAGGTAACAACCCAATACGGGCTGAGCTTTCAGAGAACAAACATCATTAATCATTGATGTGATTACTCTAGGCCAAGGCTCTATAAAAACATTCCAACATAAAAGCTGCCGAATGACAAAAAGCCCCCTTTCAAAAGAAAGGGGGCTTTTACCATCTAGATTATTTCTCTCTAGAATAACCGACTAGATCAAGATTTCTTCTTAGCCTTATAAAGCGTTACGACATGGTCCGCTTCGATTTCATTTTCGTCAAAGAAATCCTTGTCCATTTCACCAGATACATAAACTGTATCGCCTTTCTTGATACGTTGATATCCTTTATCATCCAATGGATTATAACTCATGTCATCGGTATCAATTGTGATACTGTTTTCGCCAACACCCAAGACAAAGTCACGGCCATCAACCTTCTGAACCGTACCGCGGATATTAACGAGAGCATCGTCCGGGATATCATCTAGGTTAGATGTTCTTGGTGTGAAGTAGTAAGTAGAATAATAATCTTCTTCATCCGCATCATTCGCAAAATAATAGGTATTCCGACTGTGTGCATAAATACTGTCTGCCTCAATTTTGCGCGCTTCATAAAGGTCCTGATCAATATCACCATAAACGGTAACCTTTTCACCAACCTTGATTGCACGAGCTTCATCATACCAGTCCCAATCATCCATCTCGATGGTAATTGATCCCTGTTTGCCATAACGCAGCTCAAATGCTTCGGGATAAGCTTTCGTAACTGTACCTGTAATACTAATCGCGCTCTCGTTCTGATAAGCATCACTATAAGGATCTTTTTTTTCAGCCTGTGCAACAGCCCCAAAAACCACTACGGATGTTGCTGTTATTGCTGTTGTCATCGTCAATTTGCGTAACATAAAATTCTCCTTTTAAACTTTTATTGGCTCTATAGAAGAAAAAATATTAAGCGGCGATGTTGTACGCATCCCCTTGTTTAAATATGTCCTGAATGATTTCAGCCCGTTCAGAGCTATCAGCTTCGACAACAAGCAAAATCGCACCATTTTTTACTTCATTTTCATATCGCTTGGCTTCATACTCTGGAACGCCAAATCCAACCAATGCACCGGTCAAACCACCCGTCGCGGCGCCAACGCCCGCGCCTGCAGCTGCAGCGACTGCCGTACCGTACACCACCAAATTCACACCTGGAATAAGGATTGTACCGGCCGCGGCTAAACCACCCGCGATAGCACCAATAATGCCACCTGCGGACGCACCAACAGCACCGCCTTCAGTTGCTTTAGTTCCCTTTTCTATATTAAAGGACTGACCGACAGAGCTATCTGTTGCAACCAAGCTCATTTGTTTTTCGGAAAAACCTGCTACCTCGAGTTTTAGCAACGCTTCTCTCGCAGCTGAATCTGTCTTGAATGTTGCTGATACTGTATGTGTCATAAGTTTACTCCTATTCAATATGGAACAAGCAATTGCCTGTACGTTTTAGAGAATATGAAGATCAACATCAGTATGCGAGAGGAAGCAAAACCCCATAGCATCAACAGAGTATAAATTATCTATTTTCCAACTTTTTGAGCGCACCCTCTAATGCCGACTTTAACCCCTCCTCTAGCGAAGGATGATAAAAAGGTGTTTTTAGAATTTGGCTAAGAGTTAAGTGTTGCACCAACCCCAGACTTAAGAAATGTGCAAGGTGTTCGGCAGCTGGCGCCATAATTTCTGCTCCACGCAAACAGCCACTATTTCGGTCAGCAAACAGGCGGATTCTTCCAAAATTTTCACTCTCTATTCTAGCACGCCCTTGGTCCTCGAAGTTCGCCTCTCCAATAACGATATCATCATGACGCATAGCATATTCAGTGTCCCCCACAATCGCCGTCACAGGTTTGGTGAAAATAATCTGTATCCCACCGTGATGTGGAGCCTGCTTATTCCTCCTATGCAATGCATTATAGGCAGCTCGCTCGCCTTCATTAACAGCTTCGTGCAACACGGCCCGTTCATCAGTCGCATCACCAGCTATGTAAATCGGATAATCCTGGATTTGCATACTATGACGATTGAAAGAGGGCACTCCGTTACCATTAATCTTAAGCCCCAAACGTTTTAAACCAAGCTGACAAAGACTTGGTTTGCGCCCAGCAGCAACAAATATAGCGTCGACAGTTGCCTCTTGTGTTTCAGTATGAAGCAATAGGCCGCCTGGTACTCGTTTTACATCCGGATCACTGTTCAACCAAAGCTTCATATCTTCAGAAAGTGCCTCGATAATAGTGTTGTTAATTTTTGCATCACTCACGACACCCACTTTTTTACTTCGATTGATTGCAGTAACATC
>NZ_CAKZMP010000412.1 GCF_937128705.1 uncultured Kiloniella sp. | reverse complement strand
ACACGTCTCACCCAGATCGCAGAGGTCGTCGTGCAGCTTGCGCCTCTCGGGACATTGCTTGCAATGCCCTGACGGCCAATGGATAGCCATAAATATTACCGCTTTCTTGCCAAGCTTCTTTGAGTAGCTGTGTCTGGCGTTCATCTTCCTGCGCACGATGGCTTAACGGGTTTTTAACCCATGCATAGAAACCGCTCGGATGCAGGCGTAGGCAGCGACACATCGCGCGAACCGAAAAGATCGGCCGATGCTCTGCCCCTCTCGGGATCATGCTGCGCATAACCCTGTCGGGCAGTGCATAAACGCGTACCTCACTTTGCATCCCTGGCGAAGTTCCCTCTCATTGATACTGCGTATCAACTGCCGGTCGGCGCGACGGTGGCCTTTTTTAGAATATCGCGTTCCTCAGAAACGCGGGCGAGTTCCTTCTTCAACCGCCTGATCTCAACGGCTTGTTCCGTAGTCTCGATAATCTGTTTGCGTGGCTGCGAAAACTGGGCCTTCCAAGTGTAAAGTGACTTGGTGCTGATCTCCAATCGCTCTGAAACTTCCGCGACTGAATATCCCCGATCCACAACCTGTGCGACCGCATCACGCTTGAACTCGTCCGTAAATCTAATCCCTGACATCACTGTCTCCTTGCTTCCAAAATTACCAAGCAAGGCGTCTACAAATCTAGGGGCTATTCATCGACCGGCTCACACACCGCTGCCACATCCTCGAAACCGGCAACGACAGCTACCGCTTCAAGGCCAGTTCAGAAGCTGCAAAGAAAACCACAAAGGAGGCCACCACATTGACCAAAGCGTAGCTATCGATACATAACTAAGAGCGGGTCAAATCTCGGTGAAAATACCGGGTCAGTTCTCAATGACATTCAACACTAAGCCCCTCTTTCTCGAAGAAAGCGAAGGGATTTCCCACTGTACTGACTGGTGCCTTCTCGAAGCGCGGGGAAAATCTTAACAACTCTTTTGAGCCAACGACGACCTTGCCGTCACTGAGCCAAAGATGAAGCTCATTTTTCGAGTGTTGGAAGTGATCTTGGACAAATTGACCGAAAGCAATGTGAAAGAAGTGAACAATTAGTTCGCTACCCCAAAGATCGGCTTCGATGCTCTTCAAGGCTTCGTGCCATACTGCCGGAGAGAAAGTCTTACAGTGTTTTATATCGTCTTGCAGGCGGCTAGTTATACCGTTTTTTAAGCCAAATTTG
>NZ_CAKZMP010000411.1 GCF_937128705.1 uncultured Kiloniella sp. | reverse complement strand
GAAAAAGGCGCGCCGGATACAAAGCAAAGAATCCAAAGTTTTAACGAATACCGGAAAGAAACAAATGTCTTCTGGAAGTCATGAGCTGTAGCATTCCCAAAGGATGGGTAGCTCTAGATTTTTTGAAAATTCTTGGTGTTGAGGTTGAAAAAAGAACAAATGTTATCTGTTGACTGTAAATATTACATACGCAACCATGTCAGCGGTAAAGAACTCATAAAGTAGTTCAATCAGACAGGGAAAAATGAATTGGCTATTTCTTTGGTGATTGGTTTGACGTAAGCTAAGCACATGAAACGAAAGTAGATTCGAAAAGGTAACAACGGATCCTAGATACTTTTCGTAGCGTTCTGAACTGTTTTGTTTTGGGACACTACTGCCAAAAATAATTATTTACCTGTCAGGATATAAAGAATTCTACGGTGCTTTTGCATCGAGGGAGTGTTGGGAATTTGTGACAAAGACCCAATGGTTAGGAAATTTAACTGTCATAAATTTGATGGTTAATCGTATTCGTTTGTGGTTCGGCACATGAATATGTCTGTAGGATAAACCAGCTGAAAAAGTTGATATCTTGCAGGATAGATAAAGTTAATAAAAAGCATGAAACCAAGGAGTAGGCATGTTTGTAAAAAAAATGGCAATGACAGCAGTAGCAGGTGCGGCACTGATGACGTCCGCAGCTTTTGCTGACACAAATCACGTTGTGATCGGTACAGGTGGTCAGACAGGCGTTTATTACGCTGTTGGTGGCGCTATTTGCCGTTTGGTAAATAAAGGTACGAAAGATCACGAGATCAACTGTACACATAAAACGGGCGGTTCTGTTGCTAATATTAATGGCATGCGCGCTGGTGATCTGGACATGGGTGTTGCTCAGTCTGATTGGCAGTACCATGGTTATAATGGCACTGCGCCAGATAAATTCCCAGATGGGGCTTACAAAGAACTTCGTGCTGTATTCTCTGCTCATCCAGAGCCATTTACAGTGGTTGCACGTGCAGATTCCGGCATCAAAACCTTTGAAGATCTAAAAGGTAAAAAAGTGAATGTGGGTAACCCGGGTTCTGGCGCACGCGCAACAATGGAAGTTGTTATGGGGAAAATGGGTTGGGCAATGAGTGATTTCGCTCTTGCGTCCGAGCTGAAGTCTTCAGAACAAGCCGCTGCTCTTTGCGATGGTAAAGTTGATGCCATTGTGTTCACAGTTGGTCACCCATCAGGCACGATTAAAGAAGCAACAACATCTTGTGATTCGAAGCTTATCAATGTTGATAACGACGTAATTCAGAAGCTTGCTGCTGATAATGATTATTACGCTATGACCACTATTCCTGGTGGCATGTATAATGGTTCTGATGATGACACGACAACCTTTGGTGTTGGTGCAACATTTATCAGTTCTACAGCAGTAGACGATGAAGTAGTTTATCAAATGGTGAAAGCTGTTTTCGATAACTTCAAGCGTTTCAAAAAAATGCACCCGGCATTTGAGAACCTGAAAGAAGAAGACATGATTTCTAAAAATCTGTCTGCACCTCTGCATGATGGTGCTGTTCGCTATTACAAAGAACGTGGCTGGATGTAATCAGTCGTCGTTAAATAAGGCGGGAAGGTTTTACTTTCCCGCCTTTTCTATAATTGTGTAACGGTTGCCTTTTAAATGTTCGTGTGACGTTTCCAGCCAGCATAATACTGTATTTTGGATTACACGAATGACAATCAAAAATAAAATTACCAAGGGTACCGTGTGATCAGCATCGGGCGCAGATAACAGGGATATGGGGTATGGCATCAGAAAATTCTGAAAGTGCAAAATTAAGTGACGAGGAATTACAAGACCTTGTCGCTTCTACGGATACGGGTGGACGTGTCCCATCTAATCAAAAGATAATCACATTACTTGCTGCAACAGCACTAATATGGTCGATTTTCCAAGTTTGGATTGCGTCCCCGTTACCATATACGATTGGATGGGGTGCTTTTTCTGGTCGTGAAGCGCGGCCAATACATTTGGCTTTTGCTATATTTCTTGCATTTTTGGCTTACCCCGCTTTTAAAAGTTCTCCACGGCGGAGGATACCTCTTGGGGATTGGGCCTTTGCGATTATCGGTAGCTTGTGTGCCTTTTATCTTTTTCTCGCAGATACAGCCTTAATAAAAGCGATCTCTGGCTCAAGATTATCAGATCGTTCTGGTAATCCGAATGATGTCGATATTGTTGTGGCAATTATCGGTATGGCTTTACTCCTCGAAGCGACGCGTAGAGCCCTTGGGCCCCCGTTGATGGTGGTGGCAATGGTTTTCCTTGGGTACACATTTTTTGGTCCCTATGCCCCTGATCTAATCGCTTGGAAAGGATCATCCTTTGGCGGAACAGTTGACCAACAATGGACATCAACCAATGGTGTTTTTGGTATTGCATTAGGCGTATCGACGGATCTGGTTTTCCTCTTTGTTCTTTTTGGCGCCTTACTTGATCGCGCAGGTGCTGGTAATTATTTTATCAAGGTTGCTTTTTCTTTGATGGGGCATTTCAGTGGTGGTCCTGCTAAGGCTGCGGTTGTTGCATCTGGCATGACTGGACTTATTTCTGGATCATCCATCGCAAATGTTGTGACGACGGGTACTTTCACTATTCCGATGATGAAACGTGTCGGCTTTAATTCAGAAAAAGCAGGAGCTGTTGAGGTTGCATCATCTGTGAACGGGCAGATCATGCCGCCGGTTATGGGCGCTGCGGCGTTCTTGATGGTGGAATATGTTAATATTCCATACTTCGAGGTTGTTAAACACGCCTTCTTGCCAGCGATAATTTCTTATATTGCGCTTGTGTATATTGTGCATCTTGAAGCACAAAAATTGCACATGAAGGGATTGACCCGTGCTGGTGAAGTTAAAACTGCGCGTGATGTTGTCTTGTCTTGGTTGATCTCTTTATCAGGGATTTTTGCATTGGCCGGGGGGCTGACATATGCTTCTGAGGCTTATCAGTTATTGCAGGGAACATCGGAAAGATTAATCGCGGTTTTGGCTATTTTAGTTATACAGTTTGGTATAATTAAAATGGTGAAAAACAAGGCTAATGTGAGCACCTATGCAAGAACGATTTCTACTGGTGCTGTTGTACTGGGTAATGCAGTTATCGTCTCTTTCGGTTTGTTCTTCTTGATCAGCTTTATTCAAGATACGGCAGGTGCGGAGCTTACACCTTGGGTTGTTGGGGCCTTGGTTCTTGTCGCCTATCTTTTCTTGGCAAAGTATAGCTCTGGGTATCCAGATTTGGAGATTGATGATCCAAATCAACCCATTGCGAAGTTACCAGAAGTCGGCCCAACGTTAAAATCTGGACTGCACTTCCTTTTACCTGTTGTGGTTTTGATCTGGTGTTTGATGGTTGAGCGGCTTTCACCAAGCTTATCTGCCTTTTGGGCCACTGCGTTAATGCTGTTTATACTTCTGACGCAACGTTTCCTTTTCGCAATGTTCCGGAATGAAGCAAAGAACGGAACCATCAAGCGAGGGCTTGACGAACTCGTTGAGGGTATGATTGCCGGTGGGCGCAACATGATCGGTATCGGCATTGCGACTGCAGCAGCCGGTATTATCGTCGGTGCTGTGGATCAAACGGGTGTTGGCGGTAAGCTAGCTGCTTTGGTTGAGTTCCTCTCACTTGGTCATATCATGCTCATTCTTTTCTGGACGGCTATTTTAAGCCTGATCCTTGGGATGGGCTTGCCAACAACAGCAAACTATATTGTTGTTTCGTCACTTCTAGCACCGGTGATCGTAGCCCTGGGGCAGCAAAATGGTCTTATTGTACCGCTTATTGCCGTACATTTGTTTGTGTTCTATTTCGGAATCATGGCGGATGTGACTCCTCCGGTTGGCCTTGCTTCCTTTGCTGCCGCGGCGGTATCTGGTGGCGACCCTATCCGGACAGGATTTGTTGCTTTCTTCTATTCCTTGCGAACAGCTTTGTTGCCGTTCCTGTTTATTTTCAACACTGACTTGCTGCTTATTGATGTCTCTCCATTAGAAGGGGTTCTTATCTTTATAATAGCAACGGCGGCGATGTTGATATTTACGGCGGGGTCACAAGGATACTTTTTTGCAAAGTCGAAGATGTGGGAATCAGCGGCGCTTCTTTTGATTGCATTCACATTATTCCGTCCTGGTTTTTGGCTGGATTACGTTGTCGCACCATATGAAGAGAGAGGTGGCGATCAGTTAATTCAGGCAATGGCCGATGTTAATCCTGGTGATGAACTTCGATTGTTGATTGATGGTACAGATGATGTTGGTGATGCGATTACTTTAACGATGCTTGTTAAAGTCGGAGATGAAGCTACGGGAGAAGAGCGTGTCGAAGCGTATGGTCTCGAGTTGCTTGAAGACGAAGGTAAAGTCATCGTTGATGGCGTTGGTTTTGATAGTGCAGCTGAAAAGGCCGGGTTTGATTTCGATCAGGTTATCACATCGGTTGGTGTGCCTGTTGAGCGTCCGGCAAAAGAGCTTTTTTATATACCTGCTTTCTTGCTTTTGGGCTTAATCATTATGCTGCAACGTCGCCGTCGTGATCTTCTTGCGCAAACTGCAACTGCTTAGTGGAGAAAAATAATGTTTAAACATATCCTATTGGCAGTCGATCTTGATCAGAAAGATAGCTGGGGCAAGGCTCTTCCAACCAGTGTTGAATATGCCAAGGCTTTTGGATCAACACTTCATATCATGACGGTTGTTCCCAACTTTGGGAGCAGCATTGTGAGCTCTTTTTTTCCGAAGGATCATGAAGAGCAGATGATGGAAGGCGCAAACAAAGCTTTGCATAAGTTTGTCGATGAAAACATTCCTGATGGTATCAAGGTTCAACACATTATCGGACACGGAAATGCCTATGAAGAAATTCTACGCATTTCGGAAAAGATAAATACTGATGTGATTATCATGGGGGCACATCGCCCACGGATGGAAGATTATCTGCTGGGACCAAATGCGGCGCGGGTCGTTCGTCACGCAAAGTGCTCTGTTCTGGTGGTTCGTGACTAATTACGGATAAACAACTTTAGCAAAAATATTTCAGGCCCGATCATGAAAATGGTGGGGCCTGTTTTGTTTCCCCCGACAGGTGATTTGTGGAAGCCATTGAAAAGATGGACCTTCTTTTTTCGTTGTGTCATCATGTTCGAAAGTTTTTTCTTTTGATGGGAACAGATCAAGGGACAAAGCAAGACGAAACAACAGATACGAAGAGCGCTTTTTCTGCCTTTGATAAAAAATGCTCTGGTAGCGTGAAGACGCTAGGGGGATAGATAGATGGGCCTTTTTCATAACACATCGCTGGGATTATTTCTTCTTCGCCTTGGTCTTGGTGGAATGATGATCTTGCATGGTATTCACAAGCTGGGAAATCCGGGATCAATTCAATTTATTGGCGGTAAATTGGCCTCTTTGGGATTACCTGAGTTTATGGCTTATGGTGTGTTTGTTGGTGAGGTGATTGCACCGCTGATGATTGTCGGGGGATTTTATTCACGACTAGGATCTTTTTTGGTCGCTGTTAATATGATTTTTGCGCTGGTGCTTGTTCACAGTCACCAACTCATGCTCTTGAACAATCAAGGTGGTTGGCAGTTAGAATTACAGGGGTTCTTCCTGATCTCGGCCTTGGCGCTTCTTTTTTCTGGTAGTGGTCGTTACGCGATTAAGCCTGATTAAAATTGTATCTGGTTAGAAAACTGGAAAGCAGCGCACACGATTTTTGTGCGCTGCTTTTGGTTTTTAAGATTGTTATGTAAGTTGCGTTTCTGACTGTCTTTCTATCCAAAGCATGATACCTAGCGAAATAAGGCCGAGGATGGCAAAGGAATAAACCAGAGGCAAAATCGTGGTGTCGTAGCTTTGGCCGATGGTGATACCGATTGCCATGCAGATGTATGTTGTGAGGGATCCAACAACGGCGGAACCAAGGCCAGCAAGCTTGCCAAGAGGTTCCATGGCAAGGGTATTGAAATTCCCGAATAGAATGCCGATACAAAAGAAACTCAACATCATATAGGCCATAAATGACCAAAGGTGTGGTTGTCCTGAGGCTAGGTTTGCCGGTACCAAAAAAAGTATGGCAAGAATGGTCATGGTGATCAGGGCAGTTTTTGACAACTTTCTCATACCAAATTTCATGACAAGATTGGCATTGGTCAGTGAAGCTGCGCCGATAGAAAGGGACAAGATCGCAAAGTAGATCGGGAAGAGCTCTGTTATGCCGTATATATCCTGAAAGATCTGTTGAGCACTGGTGAGATAACCAATAAAGGCCCCAAAAATAATGCCGGCAGCAAGAGTATAGCCTAGGGACTGTTTGTTGGTAAGGATCGTTTTTAAGCCATTCCAGAAGTGTCCGAAGCTCAAGGAAATTCGACTTGCTTTTGACAGTGTTTCCGGTTGTCTGCCTGCAAACCAGACAAGGACAATGCTCGCGAGTAGGAAGAAGCTATAGAAAATAGCCTGCCAGTCAAAGAGCATCATAATCGAAAGGCCCAAGGCTGGGGCAATTGTCGGCACTATAATAAAAACGGCCATAATAAAGGACATAATACGCGCCATGGCGCGGCCTTCGAATTGGTCACGGACTAGGGCAACAGAAATTGTCCTTGGACCAGAAGCACCGATGCCCTGAAGTAAACGTCCCAGAAGCATAATATTAAAGTCGCTGGCTGTTGCTGATATGATGGAACCGATGATAAATATGGTTAAACCACAATAGATAACCGGCTTCCGCCCAATACTATCTGACCAAGGACCAAAGAAAATTTGTCCGGTGGCCAATCCAAAAAAAATGATTCCGATGACGAGCTGTACATCGTTTGGGTTTGTCACGGCTAGTTGTTGCCCTAACAAAGGAAGGGCAGGCATAACGGCATCAATTGACAAGGCAACCAGTGACATTAAAAAAGCCATAAGGGCTATGAATTCCCCTGAGCT
>NZ_CAKZMP010000410.1 GCF_937128705.1 uncultured Kiloniella sp. | reverse complement strand
TTTAAGTCTTCACGTCAAACCCAGAGATCTGCCCCTTATCTTTTTCGTCAATCCCTACTTGTCGGCCTGACAAACCCCAAGATGATCATCTTTTTATTGGCACTGTTTCCTTTGTTTCTAAACACCAAAGCCGCGGCAACCCCGCAACTTTTGGTCATGACGATAACCTTTATGGGACTGTCATTCCTAACACTTAGCAGCTTTGCCTTTGCCGCCGTTAAATTTGCCAGATTAATCCAACAGCAATCCGTAGTAGAATTGATCAACAAATTAATCGCGATCATCTTTTTCGGTTTTGGATCCAGCCTGATATATTTTGGTCTGACAACGTTGTAATATCGCCACTATCGTACCAGCACAATCCACGGCTCATCAGACTTTAACTTGAAACATTACCTGCTTTAATGTTTGCTTGATGGAAATTATACGCCCGCATACAGTTAGCCGGCGTACACAGCGAACCAGAACGCAAAGGGCGGGACACTCCTTTAACCATCCCCCTAAAAAAAGCCTGGGATAAGTTCTGGAATCAAAGGGGCGATGATGTCAGCAAGTTTAAGTAAGAAGAAAACAGCTCGTTACAGACACAATCTGCCGCAACTCAAAGGCGGACTTTTCCTGACCGATGCGGGACAGGAAACAGATTTAATCTTTAACAAAGGCATCCCGATCAAAGCCTTTGCCGCCCATACCCTGTTGCCAGATGAAACAGGACGTTCGGCCCTTACAGATTATTACAACGGTTTTCTGGCGCTTGCTCAAAAAGCCAACACAGGCTTTATTCTGGATGGTCAGACATGGAAGGCCCACCCGCATTGGGCTGACGATTTGGAACAGACCCTAGATGAGATAAAGACCGCAAACCAGACATCTATCAATTATATAGCACAACTTCGGGATACTTGGGATAACGGCATTCAAGCCATCGTCCTTAACGCATCTCTAGGCCCACGCGGCGATGCCTATGCGCCGGATTATCAGATCACTGTAAAAGAAGCCGAAGATTATCACGCGCAACAGATCAGTTGGCTGGCCGAAACACCCGTAGATATGATCACGGCCATGACCTTTACCCAGCCGGAAGAAGCCATCGGCGCGATACGTGCTGCACAGAAAGAAAAGCTTCCGATCGCAGTTTCTTTTACGGTCGAAACCAACGGGTTATTGCCCACAGGGCAATCCCTTGCCGATGCTATCGATCAGGTTGACAGGGAAACAAGCAATCAGGCGATATATTTTATGATCAACTGCGCACACCCAGATCACTTCCCCCCAAGTTTATCATCACGAGATCTATCGAATAACAATCTCAAGAAAATGAACTGGGCCACAAGAATAAAAGGCATCCGCTGTAATGCATCACGGATGAGCCATGCAGAGCTGGATAATTGTGAAATCCTCGATGCCGGAAGCCCGACCGAACTGGGGCAACAATACAAAGAAATCTATTCAAGAATGCCATGGTTGAATATTTTTGGTGGATGTTGCGGGTCTGACCTGCGCCATTTAACAGAAATCACGCGTTCAATTCTCTCGCCCACCCGTTTTTGAGCTCGAAACTTAGCCACAAAACAGGAACAAGAGAATTTAATATCAAACAGATTAAACGCTCAGATATTTTTTTAAATCAAGCGTCTGCCAAGGATGGATAGATCAAATGCTGGACATTATCTAACCCAGCTCCGATGTCGATAAACTGTCGCTTGAAGATTTTGAGATAATCATGATTTTTCAAGTTTTCGTCCGGCAACTTCTTTTCATAATCCAGTTCATTTTTCTGAAAAAGAATCAATGGGTTTCCACCATCGATATTGAGCAAAGGAAGTCCAACTGTTTCCATATAAACACTTAGGCCACTTTTCATAACCTGTTCGACAATACCAAAAATACCACAGGGCTGATTAACCACTGCCCACAATGCCTGAGAAGCATGTATCTTGTGCGCGGCCCCCACAAGTTCCAGATAATTACTCCCTTCACAGCTGCCGCCGAACTTTTCACTCAGGTTCGACCCCAAAAGGCGAATTTTAATATAATCGTCCGAAATCAGCTCGTAGATCATAAAGTTCGGAAGCAAAGACGGTATTTGTTCAGGTCGAAAGCTATCACGGGATGGTGCAAACCCATCGCGTGGCAAATCGAGCCAATACCGATAGAACTCTGCAGATTTCGGATGTTTAAAATCCATGAAGAGCACAGCCTTTTTATTTTTAACACAAGCAAAGACAGCCTTCAGAACCGAGCGTTATTTTCTGGCTTAAGTATTTAAAAAGAAAGAAAAGATAACAACAGACATCAGCGCAAAAAGCCGCGAACATAAATCATGCCTGTGAGACTTGACCTTAATCAAGGATTATCTTTCTCATTTTGAGGATACGGCTAAATAAACCATAAACGCGATCACCTCGCGACACAAAATTACTTAAAGTGGATAATTTAACATACTAAATTATCAAAAAATTCAACACAAAGTCATTGTAAAAGAATAATAAATTACAAACTCTTCGTCGACATTCCGAATCAGTCACGCAAAAATGGAACTCCCAATCCCAGATCAAAGTAAGACCGTTCGACAACCCAGATGTACTTCAACAAGCCATCACCTTTGTCATCAAATTCCTGCGGCTCTTTTGCTTGTCTTCCGTCACTATTATAAGCAATCTCATTACTCTGAAAGAAAAGAACAGGATGCTCACCTTCATCATTAGAAACGGGCACACCAACCACTTCTATATGAGCAATACGCCCAGATACCAGTTCCTGCGCGAGCACCGCATGCATCCCACAGTTATTTTTAGCCTGTGACCAAAAGGCTGCCGATGCGGCGTCTTTTCGGTGCTCTTCCACAAAGTCCAGATAATTGCTCCCCGTACGATGGCCACCAAAGCGCTCTTCAACCGTAGAGCCAATAAGCCTTATGCGAATAAAGTCATTGGAAACCAACTCGTAAACCACCATTGTTGACAGCAAGCTTGGAATATCTTCCGGCATAAAGCTATTTTTGTCAGGTAAAATCCCTGTTTTAGGCAGTTTGCACCAATAGTCATAAAAGGCCCGGTTATTAGGATGCCTGAATTTAATCACGCCCTTGTACCATTTTGATTGCCTTTCTATCACGGTCCGTAAGCATCGTTCTTATATAGTAGAACAAAACGATAATTATAGAAGCATAAAACATATGGTTAATAAAGTGTTAACAATTTTTTAACGTACATTACGTCCTATGGATGAAACCGATTAAATTCAATACACTAAGAATGCGAAGTTAAATAGTTTGACCATAGTACATGCATACTTTTAAAACGTTTCAAGGCCCCAAATATGGAATCAACTTCCTTGCATTCTCTTCAACCACTTGTGAGACGGCATTAAAACGAAAAGGCGAAACCACCCCGATGCGACAATCTTTACGACAAAAAATTATTGAGATATGTGACCTGAAAATAGAAAAAAAGGGCGAGACTGTTGGTTTGTCTTTCTATGCTTTCTTTGCCAATAAAAACGATAATCCAGACCTATTGATGGAAGCTGCGACGTGGTGGATCGAAACGCACAAGTTGGATCATTTTGAAAAAGCAAAGAAGATCAAAACGGATAAGCAGAAAGCTCAAGCGAAAAGCCGTAAAAATAAGGTAGAGCTGGAAAATGAAGCGGCAGCCCTGGCCGACAAAGTTCGCGAAGAGCAGCGTCTGAAAAGTCAGGCGCTAAACGAGCAGCGTAAGCAGGAAACGGAAAAGAAGGCAATTGCCGCGCAGATTCGTCAGATCATTGAAATGAACAGTATTTTCAAAGGTAAGGGCGATAATTTAGTGGCATACAATTTCACTGATTTTAATAAAGTGAAAACCCAAAGAAACCTCCCCCCTTTCAAAACCCCAACCATAATTTTGAAAATTTAAGTTCTTTGAATTTAAATTTATTCTTTAAAAAAGAACATAAGTAAC
>NZ_CAKZMP010000409.1 GCF_937128705.1 uncultured Kiloniella sp. | reverse complement strand
AGACAGGTTAGGTATTAAATTATTTTACCGTACAACCAGAAAAGTTAGCATAACTGAAACAGGCCAAATTTATTATAATCACTGCAGGCAAGTGCTCGACAGTCTGGAAGAAGCTGAGCGGATCATAACTGACCTCAACCAATCATTACAAGGAAGGCTAAACCTGACAGCCCCTGTGACTTACGGGGAAAGTGTGATTGCCCCCCTCGTAAATGATTTTTCGGCGCAGTACCCTGAACTCCAGATCAGTTTATCGTTAACAAATCAAAGGCTTGACCTTGTCGCAGAAAGCTACGACTTGGCAATTCGTTTGGGACAGCTTGAAGACAGTACCATGATAGCAAAGCTACTTTCTTCAAGAGCAAATTATGTCTGTGCATCACCAGAATACCTAACTAAACATCGCAAACCACAAGACCTAACAGAGTTGGATCAACACAACTGCCTGAGAGGAACTCTGGACACGTGGCGTTTTAAAGAAAACGGCAAAACCCGACAAATCCGCGTAAAGGGAAATTTACAATGCAACAGTGGCTGGTCACTTGTGGATGCAGCACTTAAAGGGATCGGGCTTATCCAGCTTCCAGATTATTACCTCCGATCATTTATTGAAACTGGCGAACTGATACCCGTGCTAGAATGTTTTCGAGCCTCTGACGAGGGTATATGGGCTGTCTATCCACATAATAGACAGCTCTCGTCTAAAATACGTTTGCTCATAGAGCATCTAAAAGAAGGCTTAACAAAAAGAGGTTGTGCGAAATAAGTCAGAATTTATATCTGTTTGGAATCTTCGGTCTCTTCCCGTTCCGGTGTTTCATCCAGATCTTCCCAGTCGCCTTTTTGTTTGCGGCGGATAATGATATCGCCGTTTTCGGTAATCACAGGCATTTCGTATTGCGGGATGGAATCAATGACAAGACTGAGAGATTTCATCATCAGCTCAAGGCTTTCCCGGGCTAATTCGCCGGGGTTTTCTTCTTCCTGTGCCCAGCTTTGTTGGGGCAAAGCAGCTGAAAGCACAAGACCACCCGTGATGGCCCCACCTGCGACGACCAAAGACAGAGAAAGCTTTTTAAGTTTTACCTTAAAATCAGTGTTCGACTTTTGAATATTCTTTGCCACAAGATCATCCTTTGTATGCTGCGTCATCTTTGATAAAGGCCCAGATAAATAATCTGCGGTTCACTTTCGAAAAACCACATCCTGAAAGTTTTACAACGAAATCCTATCCGCAGAACTCAACAGGCCTCTAATTCACCTATATAAACATATAATTCTGGCGAAAGTCTGACAGTATTGGGATTTTTACGTATCCCCAACAAACGACCTACCGCTTAATCTAGGACGTCTGTCAACTCGGCATCCAGCCGTTTTATATCATCATCCATTTTGACCATGATATCTGTTCGGGCATCTTCTGCCGCTAAAGCCATATTTTTAAGCGCATTTTTTGCCAAAGCATTTGACTGCCGTTGCTGAAAAAGAACTGTTTTGTGCTTCTCGACAGCGCTATAAAAACGCCGAATAGAAGTCAAAGTTTCCGGATTAAGCTCAAACGTCGTCGATGAATTACGCATCGTCAGCCAGATAACATCGTCCAGCTTATAACTTTCGCGCGGGGCAAATCGGCTATCATGCCACAGCATGGGGCCATCTTTATAAGAACTGGCCCAGCCTTCGACCTTGCTAATATTATCAGAAACTTCTGCACGAAGTGATATTTCCAGATTTCGCGCGTCCGACAGCCTTTGATATCGATCAAAATTGACCGCGATTTCAAACCCAGCGAAGCTCGCCAGATACACACCCAACATCGTGGACAAAAGAATAACAGTCTGTGTAAACCAAAATTCTAGATTAGGCTTACCGCCAATACTCAAAACCCGAAATGGTTTTGCAATCGCACGAGCCGAGATAAAACGCATCACTTCACAACCTGATTACAGTACTTAATATAAAGATGTACGCTCATGAAAAAGAGCGCATTAAAGAAATAAAAAAAATCACCATAAAAAAGGGTGCCAAAGGCACCCTTTCACATCATACAACGAAAATAGTCTTAAGCTGGTTTACCACCGGCTTCATTTGACTTGGCTGCTTCGCCTTCTTTCGCTTTGTCAGTTCCATTGCTGGAATTATTATTGTTGTTACTGCTGCTGTTGCGGCTGCTTTTTGTAATGTAAGCCCGCGCACAGTGTTCAGCACAGTAAGGTTTAGTTGGCACAGCAGGGGCACCACAGAAATGGAAATCTGCATCCCCTGGATCACCATGAGGCCAAAGACACTTAGGGCCTTTGCGTTTTTCCATCGCGCCACTGAACAGTTTGCGATCAGCTGCATCCATACTTGCTTTACGACGCGCTTTGGCAGGCAGCGAAGCCGCTTTAATCTCAGCAGCAGTTGGCTGCTTGGCAGCCGGAGCAACAGGCCTTGGAGCCGCAACACGGGCAGCTGGAGCAACAGGCGCCTTTGGCTTAGGCGGGACAGGTGCAGCTACGGGCTTTACAGCCGCAGGGGCCGCAGGTTTGGCAGCCGGCTTTGGTGCAGCAGGTGCAGCTGGCTTCGCAGCTTTAGGAGCCGCTTTTTTAGCCGGAGCATCTTTTTTGGTGCCGTCGCTTTTTGCGCTTCGTTTGATAGGGGAAGGTCTCGCAGCCAGTTTCATCCGGTGCGCCTTGCCAACCACAGCGTTTTTGGAAACGCCCAGCATTTTTCCTATTTGTGAAGCACTATGGCCTTCTGCCCATAGTTTTTTCAGAAGCTCGATACGCTCTTCTGTCCAGTTCATCTAGACTGCCTTAAAGTGTAAATTAAAATAAATATGAAGCGAAAACCTAGGACACTTATCAGCATACACAGTTATCGCGAATGACGGGCTACCTTATAGATTTAGACAACCTGAGTCGAGTCTCTGATTTGAAATATCTTTCGATAAATCGCCAATAACACCAAAAATTAGGTAAACTCTCTCAAACTTCCCACATTTCTTGGTGCTGTTATGTCTTGCCGCTTCAAACGGTGTGAGGAGCTAAACATTTAAGCAGATCTTGTCAATAGAAAGAGTTAGCTGTTCCTATGATAACAACACCTAAAATTCTGCTGATTTAAGCATAAAAAAAGCCATTTTCACCCAAGAAACCAAGGCCAGTTTTCGGTATAAATTATTCGTTAGAGATCGACGCAGCTTCAAAGGGGCTATCTGTTTCCTCGGCCTGAAGCGAAGGTTCATTGGAAACTTTGTCTTCAAGGCTGTCTAACAATAGCTTGCGAACCAGTCCGGTCTGTTTTTGCCCGCTGTCTTTTTGAAACTTTTTAACGGCCTCTGATGTTTTAGGGCCTGTCTTTCCATCCGCGCTGCCCTCTAGATACCCAAGAGCGATCAAAAGTTGCTGCGCTTCTTTGATCTGTTCTTCAGGTAATTCAAGGGTAGAGAAATAGCGTGCAATCGTGACGTGTCCGGCCTGTTCGGCCATATATTCTGCCGTTTCACCAACAGTATCTTCTTGTTCGATATGGGCCCCAGATTTAACCATCAACTCAACCAATGGCTTGTTTCCAGCAACAGATGCCGCCATCAAGGCCGTCATCCCCAACCGATCCGCGACATTGATCTCGGCCCCCGCCTTTATCAAAGCCGTTGCTGTCACCCGATGATTGTTAAGAGAGGCAAGCATCAAAGCCGTCCAGCCATCCTTGTCCTTTTTATTAAGGTCAAACCCGGCCTCAATCATTTCCTTGATCGTTTTGACAGCCCCCTTTTCGGCAGCCTTGAACCACCGAAGTGCCTTTTTTTCCAAAACTGTCAGTTCTGTTTTTTCAGGGCCGATTTTAACGTCAATCGGCTCCCAACTCGCCACAAGCTTTTGTGCCAGCGTCAATTCTTCTTTGGAAAAACCTTCAACAAGATCCTGTTGTTCTTCGGCTGCAACTTTGATTTGTTGCTGAGCGGCTAGGGTAAAATAAAGCGAGGCGACAACCTTGTCTTTATTGGTTCCTTTACCATCACGGTACAGACGGGCCAGTTCCAGCTGAGATTTTGCTTCGCCCCGATCTGCGCTGGTGTGCCAATAGCGAAAAGCTGTTGAATAATCTTCCGCATCAAATGCTTTTTTTCCCTCTGCAAAGTCAGCAAAGGCGCTTCTTGCATTTATCCCCCCCAGGACAACCACAAAAATAATAATAAAAGCAATCGTACCGACAAACGGCAATAGGCCGAAAATAGGCTTTCGCATTAACAACACCGTGATATATTCCGCAAACAACATCCCAGTAACAGGCCAGTAACAGAGATGTCACCGGGATCCCCCAACTCAGGTCGCACTCTATCCCGAAAAGAATGGCCCTCGGGATAACTAGGCCTATATATAGTACAGCAGTACATAGAAAGTACATAACCAAACACTTCTATTTTTTTACACAGGAATTGAGTTCAAAGCAACCATGCGAACAAACATATGGATCATCAGCGGCTTAGCCCTTATCACGGTCGTTTCACTGTCATTATTTTTTTTATTTCCCTCCTTATTTATTTGGGAAAAAGCTGCCCCTGATCAGCGTCAATTTATCCGCGCTGCTGTAGGAAATTACGGGTCCCTAAAAGACAAGGGAATTGGCCAAGTCGAAATCCTTTCCGACACAGAAGTACGTTTTCTCATTACCGGTGCCTCAGATGACAATGCTCTCTCGCAAGAAGTACTGGATGGAAACCTGAAAAGCTTTTGTACTCTCTTGCTTCAAGAAGCGACTAAAAGCCCTGGTGGGATGTCACCAGACACAGAATTCACCCTTAGTTACCATCATCGCCAAATTGCTGCCATAAGCGGTGTCTATAGCTGTAAAAATGCACAAAGCTGATACCCACAGACCAAAAGTGTCTTCGCCCATTGGCGTCTTTGATTCTGGGTCCGGTGGCTTAACCGTTTTACGAGCACTTCAGACCGCTCTGCCTCAACAAGACTTGATCTATTTCGGGGATCATCAGCGAGCCCCCTATGGCGAGAAAGCAGGGCCTGAAGTTTATGAAATGACCCGACAGGCCGTACAGTTCCTCTTTGATCAAGGCTGTAATCTTGTCATTCTGGCCTGCAATACAGCGTCGGCCATTGCCTTGCGCAAACTACAACAAGAATGGCTACCCTTGTACGCACCAGAGAAACGTATTCTCGGTGTTCTTGTTCCCATGGTCGAAACCATCACGGATCGCCCATGGATAAAATGGGAACAGCATCCACAACAATATCTAAAGGGAACCGTAGGCATCTTTGCAACCGAAGCAACGGTTAAAAGCAAAACCTATCTCGTCGAAATTGGAAAACGAGCACCGCAACTTGATGTCATTCAACTGGCATGCCCGGCACTTGTTCCAGCGTTAGAGTCTAAAAAAGATACGGCAACAACAAATGCTTTGGTCGAAGGGTATGTTGGCCAGCTCGTAGAAGAAAACAATAAAATTCCCAACTGGATCATGTTGGGTTGTACCCACTACCCCTTGTTGAAAAAAGCCTTTGAAAAGGCGGCGGCAAAAATTATCGGAAACATTATGGGGCAAGGCGTCCCCATTCTCTGCCAGCCCTCTATCTGTGCCGACAGCCTGAAGGACTATCTAAAAAGACACCCTGAACTGGTACAAAAAACACCGGAACCTATGGGAAGAACAAAGTACTTCACCTCTGGCTGCCCGGATTACGTTGAAAAAACAACGGTTATTTTCAATCCCGT
>NZ_CAKZMP010000408.1 GCF_937128705.1 uncultured Kiloniella sp. | reverse complement strand
CTGAAGATAACCAAATCCTTGGTGCTTTCCTGTTCCGTGTCAGAATCCTTCCGACAAGGTTTAATTTACGCGATTTAGGATTTTGGACAATAGATTTGCATCACACTTTCAATTCAATAAAGTTGTTAATTATATAAAACAATTAAAATTCAGCAGCTTAACCATATGCACTTAAATCTCTCTAGTGATGTATTCGTGTTATCTCACAGCCTTTGTAAGAGATCTCTCACAAGCTATGGGCGGTTTTATGATTCGCTATCATTCACCGGAGCGAGTAAAATGACCAAAGACTAAAAATGGAGGTCAACATGCTGACAAAAGATGTGTCTGAAGAGTTGAAATCAGTGCTTGAAGGACTGCAAGCACAAGGGAAAGAGCCGACAGTTGCTTTAGTTAAAGCTCGTATGAGCACATCCGTTCCGATGCCAGCTTTAATCATGACTATCAAAAGCTGGAAAAGCGCCAATCGCGTCCCTAAAGTTGAAGTCGCGACACAAGAAGAGCCGACACTTGATCGTGTTAGCCAACTGGAAAAGCAAATCCTTGAACTTACCGCTCGTGTTGCCACGCTTGAAGCCAAATTAACTGAGTAATAAGTTAACTGAACAATAAGCTAACTGGCCAATAAGGCAACTGAGCAATGAGTTGACCGATAAATAAGCTAACAGAGAAATAGAACACTATGAAGATATGGGTTGATGCGGACGCTTGTCCCAAGGTTATCCGAGAAACAATCGTACGCGCAGCTGAACGCACAGGGGTCGAATGTACCTTTGTAGCAAACCATTTGGTTCCCATATCCAATAAGTTCACAAAGAAATCATTGCTAAGCGCGCCCTTGTTGCGGGTGAACACACCATGCTTTGAACCATCAGCATTCGTGTTCAACACGCGCATGCCACCAACAAGAACAGTCATTTCAGGCGCAGTCAGCGTCAGCAATTGTGCACGGTCAACCAACAATTCTTCGGCAGTCTGGTTTTGACCTTCTTGCTTGTAGTTGCGGAAACCATCAGCTTTTGGTTCCAACACTGCAAATGATTCTGTATCGGTCTGCTCTGCGCTCGCATCCGTCCGCCCAGGGGTGAACGGCACCTTGACTGAATGCCCTGCATCCTTGGCAGCTTGTTCAACTGCAGCGCATCCACCAAGAACAATCAAATCAGCAAGAGAAACCTTTTTGGCTCCCTTGTTGAATTTCTTTTGAATGCCTTCAAGAACGCTGAGCACTTTTTTCAATTGCGCAGGACGGTTCACTTTCCAGTTTTTCTGAGGAGCCAGACGGATCCGCGCACCGTTGGCGCCGCCGCGTTTGTCACTGCCTCTGAAAGTTGAAGCAGATGCCCAGGCAACAGAAACCAATTGCGAAACAGAAAGTCCTGATTTCAGGATTTCAGCTTTTAACACAGCCGCTTCTTTGCCATTGATCAGCTTGTGATCCACTGCCGGAACAGGGTCCTGCCAAATCAATTCTTCCTGCGGAACTTCACTCCCGAGATAGCGAGTGACTGGTCCCATATCGCGGTGAGTCAGTTTGAACCAGGCTCTTGCAAACGCATCAGCAAACTCTTCCGGGTTTTCATGAAAGCGTTTTGAAATTTTCGCGTAAGACGGATCCATCTTCATGGCCATATCAGCCGTCGTCATCATCAATGGCTCAGACTTGGAAGCATTATGCGCTGCTGGAGCCTTCTTCGCTGCTGACGCCTTGGTTGGTGTCCATTGATTGGCGCCTGCCGGGCTTTTGGTAAGTTCCCAATCATAGCCGAGCAATGCATCAAAATAACCATTGTCCCAGGTTGTCGGGTTTGTAGTCCAAGCCCCTTCGATACCACTGGTAATTGTGTCATCACCCTTACCGCTGCGCATTGAGTTGAGCCAACCAAAACCTTGATCTTCAATCTCTGCGCCCTCTGGCTCAGCTCCTAGCTCTTCGGCATTACCATTACCATGAGCCTTACCCACCGTATGGCCACCAGCCGTCAACGCAACCGTTTCTTCATCATTCATCGCCATACGCTCAAACGTCGTACGAATATCATGCGCTGTTTTCAGCGGATCGGGATTACCATCAACCCCTTCTGGATTAACATAAATCAATCCCATCATCACTGCGGCCAAAGGATTAGCCAAATTTCGTTCGCCGGAATAACGGCTATTTTCACTATCACTAGGTGCAAGCCACTCTTTTTCGGCCCCCCAGTAAATATCTTTTTCTGGATGCCAAATATCTTCGCGGCCAAATGCAAACCCAAACGTTTTTAGCCCCATGGATTCAT
>NZ_CAKZMP010000407.1 GCF_937128705.1 uncultured Kiloniella sp. | reverse complement strand
TCTTGGCCATAGCCTTAACCACGTTGCCCATATCTTGATTTAAAAGATAGGCACCAAGAATTTTCCTCTCTTCATATCTTTGCGCAATGGTAATACCATGATGAGACGCTGTAATAAGATCGATTGCAGTATGGCCTTCCAAGAAGTGAACAGATGGAAATCTCTCACTATCCTTTAGTAAGTTTAGAAGACTTATTTGAATTTCTTTTCCTGTATAGTCACCACGATATAAAATTCTTTCAATTGAATGAGCAGCTTCCTTTGTGAATTTTAAAGAATCATTCTCATCTTTTTCAAAGTTAGCATTGGCCATCTCAAGTAGTAATTCATCAATGGCAATTTTTCCATACTTAGTTAGTGTGTCAATTGCATGTGGATTTGATGTATTAGAAGAAGCTACCTGAATATCACTATGAAGGTGCTTGTCACTTTCATCGGGATAAATTATTCCACCCTGGGCCCAGTATGTATTACTTACCTGTGGGTCTTTGGCCCGAGTAACGATTCCTATCTTAAGCCCTGTTCCAGCAAGTTTTGCAGCAGTCGCAAGTCCTGCAATACCACAACCGAGAATGAGAACGTCAAAGTCGTAATTATTCAACGTTACCTCTTGCATACTTTAATGACAGATCAACTGCTGGAGCATCATATGTAAGAGCTCCACTGCCTGAGTAGACATCAGTACCAGAATTTCCAGCGCTTACAGTACCACCATGGTCATTATCTGGGGCAAAACTTATGCCTGCTCTGAATCCATTATAAGTTGGTGTGTAGTAAGTTATCTTGGTGTCATCACTCGAATCACTAAAATCAGCTGCTGAACGAGCTGCACCAATACGTGCACTACGGGAGTTGTACATGGTTGAGCCAGTATAGTTACCGTACATACCAAACATAAAACCAACTGACGAACCAGAAACCATCAAATTATCACCAGCAGAATCTTGGTCACCAAGCTCAACGCGACCAAAATCACCTTCTAGGAAGATGTTGTTTTCATCGGCATCATTTGTGTTACCTTGATCAGCTTCGAGCTGAATGTGTAGACCGTAAGTCAGGCCATTGTCAGCAGTTGCTGTGTAAGTAAGCGCGATTTCAGAGTTAGTGTTGAAATCAATACCTTTATTGGTGTCGCCACCAGAGGCAGTTGAGTCGCTGTCTACACCAGTAGAAGAAACGTGGAACTGTGTGAATGCGGACCATACGATTTCGCCATCAGCAGCCATTGCTGGTGCTGCGAAAGCCGCGCCAGCTACAAGAGCTGAACTAGCAAGCAGAACTTTTTTCATTATATTCGATCTCCAAAAAAAAATAAATGAGGCACAAAGCCTTCAATTAACGTGTGCTTTTGTAGCACTAGCTGAAAAAGAACTGCAATACTGGAATCTTATGTAATGTTGTTTTTGAGTACTAGTGTGACATTGATGCAACAAAATGGATGCTTTGAGTCGAGAATATTCAGAGGAATGAAGGGATATTAAGTTTTTAACGTTAGAATCTGATTAATTCATTCCTTAACCAAAATAGGGACTCTGGGTATAATAATAAAAAAACAAGAAGCTTTTTTGATCTGCTTGCAGGTATTTTCTAGTCCTGATAGGTAATTATTTAAATATCCAAATTTGGCGTCGAAGATATGTATTTGGCGTCCTTGAGTTTAAAATGGAGACAATTGATGCCGGGAATTGTTTGGATTTCTTCCTATCCTAAATCAGGAAATACATGGACTAGGATTTTTTTGGCCAATCTAATTTTAAATGAAAAAGAACCAATCACCCCTGATCGTGCAGCGGAAGTTTGTATGTCAGAGGCGAGTAAATCTTGGACTGCTCCGCTATTGGAAAAAAATCAAAGCTTTGAGGATTTATCGTTCCTTGATATAGCAAAGTTACGAACCAAAGCACAAAAAAGAGCAGTTAATATTAATAAGAATGTTGTGTTATTCAAAACGCATAACTATCTCGGAGAGTTTTCTGAACAACCGCTTTGTAATATGTCAGTCACCGCAGCCGCCATTTATATCGTCAGAGATCCAAGGGATGTTGCAATTTCTGCCGCCTATCATTTTGGCGTTTCACTGGATGAAACCATTGAATTGATGAATAAGCATGGGGCAATGAGTGAGCCTGATGAAGGACAGATCTTTGAAGTTTATAGCAGTTGGTCAAAGCATGTTAAGTCCTGGACCCAATCCAAACATAATAGACTAATCGTTTTGCGCTATGAAGATATGTTGGCTGACCCTCACAAAGTCTTAGGTGGTTTGGCGCGTAAATTAGGGGTAACAAAGGATGAAGAACGTATAAAGCGTGCTGTCGAGTTTTCTTCCTTTAAGCAGCTACAGGCCTTAGAGGCAGAAAAAGGCTTTGTTGAAAGATCTCATAAAAGCGAGAAATTCTTCCGCTCGGGTAAAGCTGGTGGATGGCGGGAAGTGCTGACAGATAAACAACGTTATCGCATTGAGAAAGATCACAAAGCACAGATGAAACGTTTTGGGTATTTGTAATTTCGAGTCACTTAGAACTTCGAACTCTGTCTTAACTGAAAAAACGTTGTTTATTATGTCTGTTGATATCGCCAAAAATCTCAAAAATATTAGAGATCAAATAGAGTCTTCTCGGGTGGAGTCTTTGATGGCTTCTGAGAATGTATCTTTGATTGCTGTGAGTAAGACAAAGCCTGTTGAAGATGTTTTATCAGCTTATGAAGCTGGCCACCGTGTTTTTGGTGAGAACAAAGTTCAGGAGGCACAAAAAAAATTCGCTGATCTTGAGCAGATAAGAGGAGAAATTGAACTTCATCTGATTGGTCCTTTGCAGACGAATAAGGCAAAAGAAGCTGTTGAGACCTTTGATGTCATTCAGACTGTAGATCGACCTAAGCTGGTTAACGCGCTGGCCAAGGAAATAAAAAAACAAGGGAAAAGTCCCGAACTCTACATTCAAGTAAATACAGGTGAAGAATCCCAGAAGGCAGGTGTTTTTCCGGGGGATTTAAAAGACCTTATTGCCCTTTGCCATGAACAAGATCTTCGAATTACCGGGCTTATGTGCATTCCGCCAGTGGATGAGGAGCCTTCACTACACTTTTCCTTTTTATCAAAGCTTGCAAAGGAAAACGGTTTACCAAATCTATCAATGGGTATGAGTAGTGATTTTGATTTGGCAGTTCGTTTCGGCGCAACCCATGTCAGGGTCGGGTCAGGTATTTTTGGTAGTCGTGATTATACGAGTGCGGGTTAAGTACAATCATCGAAATTTGTACAGTCATCAAATCTTTCGGGATTTGTCGTTGTTAACAGCTTTCTGCCGATCAGTCCGACGGTTTTAGCAAATCCTTCTGTATCTGGTGCAGAGTAAACCCGTGCTCTTAGGCTTGTTAAGGTTCTGTTATTTAAGCAAAAGGCCGCAAGAACCACGCTTGTATTGGTGGTGGAAAAATTTTGCGGGTTTGAATTATAGTCTTCATGACATATTGCAATTGCGTTGCCACTTTCCGGCACATTAAAAGCCCATTTCATTTGATAAGGGCTTTTGGTTTCTGTGGAAGAGGCAGGAGCATACTTTGCATCAAGCCATTTGGGGCCATATTTATTCAGGCCGGCTGAAACATTTTGCTCGAGGGCTTCTTTCTCTTTTTTAGAGACAACATTCACTTTGATTGCTTGGCCATTCGCCGCTAACAGAGCGTCGCCTTTTGTGTATCCTAGTGAATAATAAGTTGAACGAAGACTATCATAGCCAGCTGCGGCACAGCCTGTCAGAAAAAGGCTTATGGCTATATAAGAAAGAGATTTTTTCATGTGTTGGGCTTTCTTAAACTTGCAATCTCGTTCTTTTATATGGGGACAAACTGAAAAAATACATCAGATGCTTAATAGAGCTTTATCCAATCACTTCAATCTTTGATTCACTTTCTATAAGGGAAAGTAACTCTAAGAGGTTATTGAGTTCAAGAGCAACGCAGCCTTCTGTCGGTGTCAGCCCCGGTTTGGCGACATGGAGAAATATTGCTGATCCCTGACCTGGAATGACAGGGCCTGAATTGTGGCTTAGAAGTCCGATAAGATCATAGGTATTTTCTTGCTCTTTCCACAGGACTTCGTGGCTGGATGTATAGGGAACAATGACGGCTTTGTTGTAATAGGGATCTTCGGGTTCATCACACCACCCGTCTCTTTGACAAAGAGGTGCAATTTCAACCACCTTACAAATAGTTTTTCTTTGTTCCAGAGATATACGGTCTGCACGATATAGAACTTTGGTTAAATTCCAGCTTCCTATCGGGGTCTTCCCATCACCCTCGACTTTTTCTTTGGCAGGAACAGTGCCATTTTTACCGATGGTACATGGCCATATTTTGTCGCCATATGACGCCTGCCAATTACCATTAACTGCCTGAACGATGATATCCATGTCTGTACCCGAAATCAGTCTTTAAACGTAAGCTGGAAATAAGATTTGGGCCAAACATACATATTCAGTCTGGATTGTCGAGGCTTCAGTTATTGCTTTTTAGCTCTTTATATTTATCCAGCCCGTTTAACATATTTTGAGCAAAATCACTTTCAATGGCAGCAATAGTTTCCTGAGCCGATGGAGCGTTTTCTGTGATGGAAGCGGTTGTTGGGATGGATACTTGTGGTGTCTCAGTTTTTACAGGTGTGGGCTGAGGGGAATGTGATGTCTGTGCAATCAGCACATTACCACCAGAGAGAGGGAACCATTTACCGGGCCTGGATGGAGATAGAGGGGCTGGGTTCGCTTGCTGTAAATTTAGGGGTGAATTAGAGGGTAGATTTGATGATGCTTGAATTGGTTGTGCAACAGCTGTTGCTTTAGTGGTTGTCATATCATCGTAAAGGGCTGCTAGCGCTGCTTTTCCTTCGAGAGGAGACGTTGTTGAGCCCGTACCATCGGTGTTCGTTACCGCATTACTGACTAGTGGCTGTTGGCTTGGTGCAGGCGGTATCACCGGGGCCAGCTGAGAAAAAATGGGTGGTGATGTATTCTCGGCGGTGGATTCGACTGCTGCAACTTGAACAGGGCTTTCTTCTTCATCAGTCCCAAGAAAAGCCTCCATTATGTTTTCGCCTATATCTTTACCTGTTGTTTCTTCAGAAATTGAATTTGCTATGGCGGAAATAAAACCGGAAGGGCCTCCATAAATCATCCCACCGACAACCCGGGCGGCAGGTTGAATTTCATCGCCGGTGATTTCTCTGTATAATGTTGAAATTACAGGAATATGTTGCAGAGGATTTATAACATCGAGGAAATCAAAGAAGCCAAAACTTTGTTCTTCCTGAGATGAATTTTGCTGTTCTATAGCGGCTTCTGTCGTGGGCCTCTTGCTTGGATCCGTTGTGTTTGTTTTGGCCAGTTCATTTTTAAACGGATTTTCTTGGGTAGGTTTATGGGATAAAGGCGCTTTGTTTATTTGTGCATTTTGAGGTTGCGCCAAAGGTGTTGAAGCTGTGGGAAGAGAAGCGTTTTCTGATCTCAGATCTGTATTATTGTGCCCATTATGAATGGCAGGACGGATTTGTCCTTTTTGAATAATTTGTTGAGAATAGAGCTGATCCAACATAAGCCTGATAACACCTGATCGTTAATTCAAGTGTATCAATGCAATGATCGGGCCAATTTATAGTGGCCTACAAGGGGGCTTTTTCTCTAAATTCAAATATAAACCGGAATACTTTTCCTGTAATAAGGCAAAGCTTGCCCATATCAGCTTATATATTCTCAAAGGCATTTCTTTGAAAGATGGTTTTAGAGCTTATGTCCAAAGCGTGTTGCTTTGGTTTTTAGATAAAACTCATTGTGCCCGTTTGAAGGGAAATGATGTGGAACCATTTCTATAACTTCTATACCACATTCAATCAGGGCGGTTGCTTTTTCTGGGTTGTTTGTCAGGAGTCTGACTTCGTCATAGCCCAACTGACGCAGCATTTCAGCCGCAGGGATATAAATCCGTTCATCAGGGTCAAAGCCGACAAGTTCGTTGGCATCTGATGTATCAGCGCCTCTATCCTGTAGTTCATAGGCGCGAAGTTTGTTCATCAAGCCGATGCCTCGACCTTCTTGTGAAAGATAAAGGAGAACACCACCACCTTGTTCTTCCATAAGCTTTATCGCGCCGCGAAGTTGGTCGCCGCAATCACACCGTAAACTACCAAGAAGGTCACCCGTAAAGCATTCAGAGTGCAGGCGTATTAGCGTTGGTTGATTTGGATCGGGGTCACCAATAACAAGGGCAAGATGTTCAGTGCCTCCGTCCTTTGGACGAAATGCGACAACGGTTGTCTTTTCGGCCATTTCAAGAGGAACCTGAGCAGATGCTACTTTTTTTAGACTATAAGCGGCCGTACTGCGATAGCTTGCAATATCACTTGCCGAAACGACGAGAAGGTTATGTGTTTTTGCAAGCTCTGTGTCTTTACCGTCTGGCAAATTTACAAAAAGCGCAGCCGGAAGCAGACAGGCCAGTTTTGTCAATAGCACAGCATTTCGGGCCAGTATTTCGGGGACTTCGGTGGTCAGAAAATTATCATGCCGTAGATTAATCCCCAGAGGATCGTGTACTGGATCAGCCAGATAGGACGCGGCTTCCGGTGACATACCGTCCAGCGCAAAGGCGATGACTTCTGTGGTGTTGATAAGGGGTTCTGCTTCTGTGATCCCGATGGCTGCTGCGCGGCGTGCTGTTAAAAGAAGGCAAGGTTCTGCATTACTGATGTACCGAAGTTTGTTCAGGCTTTTGTCTGATGAAGTTTCGGATGCCTGTATTAATGCAGATTGTCCATCGGGGCGCTGTACAATAACAGCTGCTCCACGACGCAATTCTGCAATGGCTCGCTCAACAGCAGGGAGGATCCTTGCGGCATTTTCTTCTAGCGCTGGCACTGATCTGTTCTTTCGTCCGGCTTGGTTGCATTCGGTAATCACAGCTTTTGGTAATGTATATCACCAAAGGACAGTGATCCGCTCCTTATTTAGGGAACACTATCCTGACATTCCAGATAAATGTCTAAAAGCCAATGGTCACTTATAGCAAAGTAGCACGAATTGAAAGTGTGAAAATACGAAGCGTGAATAGGGGGTTTGCGACAATTCTTAACATTTATCAGGTGTTAAGGGGTACCTGAACCAGTTCTTTTTCTGCATTTCCAGTTCTTTTTTTGTATTTATAGTAAACTGTGGATGGTACATCGATTTACATCGGGTTAAATATATCTTACGGCGCACACGTATTGTTTACCAACTGCTATTTGTAATTTCTGTTGAAAATCACGATATAGACAAGCTTGAAATTAAATTGGATCTATAATTTTGATAGCTAAAGTGTAACTTTATTTGTTTATAGCCACGTTTATCGTTAATGCCGGGATGCTCTGGTGTACAGATTTCGCGGGTGAGCTTGAATGTGGTTGGTGCGAGTGCTATCTAAATGGGTGTAATTTTTGGATAAAAACGGGTTATTTGATAGCCGCAGAAATAATACAATCGGATTGTAAATCCGGCAGCGAAATAAAAACTGTGAAATGAACACTGTGATTTAAACAGGGAAAATAGATAAGGGGCCTATGGGATGACGACTTCAAACGGCCGTAGAATATTGCTTGTAGATGATGATGACGCGCTGCGTTCGTCATTAAGAGAGCAACTGCATCTACATGAAGAGTTTGAAACAACGGAAGCCGTAAATGGTATGGAAGGCTTGGAAAAGGCCAAAGATGATTACTATGATGCGATTTTGCTGGACGTTGGTCTTCCCGACATGGATGGGCGTGAGGTTTGCCGTCTTATGCGACGCGCAGGGGTTAAAAGCCCGATTATTATGCTGACGGCGGCTGAATCAGATGCAGATACTATACTTGGGCTAGATGCTGGCGCTAACGACTATATTACCAAGCCATTTCGTTTAGGGGTTCTTCTGGCACGATTGCGTGCCCAACTCCGCCAGCATGAGCAGAGCGAAGATGCCGTTTTCACCATCGGACCCTATACTTTTCAGCCTAGCGGTAAAATTCTTATAGAAGGCGAAACACAAAAGAAAATTCGTCTGACCGAAAAAGAAACCTCTATTCTTAAGTATTTGTACCGTAAAGGATCTCAGGTGGTTGGTCGGGATACTCTTCTCAATGAAGTTTGGGGTTATAACGCTGGTGTAACCACTCATACGCTCGAAACTCACGTATATAGATTAAGACAAAAGATTGAAATCGACCCATCGAATGCAAAGTTATTAGTAACAGAGCCTGGTGGTTATCGTTTGGTACCCTAGAGGTATTTTGGCAAAGGGTCTGTGAATTTTGCATTTGGCTATGTAGTAGCCGGGAGATTAAACGTGTCTATAACGAGTGATTTTACAGTGAAATTCTGGGGGGTAAGAGGCTCTATACCTTGCCCGGAAAACAGCCACAGGCGTTATGGCGGGAATACGTCATGCGTAGAGGTTCGCTGTGGAGATCACCATTTTATATTCGATGCTGGCACGGGCATCAGATCTTTGGGGCAAAATATTTGCTCGGCAAGTGACAAACAGCAGATTGATATCTTTTTCTCACATACACATCATGACCATATTATGGGTATGCCATTTTTTGGTCCGAACTTTTACCCCAAAAATAAAGTGCGGTTGTGGGCGGGGCATTTATTAGAGCAAAAAAGCAATCTCCATGAAATTTTGTGCCGGTATATGGCGGAACCCTTGTTTCCCGTACCACCCAAAATATTTTCAGCGAATGTGACCTTCCATGATTTTCACAGCGGTGAAACGCTAGAGCCATATCCCGGGTTAAAGGTTCGCACGACACCTTTGAACCACCCCAATGGAGCTACGGGGTATCGCTTGGAATATCAAGGTAAGTCTTTCTGTTATATCACTGATACTGAACATACACCCGGGGTACCAGATCGTCAGATTCTAGAACTTGTCGAAGGTGCTGACTGTATGGTCTATGACAGCAGCTATACAGACGAAGAGTACCCGAAGTTTAAAGATTGGGGGCACTCAACCTGGCAAGAAGGGGTTCGGCTCTGTGAGCAGGCAGATGTTAAGCAGCTTATCGCCTTTCATCATGATCCCTGCCATGACGATGATTTTTTGGATGCAGAAGCAGAGAAAGCAGAGAAATTGCGACCGGGAACGTTGTTTGCAAAAGAAGGGCTGGTTCTTAGCCTGTAATTAGTTTCCTTTGGATCACGTAATTCTGACTATGGCTTGATCAAAGTTTCTATAGAATAACAATAGAAAAAGCTTAATTTAAGTGTATTGCATGACAATTCTCAGACAGATGTCATAGGCAGGTGCCTTAAAGTTTCAGGATTATACATATGAAGTGGTTTAGTTCGGTTAACGAAACAGCTCTGCCAGCGCGGGTATTAAAAGCCATTCATGAACAAGAAGATAAGACCGAACGGCTGATTGGCTGGATTCAGCTGGGTGTCGTTAGTATTTTTGGGTCACTTTATCTTCTTTCACCAAAAACCTTTAATGAAGATGTGACTTTTGCCCCTGTTCCTTGGGCCTTGAGTATTTATCTGGTTTTGACACTTATTCGGATTGTCTGGGCTTATAAATTCCATCTACCTGATTGGTCATTGGCGGTTTCTGCGCTGTTTGATATGACGCTATTGATGGTACTGATCTGGAGCTTCCATATTCAGTACAACCAGCCCCCGAGTTTCTATTTAAAAGTCCCAACCCTTCTTTATGTCTTTATTTTCATAGCGATCAGAGCTTTGAGGTTTGAAGTCAAATTCGTTGTCATTGCCGGGTTATTTGCGGCTTTGGGCTGGGGCATTATGATCATGTATGTTGTCTCGGTTGATTCCATGGACAGCATGATCACGCGGGATTATGTACATTATATGACCTCAAACTCTATTCTTCTTGGGGCTGAGTTTGACAAGATAATCTCTATCCTTGTTGTTACTCTTATACTTGCTGTTGCCTTGGTTCGCGCCCGCGCTTTATTGATTAATTCTGTGTCCGAGCGACAGGCTGCCCAAGAGCTGTCACGTTTCTTTTCCCCTGAAGTCGCTAAAAAAATTGCCCATTCAAAAGATAAAATAATGGTGGGGAGCGCCGAAAGACGCGAAGCGGCGATTATGAACTTGGATATGCGGGGGTTTACAAAGTTAGCTGCGGTTGAATCTGCCGAGGTTGTGATGGGTACATTGGCTGAATATCAGCAGCTTTGTGTGCCGATTATCCAGAAGCACGGTGGATCTATTGATAAATTCATGGGGGACGGAATCATGGCTACCTTTGGTGCCTCGCTCCCTTCGGAAACCTATGCTGCGGATGCTCTAAGGGCCATGGATGAGCTCATGGATGTAACAGCGGCATGGCAAAGGGATAATGGCGAAGAAGCGCCGCTGGTTAATGGTTCAATTGCTGTTGGGCCTGTTCTATTTGGAGCTGTAGGTGATGATACGCGTTTGGAATACACGGTAATTGGTGATGCCGTAAATCTGTCAGCAAAGCTTGAAAAGCATAATAAGGACGTTGGTGCGCGTGCTATTTCAGACCACACCACCTACCAAAGAGCTCTTGAACAAGGTTACCAGCCGTTGTTGGAGCCAAAAGTGCTCGAGAAAAGCCAGATAATGGGTGTTTCTGTGGCAATGGATCTGGTCGTGATTGCGGATTAATGTGTGAAGAGGGTTTTGAAACCCCTCACCACACCATAGCTTATTTGTAAGGGTCCGCGGCATCACGTAGCCCGTCACCCAAAAAGTTATAACAAAGCACGACCAGCACGACGGGTTGTACAGGTAAGAGCAACCATGGGTATAGAACCACGGCGCTTATATTCTGGGCTTCGTTAAGCAGCACGCCCCATGATGTGATTGGGGCTCTTAATCCTAACCCGAGAAAAGACAGACCAGTTTCACCCAAGATCATCATTGGTATGGCAAGGGTTGCCGAAGCAATAAGGTGGCTACTAAACGAAGGTAAAAGATGTTTTCCGATAACCCTTGCATGTGAAGCCCCCATTAACTGTGCTGCGGTAGTGAAGTCCTCTTCACGCAAACTCAACAGTTTTGATCTTACAGCACGGGCTAATCCCGGCCAGTCCAGAAAACCCTGAATAATTGATATTCCAAAGAAAACGCCGAGGGGACTCCAGGTAACAGGCAAGAGGGCAGATAGGGTCATAAAAAGTGGTAAACTTGGAAAAGACTTTGTGATTTCAACTGCCCGAAGAACAAGATTGTCTATAAGTCCACCAAAGTATCCTGCTAGACCGCCTAAAAAAGTGCCGAGTATAAAACTGATGGCTACGCCAATTAAACCAATAGTCAGAGAAATTCTTGAGCCATAGATAATACGACTAAAGACATCCCGTCCCAATCGGTCCGTTCCCCAGATGAAAAGGGTTCCGTTTTCAGCAGGGCAGATGAAATGGAAATCTCCACTGATCAAGCCGAGATAGTCATACTCTTGATTACTACGACAGAAGAAGTTTATTTTTTGGATATTTGATGTGTTCGGGGTGTATTCGCGTTTTAAATTTTCCATGTTTAGATTGAAATCAAAACCATAGACAAAGGGACCTATAAACTCGTCGTCATGGAAGAAGTGAATAGCCTGGGGTGGAGCATAGATAAACCCGCTTTCTCGGTTGTGTAAGTTGTAGGGGGCAACCAGTTCCGCCAATAAGGCAACAATATACATACACAGCAGGATAATGCCGGAATAAACGGCTAGTTTATGT
>NZ_CAKZMP010000406.1 GCF_937128705.1 uncultured Kiloniella sp. | reverse complement strand
CCGACACCCGCACGTTTATGGCGATATCTCTCACGATAATGTTGAAGAACAAAAACTCGCGTGGGAAGAGCTGAAGGTAAAAGAGCGTGAAGCAAAACAAGGAAAAGAAGAGGAAAGCGTGTTAGATGGTATCACAGTCGGCCTGCCAGCAGCCACTCGCGCCATAAAGCTTCAAAACCGGACAGCAAAAGTAGGTTTTGATTGGCCAGACATAAACCCGGTTATAGATAAAGTTCATGAAGAAATTGATGAATTAAAAGAAGTCATACTTTCTGAGAAAAAAATTAATTATGATCGGGCCGAAGACGAACTTGGCGATGTATTATTTTCCGTTGTTAACTTAGCGCGACATCTTAAAATAGACCCGGAACAAGCCCTTAGGCGTACAAACCAGAAGTTTGAAAACCGATTTCGTAATGTTGAAAAAACAATCAAAGACCGCAACTTAAATATTAACGATACATCATTGGAATATATGGAAAAAATATGGATGGATAGTAAAAAAACCAATAACAAATCAAAATGACAACAATAGAAACATTAATCTTTTATCTTAGCTCTCTTCTTTTAGCCAAATCATCTGCCGATAATTCATGCTTACAATATTTTTTCTTCAAATATTTGTTGTGATAATAAGCTGCATCATAGTCATATACGGACAAGCTAAGGATTACTTTACCGCGTCCTGTTGTGTTATATAGAGGTAATATAAACCTCCAAGAATAAAGCTTTTCAACGGGATGATCTAATTGTGCTGTCACACATAAAGCATTTTTAGCCTCAAATACATGATTCCAATCAGATCTTATTTTATTTGCGAGATTTTTTTCATACACTTCTGATAACAAAGAGTTTTTTAAATTGGTCGGATGTGAGTCATTGACCATTTCCCCTGCTAATCGGCAAACATAATCATCTTTTTCGCAATCATAAGCGAATACAGCCAAATGCGAGAGTGATCGGGGAAATTTAAACACATCAAGATCCTCCATCGAAGGAATTCCCCCCTTCGATAAGCGATAATCACCCCACCATCTCAAAACGCCATCACTGATCGGACATTTAAGAGCGTGCAATAAAGCATCGTTATTTTTTGATGTATCAGACAAGCAAAACAAACCACATTAGAACTGGCAGCGTAATTATTGACAACGTTGTGGAAATAACAACCAAACTCGCAACCTCCTCTGGTTCTCTTTCATACAACTGAGAAAAGAGATAGCAGAAAACAGCAACTGGCAATGCGCATTGTAAAATAACCACACCAGCAGCAACTCCTTCAAGCCCTAATAACCAAACGATGCTTAAACCAACCAAAAAGCCACCTCCTAGTCGAAAAATTGCCAAGGCAAAACTTCTCCCAAGATTAACCACTTTCAAGCTTGCCAAAGAAACACCCAAGGTTATAAGCATCAATGGTATGGTTAAATCACCAATGAGCTCTGTCGTATTCAAGATCCATTCAGGGACTGTAAGATCTGCAACCAATACTATCGTCGCAATGATTGTAGCTGGAATAATCGGCATTCCGATAAGTGATTTTGCCGAAAACTCACCTGAAACAAAAGCAACACCAATTGTTAGCTGTATAACAACATAAACAGCAAAGAACCCTATTGCTAATGCAAGCCCCTCTTCGCCAAAAGCGAGGAGACAAAGAGGCAACCCGATATTACCAACATTCGGCCAGGTCAAAGATTGCAAATAAGTACGCTGGGAAAGTCCCAGTATTGCGAGGAAAGCACTTCCTGCAACGGCAAAAATAATATTAGCCAAAGTTGCAGCACCACCAATCGCCACAAGAGCATCCATCGACAAATCAACGGTCGCTAATGTATAAAACACCAATGCTGGCGTACTAAAATAGGTCACCAAAAAGGTTACCATAGGCGTATCAAACTTGCGGCCAGCTTTGGCCCAAATAAAGCCTATTGATATACAAATTAAAACGGGAGAGATAATCCCTAGGATTTCAGCAATCATTTTTTGGAATCTTGTTTAGAACGGAACTACACAATTCCAATTAAATTCAGTCATGTCAAAGAAAAGCCGGATTAAAACCCGGCTTCAATGTGAATATCTGCTTTATCAAGAAAACAGAGCTTTAGAATCAGCGGGTGCCTCGTCTCTCTCATACAGACCATAATCCCGAACGACAGTAGCAACTCGCAACCTGTAGTCAGAAAAGACACCCTCTCGCCCCTTGGTTTGTGTCTGGCGATGATCAGAGGAATTACGCCATGTCGTAACAGCAGCTTCATCACGCCAGAACGATAGGGAAAGAATTTTTTGATCATCTACAAGCGACTGAAAGCGCTCAATAGAAATAAACCCATCAATATCCACAAGCTTATCTTTCAGATCCGCAGCTAACGACAAATAGTGATTTTTCTGTCCTTCAGCTGGAATCACTTCAAAAATCACTGCAATCATGGTGCAATAAAATCGGCATGAGGCAGGGAAGCATTCTTCAAAAAGAGACGATCTTCTTTAAGAATAAATTTCTCCTTTTGGGCAAATTCATAATTTTCTTTCCCAAGAGGATGCGCCATCAACCTTTGTCGATAAAGCTCATACGCTGCCATACTCTCTATATTATAAATACCATAGGCCCTAGTTGTTGAACCTTCGTGGGGAGAGAAATAACCAACAAGATCTGCCCCACACTCAGGAATGGCCTGTCCCCAATTTTGAGCATAGGTGTTAAATAAGTCCTTTTTATAGGGATCAATTTCGTAGGTAATAATACACGTAATCATTTTAACCTCTTATCATTTTGATAAAAGAGTATTACCATTTTTAGACATTAATATGTTTCGTCTCAGAACGAAGTATGAAAAATATTATTTTGTACACTTAGCTTAAGAGTTGAACAATCTTTGATGTATTCCATCCCAAAGATCTTCATTTGGCGCCAATAACAACCCCTGCTTATTGTAGGCTCTGAAACTATAACAAGTACGGTCGAGACAAGCTCCGTATCCACCCGCCTCTCGATGAATAAGCTCACCTGGTAAATGATCCCAGGGCATTAACCGGGTAAAAAAAGCAAACTGGGTTTTAGACGTTGCCAAACGCTCATAATCAGCTCCTGCACAGCGCAGGGTATTAACTGTGTTAAGTCTAGATCTATTTTTATCTAATGATTTTCGAATAACGGGGTCCTGATCTTTTGATCCATGAAGCGTCCCGACACTCTGATCTAAAGCCTTTATAGACCTCGTAATATCTAATCGCTGCCCATCCCAAAAAGCACCTTCTCCCTTTCGGGCTTCAAGCATGCTTTTATCGACGGGGCTTAATATCCAACCAGCAACTGTTTCTCCCTGATAAAGCAAAGCCAACATGGTTTTAAAAATATCCCGACCTCGCGCAAAATTATTTGTGCCGTCAATCGGGTCAATTACCCATGTCAGTTCACGCTCATCTATTTTTTCGAGTATATTCGGTGTGCTCGCGGCTTTTTCTTCGCCAACAACCTGGCTGCCGGTAAATAAATCAATCAAACGTTTTTCAAGCAGAACTTCGGCTTCAGTATCTGCAATTGTAACCGTTTCGCCGCCTTTTTTATATGAGACGTCACCTTCAGAAAGATTTCGAAATCTTGGAACAATTGCCCGTTCAGAAACGTCGCTCAAAATCTCTGTAATCTTATCTAACTTAGAAAACATTACACAGCCAACAGATTAGTTTTTAGATCAAGAAAGAGCATATCATTTATGACTTGAGGCAATATTATCTATACGATCCAAATGCTGTTGTTTTTCTTTGTCCGTAAGGAAAGATCCTTCAATAGAATTACGACACAACAGGGCAATATCATCTTTGTTTAATGCCAAAGCTTCGGCAACTGAAAGAAAATTTGCTGTCATGTAACCGCCAAAATAAGCCGGGTCATCAGAATTCACGGTTACCTTTAGACCTGCATCCATCATTTTTCTAAGCGGATGTTCTTTCATATCCATCACGCCGCAGAGCTTAAGATTTGAAAGCGGACAAACCGTAAAGGCGATACCGGATTGTGCCAATTTTTGAGTTAAGTCAGCATCTTCAATTGTTCTGTTACCGTGATCCAACCGATCAATCTTTAAAAGTTCGATAGCCTCCCGCACATATTCTGCGGGTCCCTCTTCCCCCGCATGCGCCACAAGTTTGAGGTCCAAATCACGAGCTGCCTCAAAAACCCGCTCAAATTTTGACGGAGGATGTCCCATCTCGCTTGAATCCAGTCCGACAGCAACAATACGCCCATCAAACCATGGTTTTGCCTCTTCAAGTGTTGCAAATGCCTCTTCTTCACTCAAGTGGCGCAGGAATGACATGATAAGTTCTGAGCTTACGCCCAACTTTTCCAACCCATCATCCAGAGCGTGTAGGATACCATTCGTAACAGTAGAGAATGCAACCCCCCTGCTTGTATGCCCTTGAGGGTCATAAAAAACTTCCACGTGAACCACGCCCTCATCGGCGACTTTCTTAAGGTAAGCAAAAGTCAGATCGTAGAAATCCTGTTCCGTCTGAAGAACATTCATCCCCTGATAATAGATATCTAGAAAATCCTGTAAGTTTGAAAAATTATAAGCGTCTTTGATTTCATCAACGGACTGATAGGGCAGTTCAATGTTATTTCTGGTCGCCAAATGCATCATCATTTCTGGCTCCAAAGAACCTTCAAGATGAAGGTGTAATTCAGCTTTTGGCAATGCGTTGATAAAATTTCTGAGGTCACTCATATATTTTGTCCAATTAATTCTTTATATTAAGCGCTAATTCTACCCTGTTATCCCTTTTATGAAAATAGACCGATGGGGATTTCTTTCTCTTATCCTTGAAGTCGCTTATCCCTCTTTTAAAAAGGTGAAACCTTTTATGGAAACACAAACGACTATCTGTGAGTGGGCCGAAAAAACTTTTGGCCCCGTGAATAACCCAAATGACCTGCTTAAAAGAGCATTGCAAGAAACAACCGAATTATCTGAAGCTATGGCGAAAAATAATACCATCGAAATAGGAAAAGAAACTGCAGACATTGTTATTTTACTACACCGCTTACTTGATCAATACGGATTAGATTTGAGCAAAGAAGTAAATGAAAAGATGACTATAAATCGCGCCCGGAAGTGGGAATTAAGAGGTGATGGCACCGGGAGCCACATTAAATAATTCTATGTCCCTGATCAGCCTCTATTAGTAGCGGTCACATATACCATAAAAAAAGGGAGCCCAAAGGCTCCCTTTCTTGATAGCTAAACGGTTAGTTTGGCTGGCTTAGAAGCCCATGCCACCCATACCGCCCATACCACCCATGCCGCCCATGTCAGGCATTGCAGGAGCAGCAGACTTGTCTTCAGGCTGATCAGCGACCATAGCTTCTGTTGTGATCATCAGACCGGATACAGAACCTGCATCCTGAAGGGCTGTACGAACAACTTTAACTGGATCAATGATACCAGCAGCAAATAGATCTTTGTATTCGCCAGTCTGAGCATCGAAACCAAAGCCAGCTTCGTTTTTCTCAGTGATTTTACCAACAACGATGGAACCTTCGTAACCAGCGTTTTCAGCGATCTGACGGATCGGAGCTTCCAGTGCACGACGAACAACGTTAATACCAACGTCTTGATCGTTGTTGTCACCAGTAAGATCTTTAAGAGCAGCAACAGCAGAAAGAAGTGCAGTACCACCACCGGATACGATGCCTTCTTCAACAGCAGCACGTGTTGCGTTCATAGCATCTTCAACACGATCTTTACGCTCTTTAACTTCGATTTCTGTAGAACCACCAACGCGAAGAACAGCTACACCGCCTGCAAGTTTAGCAAGACGCTCTTGTAGTTTTTCACGATCGTAGTCAGAAGAAGTTTCTTCAGCTTGTGCGCGGATCTGAGCGCAACGGCCTTCGATCTGTTCGCGTTCACCAGCACCGTCAACAACAACAGTCTCTTCTTTAGAGATGTTAACGCGTTTCGCAGTACCAAGCATATCAAGAGTAACGTTCTCAAGCTTGATGCCAAGATCTTCAGAAACAACTGTACCACCAGTCAGGATCGCGATGTCTTCAAGCATAGCTTTACGACGATCGCCAAAACCAGGAGCTTTAACAGCTGCGATTTTAAGACCACCACGAAGTTTGTTCACAACAAGAGTTGCAAGCGCTTCGCCTTCAACATCTTCAGCGATGATCAGTAGCGGACGACCGGACTGAACAGCAGCTTCAAGAAGTGGAAGCATTGGCTGAAGGTTTGTCAGTTTTGCTTCGTGAAGAAGAATGTATGGCGCTTCAAGATCAGCAACCATTTTCTCTGCGTTTGTTACGAAGTAAGGAGACAGATAACCGCGGTCAAACTGCATACCTTCAACAACGTCAAGTTCAGTTGCAAGAGACTTAGCTTCTTCAACAGTGATAACGCCTTCTTTACCAACACGCTCCATTGCTTCAGCAATGATCTTACCTACTGAGTGATCA
>NZ_CAKZMP010000405.1 GCF_937128705.1 uncultured Kiloniella sp. | reverse complement strand
GAAAGATAGCAGACTGTGACGCTGAAGATAAAAAGGCCCATCATGCAGAGTGGGATTATTTTATTTCTGGGCACGGAGAATGTCGTTTTGCTGGCAAGCAGGATTGTGACCATGATGATACTGCCCAAAACAAAGCGAATAATGGTTGCGCTACTGGCTGTTACCCCGATCGTGTAGGCAAAGGGAAAAATAGGGGTGATCAGCCCAAAAGAGGTCCCGCCAACAAGGCCTGTGAGGATCCCGAAGAGGGGAGGTTTTTTTATTGCTATGTTGTTCACGATTCTGCTCTACGGGTTCTGTCAGTTTTATAGGGCGTTAGGGGCGAGGTATATGATTAAACCCTAGAAAGTCTTAACTTGATACTATCCTTGGTCATGGCATGTTTTCATCATGATTAGGTCAGGGAAAAGCCGTTGTGGAAAGTTAAATCAAATAAATAAACGCCTTTGGGCGGCATTTTTTGGGGGAGCATTTTTTTACTCAATATAGAGGCGTGTATCGTTTGACGCTCTATGTTATTTAGGGCTGAGATAAAAACAGGGTATTAATAAGGTCCAAAGACCGGGATGAAAGACGACTGAATGAGAGTTAGTTTATCAGATTTTCGTGACAGGCTTGAAGATTGTCTGGAAGCCAGAGGCGCGCAGGAAATCACACTTGATCGTGCCGCTGCTATGGTGCAATGGGCAGAGCGCCTTCATCGGTGTGGTATTCGCTTTCTGGCTAAAAATAAATCCGCTTATAGCCAGACAGACATGACAAAGATTGAATTGCTGTCCGAGAAAGATAATGCTGCATTTCTTGATGCGAATGGGCAGTCGCTGGCAGTCGCGGGTATTCAGGCTGTTGAGAAGGCAACACACAAGGCACGTGAACAGGGAATGGGACTTGCCGTTATCACAAATGTTTGTGATCTCGTCGGGTTAGGTCAGCTTGTTGAAGACGCCGTGGAAGATGGCTTGGCCTGTTTTGCTACCTTTGTTGTCGATCCGGTTTCTGACGAAGGTCAGATCCTGACAGAGCTTTATGGCAGTAGCCGGGGGATTGTTGGCGTCCCCGGAGCCGAAGAAGATTTGTATATTGAACTGTATGGTCTTCCTGTCAGTCATGACGCCTTTGTCCAAGGCATTACACCGGGGAATATTGGTGAACTGGTTGTGAGTGCCTTAACCAAAACGGACAAACAGGTCCCAGGCTGTACAATACTGGTTTTGGATCTGCCACAGCTTTACCCTGATATGATCAAAGCTCTTGAAGCTGGTGTTTCCTCTGTACCAGCAAGGCTATTTAACCCCGCCGATCAGATCGCAAGAAATCAGGATATTGCCGAAGAAGGTTATCAGGTTGAAGAGGGGGACTGGAAAGCTATTTGTGAACCTGAAGGGCTTACTGTCGTCCCAAAAGATGACCAAGAGGCATAGCTGAGTAAAAATTACGTCATTTTTGCGCCCTTTGGACTGGACTGAAAGGGGTTGCAGTGTAATATTCAGCGCAGAAAGATTAAGTCGTGTTTTGATGGCGCTACTTATTTTTTACCCAAAAAGATCAGTTACCTTAAGTAGCTGTTCATAAGACAGATATATAAGAATAGGGTTGAACCCAATTCAATTAAGGAAGAGATATGGCTGGAACTCCTCTTGGAACTCGTCTGTTCACATGGCTCAAAGGCGAGCTGGTTGGGCAAGATCAGGACGGCAACAAGTTCTATCGCACCAAGGGTGGCAGTGAAGTGCATAAAAATAGCCTGCGGTCCGAACGTCGCTGGGTTATTTATAATGGTGAACCAGAAGCCAGTCGCGTTTCTGCTGACTGGCATGCCTGGATTCATCATACAACGGATGAACTTCCACCTGAAGGTGGTTATGCCAAACACGAATGGCAGCAAGAGCACCAACCAAACAAAACTGGAACAGCCGAAGCTTACCGCCCAAAAGGCAGTATGCTAAAAGCTGGTGAGCGCCCGCGGGTTTCTAGTGATTACGATGCTTGGCAACCTGAATAAACTCTGACCTTTTTAGGCAGAGATTAAATTGACGTGGTCTTTGCCTCTAACTTTTTAACCTAACTTTCCCCTGTAGGTGAGCTTGATGAATAGAAGTATTGTTGAAACGATTATTGGCGGGCTTGTTTTGCTTGTTGCTGTTTCCTTTGGCTTCTACGCCTTTAGCAGTAGTTCTGGTGGCTCTTCTACTGGGTACGAGGTGGTCGCCGAATTCGATAATGCCAATGGCCTGGTCTCGGGCACAGATGTCGAAATTGCAGGTGTAAAGGTTGGGACAGTTCTTCGTCAGGAACTGGATAAAGATACGTATTTTGCTGTTGTCACACTTTTGATCGATGAAGATGTTAAGCTTCCCAAGGGGACCTCTGCGCGTATTCTATCAGATAGCCTGTTGGGGGGGAATTTTGTCAGTCTTGAGCCCGGCGGTGAAGATGATTACATCGAAGCAGGTGGCCTTATTATTGATACTCAGGGATCTGTAAATCTTATGGATCTTCTCGGTCGTTTTGTTTTCTCTTCGGCTGACAATAATTAAAAACGGTCAGTATCTCAAGGGATGTCCTGAGGGAATTTCAGCATGACGGATAAGAGCAAATCGACAACTGTCTGGCGTCAACCCGACGGAGAGCCTCTTTCTTGCCTTGAAAAGATCAAAGTCTTGAATGAAAATCTCGAAGAAATAAGAGAACTTTCACAAGATGCGTTGGAAGACGCGGTTCTTATGGGGGGGGATGAAGATCAACTTCGTGAAGTCCTAAGGGCAATTGTTGATGATCTGGTTAATCCTTACGCCTCAAAAAAACACTGACAGGATCAGCAGAGGGAAATTTGTAGCTTGTTACAGATCGCGAAAAAAATAACGACGGTTCGAATTGCGTCCCTGTCAGCTGTAGCATCTTTAAGCGGTGCAATTGCCGCAACAGTCATAGGGCTGTCGCCTCTATCTGCGCGTGCTGAAATGATTTCTTATGAAGTTGCTGTCCTACAAGGTCTCAATAAGATTACTGCGCGCGTTTCAGAATTGCATGTGCCAGTAAATCAGCCAGTACGGTTTGGGTCTCTCGAGATTACAGCAAGAGAGTGTCGGAAAAGCCGACCAGAGGAAATGCCTGAATCAGCATCTTTCCTTGAAATTGATGATCATAAAGAAAATGTCGAAGCCACACGGATGTTTACCGGATGGATGTTTGCGTCATCCCCTGCCGTGTCGGCAATGGAACATCCGGTTTACGATATATGGGTGGTGAACTGTATGTCACTGGATGAGGCGCGGGCCGCTGAAGCAAAAAAGGCTGAAGAAGAAGTGCAGAAAACAGAAGAGAAAATAGAAAATTAGCCGTGCTTTCAGGGCTTATTTCTTAAAGGTCTGAGCCGTTGATGAACTCAGTCCTCCCGTGTACTCAATTCCCCTCTGCGTACTCAGTCGTCTGTGTAAATGGCTGGGCGATTGCCCTTGCAGCTTTCAATAAAGTCTGACAGTTCACCTTCTGAAAGTTCCAAAGGAAAGCGCGCGGGCGCCTGCATTGCTTCGAACAAGCATTTTTTATAAATTTCTCGTTCAATTTCAATGGTGCCAAACTGGCTTAGATGCTCGGTGGTGAATTGTGTGTCCAGTAGGGTATAGTTTCCTTTAACAAGGCGGGCTGCCAGATGAATAAGAGCAATTTTGCTGGCATTACTGCGGCGAGAGAACATGCTTTCACCAAAAAATGCGCCACCGAGTGAGACGCCATAAAGGCCGCCAACAAGCTTACCATCAAGCCAACATTCCACAGAATGCGCAAATCCACGTTCGTGAAGTTGAGTATATATTTTCTTGATAAGGGGATTGATCCAGGTATCTGGTCGCTGTGATGTTGTTGCGGCGCACATTTCCAAGACATCAGAAAAAGACGTATTACAGCGGACTTCGAAAGGATTTTTTTTCAGCGCTTTTCGCAAGGAGCGAGAGATATGGATTTTATCTAGAGGAAGGATGCCGCGATTCTCTGGATCTATCCAATGTAAATCCAGAGAATCATGACTTTCCGCCATTGGAAAAACCCCAATGGTATATGCTTTTAAGAGTAGATCTGCTGTGATCTCCATGAACACCTATGCCCAGAAATTATGCTTCAACACTTTATTCGGGGAATGCCTGTCCAGTTTTTACCCTTTATTCAAGCTATCAACAAATTTTTCCAACCAGTGGATATCATAGACACCGGATTGAAACTCTTCGTTATTTACCAATTCCATATGTAGTGGAATTGACGTGTTTACACCATCAATCACGTACTCTTGCAGGGCACGCCTTGTTTTCATGATACAATCGGCACGATCGTCTCCATGGACAATCAGCTTGGCAATCATGCTATCATACGTTGGTGGAATTTTATATCCGGCATAAATGGCAGCATCAACACGAATACCAAGGCCACCTGGGGCATGGTAGCCTTTGATCAGGCCTGGGGATGGCATAAAGTTGAAGGGGTGCTCAGCGTTGATCCGGCACTCAATCGCATGCCCTTTCAGGACAACTTCTTCTTGAGTGTGGCTCAGCTTTTCGCCAGCAGCAACGCGGATCATTTCGCGCATAAGATCAATGCCACTGATCGCTTCTGAAATCGTATGCTCGACTTGGATACGTGTATTCATCTCGATGAAATAGAATTCACCATTTTCATAGAGATATTCAATGGTACCAGCACTTTTATAGCCAAATCCTAACATCGCATCGGCAGAAATTTTACCAATACGATTACGTTCTTCGTCCGTTAGCATCGGCGATGGCGCTTCTTCTAACACTTTTTGATGACGCCGTTGAAGAGAGCAGTCTCGCTCGCCCACGTGGATTGCACCACCTTGACCGTCGCCTAGTAACTGGATCTCGATATGCCGGGGTGTCCCCAGATATTTTTCCATATAGACAACATCATCACCAAAGGCAGACTTGGCTTCGGTACGTGCCAGTCGGAAACCTTGACGAAGTTCATCATCGTTATTGGCGACTTTCATGCCGCGACCACCGCCACCAGAACGGGCTTTGATCAGGACGGGGTAGCCGATTTCCTTGGCAATTTTAATGCCGTCTTCGGCACTTTCCAGTGCACCGTCGGATCCTGGAACAACCGGGATACCAAGCTTGATAGCTGTTTCCTTCGCGGCAACTTTATCGCCCATAATCCGAATGTGTTCGGGGGAGGGACCGATAAAGGTAAAGCCGTGTTCTTCTACCATTTCGGCGAAGCCAGCATTCTCGGAAAGAAAGCCAACGCCGGGATGAATAGCATCAGCGCCCGTCATTGTTGCAGCCGAAAGAATTGCTGGAATGTTGAGATAACTGTCTTTGCTTGGTGCGGGGCCAATACAAACGGACTCATCGGCAAGGCGAACGTGCATTGCGTCGGAATCTATTGTGGAATGGACTGCAACAGTTTCGATGCCCATATCGCGACAAGCCCGAAGAATTCTAAGGGCAATTTCGCCGCGATTGGCAATGAGGATCTTTTTGAACATGAAGCCTTCTTGTGTCAGCTATTATTCAATAACCATCAGTGGCTCACCAAATTCGATTGGCTGACCGTCACTGACGAGGATCTGTTTTACGACGCCTGATTTAGGGCTAGGCAGCGGGTTCATGACTTTCATTGCTTCGAGAATAAGAAGCGTCTGTCCCTCTGTTACGCTGTCGCCTACCTTTACAAAAGTCGGGGCGCCAGGTTCTCCTGAGAGATAAGCCGTTCCAACCATTGGTGAGGTAATGGCGTTTGCAGGTACGCCGCCAGCATCACTTGCCGCAGGTGCAGGTGCAGCGGCAGGTGCAACAGCAGCTGGGGCAGCAGCGTGAACAACTGTTCCGCCTCGGACTAAGCGGATACGGTGACCGTCTGCTTCATATTCAATTTCGCTCAGGTCCGTTTCATCCAGCAAGCCGGCGAGGGTACGGATAACCTTCTCATTTACTTCAAGTTTAGACATTATAAATCTTGTTCGCTGTTTAAAACGTTAGCCATCGCATCCATAGCCAAAAGATAGCCCTGACGCCCCAGACCACAAATAACCCCAAGGGCTGCTTGTGATACATAGGATTGATGTCGAAAGCTTTCGCGACGATGGATGTTAGAGATATGTACCTCAATAACGGGTAACCCGACACCCTTTAGGGCATCCAGTAATCCGATTGATGTATGGGTAAGTGCACCCGGATTGATGATGATACCTTTGTGTGTATCACGCGCGTCGTGGATCCAGTCAATAAGCTGACCTTCCCAATTGGATTGCTTGCACGCCAAAGAAAGCCCAAGAGCTTTGGCACGTTTGTGACAAAGCGTATTAAGGTCTTCTAAGGTTTCAGAACCATAAATTTCTGGTTCACGGGTACCCAACAAATTCAAATTGGGTCCGTTTAAAAGCAACACTGACGGCAAAGGTATGCACCATTCATTTCAGTTAAATGAATTGATTAGGGGTAACATAGCAGTGCAGATCGTGCAATCAATTGCGTCAATTGTTGTCGCTTTTTTTCAATCCGTTAGATTGCCTTAACCGTAAGAGAGACAACAAAAATCAGGTGTGGCTGTCCATACGATTTTCAGGGTGGTTTCTGTATGTGTCCCGTATGGTTCAGTGGGGCGGTCACTGGGAAATATTCTGACCGAATTCCCCCGGGTGGTTATCCGGGGGAATTACACGGGCAAACGTCCCTTGAGATGCTCCCCTTAACGGGGGTATGTCATTAATACGGGGTTAGCTGGCTTTTTTTGCGCGGATACTCTGTATGAGTGCTTTGAATTCTTCGAAGGTGGTGTTTGGCGGGACGCTTGTTGTTCCGACGATGAATGCGGGGGTGCCGTTTGCGCCAATTCGTTGTGCTAGAGCACGGGTGCTAAGGATTTCCTGCCCAACTTCTTCGGCTTTCATGTCATCTTTGAATTGATCTAAGTCCAGGTCAAGATCTTCTGCCAAGGCAAAAAGCCTGTCTTGGGAAAGGTCCGACGCACTGTCCATCAAAGCAAAGTGGTATGCGGCATATTTCCCCTGTTTCATGGCCGCTAGGGCTGCACGTGCGGCAATCATGGATTCCGGGCTGAGGATCGGAAACTCTTTCATGACAACTTTCAGATTGGGATCATCCTCGACAAGTTGTTTAACGATAGAGGCTGCTTTGTGGCAATAGGGGCAGCGGTAATCAAAGAATTCAACAAGCACAACATCACCATCAGGGTTCCCTAAGACGGGAGACGTCGGGGAGTTGTGGAGATCTTCTAGGTTGCTGGTAATCGCAAGCTGTTTTTGCTCTTCTTCGCGTTGGGCCTGTAGCTCTTGATAGCGGGTCAGAGAGTCGATTATGACCTCTGGGTTTTGCAAGAGATACTCTTTGACAGCTTCTTCAAAGGCCTTTGTCTGTTCTTCTGTTTTCAAAGGGAAAACCGTAGAGCTATCTGTGGCGTCCTGTGCGTGACCAATTGTTCCCAGGGCAATTGTTGTGGATAGGGCAATACTGCCCGCTAAAACTGACTTGCGAAGAGTTGCCCAGTTATAGGACGTATGATTTTTTTTACTTAGGAGCATTGGTTTCGACTTTTTTTAATGGCACATAATGTGGCTATAATGATGAAATCCCTACGAATATGCAAAGAACTTTCCCGTGAATGGCAAAGAACTTTAATGTGAACGATTACGTTCTACGCTTGTGCGTGAGGATATTTGAATTCGGTTAATTGTTTTTACGCTTCTTATCTTTACGTTCTGCTGTGCTGTTCAGATCCGAAGCACGTAACCAAGCAGGTGATCCTTTGGGGAGCAAATCGCGTGCGCGTCCCGACTGGATAACGGCTTCGGCATATTTTCCTCTGCCATAGGCGGCTTCGGCGAGGGCCAGTGTTGTCATGCCCTTGTCACCACGGCGTCCATAGATGATTGCCGCCTGTCGCCAAACGCCTGCGTTATTCGGTTCCTGTGCCAGAATGGTTTGAATATGTTCCAGAGCTATCGTGTCTTTTTCGGGGTTATTTTCTTCAACAAGGACGCGCACGTACAACGTTTTTATGGGTGCTGCATCCGGGGCCAGTTCCACAGCCTTTTGAAGATAGGGGGCAGCTTCTTGCCCACGGGCAAACTCAAACAGGATTTGACCTTTGAGTTCCAAAAAATAAGGGTCGTTCGGATAATCAACCAGTAAGCTGTCGAGTTCCCGCAGGGCATTGTCTATATCCGTAGAACGGTAATAGGAAATAGCACGGGCATATCGCCCTTCTTGCGACATGTCTTCCGGCGGGTATTTTCGGAGCACTTTAGTTGAAGAATCTAAAAAGCCGACAAGTTTGGCAACAATCCGTTTGTGGAGTTGGATAATCTCGGGCGAATCGGTTTTATCAGAATATGGTGATTTCAGAACTTCATTATCCAGAAAGTTGTATCTTTGCTGTGACAGGGGGTGACTGCGCAGATAAGGGTCCTGATTTTGGCTGAGCAGTACTTCCTGTCCCCGCAGCACACCCATAAAATCGCGCAGGCCAGCGGCAGACTGTTCTGTGGCGCGCAGATACTTCACAGCAGCCTGATCAGCGGCGGATTCTTGTTGACGGGTATAGCTTAGGAAGTTTCTAAGAGCCAATGATTGCCCCGCGCCAATAATAACGCCAGCTGCTTCGCTTTTGCCTGTGGCCAGTGCGGCCCCAACACCCAGCAAGTAACTGGCAAAAGTTGTAACCAGCGCTTTGTCGACACTGTCGCCACGAAAAGCAACGTGCCCACCGGCAAGGTGTCCGGTTTCGTGGGCAATCACACCAATGACTTCCGAAGGCGTTTTGGCCTTGATTAACAGGCCCGTATTGATAAACATCCTGTTACCAGATGTCACAAAGGCATTAAGGCTTTTGTCATTGACGATGAAAATACTTACACTTTGCGGGCTGATACCAGCAGCCTGAAAGATTGGGGTGGAATAAACCCTCAGAGCGTGTTCTGTTTCAGCGTCACGGATCAGGTTCAATCCCTGTGCTTTTGCTGGAAAGGTAAAAGTAACAGTGGCAATAAAAGCAATGATGCGTAAAATCAGGCGGGCTGGTCGTTCATTCAACGGACAGTTCTCACAAGTTTATAAGATTTCGTATAGTCAATTGGGGGCAAAGCGTCAGTAATGCAAGACACCTTTTTCGGTAAAACAAAACTTCATTCCGCTATCTTAACAGCATGTTTGGGGGGAATGCTACTCTCAGCTTGTGAAACTGCGGATGAAACTGCAAAAGGAAATCTTCAGGTTGTCGAAGGTTTTGCTGGCGTTGTATCAGCTGATGAACCAAGGGCTGCACAGGTTGGACGCGAGTTGCTGGGCAATGGCGCGACGGCTGCTGATACCGCTGTTGCGATGTATTTTACCATGGCTGTTACCATGCCATCGCGTGTTGGTATCGCTGCGGGCGGGGCGTGTTCTTATTATGACAAGGAAGAAAACAAAGCTGTTGCCTTGAATTTTCTTCCGAAATCGTCTGCGTCTGGTGGTGTGATTCCAAAAGCGCCTCGTGTAATGGCTGCGCTGCATGCTAAATACGGGTCTGTTCGTTGGCAGCAGCTTGTTGCATACGGGGAGAATCTGGCACGCTTTGGAAACCCTGTTAGCCGTTCCTTTGCTTATGATCTGGCCCTTGCTAATCAACGACTGGGTGTTAATGCTGAACTTCTGAGCAAGTTTGCACGCGAAGACGGCAAGCTGCCGC